>JAJDBS010000136.1 GCA_029261235.1 Nitrospirales bacterium
GGCCGGCAAGACAACGTCTTAGACGGGGTGCCGAGCACCTTTTGGCGCCCGTTCGACCCAACGGGTGCGGAGCCGCCCCATGAAATGATTCTCGACCTCGGAGGGACCTACCTCGTCAGCGAGTTTCGGTATCTCCCCTCGACCTTTACCCGATGTACGCAGTATGAAGTGTATGTGTCAACGATTAATGGCGCCTGGGGGACAGCCGTCGCGGAGGGGACCTGGAGCAGCAATAGTTCGGAAAAGATCGCGAGCTTTCCGTCCGCACAGGGAGACTTTGTGCGTATTGTCTATCAAAACCCGTACTGCTATGCCGCGGAACACAATGTGGTGGGAGTGGCGGTGAGTGGCGCCAACCAGCCGCCTGTGGTAGACGCCGGCGCCCCGCAAACGATTACCTTACCGACCACGACTGTCACGCTTGCGGGTGTGCTCACGGATGATGGCGTCCCAGTCGCCGCTACCACGCTCTGGACCATGGAAAGTGTCCCACCGGGCGGCAGCATCAGCTTTGGCGCGGCCACCACGCTCAATAGCTCGGCCACCCTCAGCGCTATTGCCGGCGACTATGTTTTCCGACTCACCGCCGAGGATACCCTCTTACAAGGCACGGACACGGTCACAGTCACTATCAGCAGTAACAACATATACTACGTTGCAAAATCAGGGAATGATAGTAATTCTTGTTCCCAGGCTCAATCAGCGGCAAACGCCAAAGAGACCATAAATGCTGGCATAAGTTGTTTGAATTCAGGCGATACGCTTCGAGTCAAGGCTGGAACCTACGCAGAGCGGATAGTCGACAACATCCCGAGTGGCGCAAGCTGGCCAACGGCAACAATCGTAGAGGTGGATTCTGGGGATCAGGTTTCCCTATTAGGAACTAATGGACAAACCATTTATTTTAGCCCTGCCAAGACGAGTTCGTATATCATTATCCGCGGCTTTGAGGTTAACCAAAATAATATAGGCGGAACCCCTGTCCAAATTTTAGGTGAATCGCATCACATTCAGTTTGAAACGCTCGATGTGCACAGCTGGACCGACTCTGCTGGATTTCATGCACAATCCAATACAGAAACATCTGCGCCACCAACATTCATTACAATCTTGAATTCTAAGTTTCATGATGGTGGAATTAGCCCAGTCCACCATGGAATATACCTATCGTGGAACGCGAGGGACTTTCTTGTTGAGGGAAACGAAGTGTTTAACACGACAGGGTATGGCATTCACATGTTCACCAGCAGCAGCTTAGCTTCTAATGAGCGTAATATCATTAGGGGCAATATCGTGCATGACACCTCGAGGCACGGAATCCTCATCGGTAGTGGCCCAGATAATAAGGCTTACAACAATATCACTTATCGTAACAGTGGAGCGGGTATTAGAGTTGGGTTGGGGTTCCCCCAAAATAATGTCGTGTATAACAATACCTCTTATGATAATACCGATGGCATTTTAATAAGTGCGGGTGCAATCGACACACAAATCAAGAACAATATTTCATTCGGCAATGGAGAGAGTGCCATTCTCAACAATGCAGAAAACACCGTAATTGAAAATAATTTAACGGAATTGGATGGGATTATCTCATCGAACATCGCAATCAATCCAATCGTAAGCAACAATATTCCAACAGGCAATCCTAGCTTTGTCGATGCCTCCAATATTGATTTTAGATTGAACGCCGATAGTCCCGCGAGAGACGCGGGCATTGTGCTGGCTGAAGTTCCTGATGATATCGCGGGAGAAGCAAGGCCTAGTGGAATATCCTATGACATCGGAGCTTATGAGTTTAAAATATCAACGACTCCCCCATTCGCCCCGATTGCGGTAGTTGATGTGTTCAGCATGCTGCAGAATACTCCGGTGGTGGATTTCGCCGTGCTCGACAATGACAATGCTAATGGCGAAACAATTGACGTCACCACCGTTCAGGCGACGGCCCCGACCAACGGCATCGTGGACGTCAATCCGACGACCGGTACCCTCACCTATACACCGAATCCTGGGTTTAACGGTCTCGATAGTTTCACCTATACCGTCGTCGATACCGACGGCGATATGTCGAATGCCGCAACGGTCATAGTCCTCGTGACGCCTGCTCCTGCCCCGATTGCAGAGGATGATGTGTTCGTCACGTCACTGAACACCGCGGCACTGAATGTGGCTGTCTTGGGTAATGACAATGCCAATGGGCAGACGATTAACGTCACCACGGTCGTGGCCACGGATTCGCCTAACGGGACGACGAATGTGAATGCGACGACGGGCACGATCACCTACACGCCCGATGCGGGCTATACGGGGTCGGACAGCTTTACCTATACCGTTCAAGACACCGAAGGCGATCTTTCCAATGCAGCCCTCGTCACCGTCATCGTCACCAATCCTGCTGCGGCTCCCATTGCGGTGGCAGATGTGATCATCACGCCGCAGGATACCCCGGCCGTTGATTTCAACGTGCTCGGCAATGACAACGCCAATGGCCAAACAATTGATGCGACGACCGTCAGCGCCAGTGATCCACCCCATGGCACGGTGGTCGTGGGCACGACGGCGGGCACTCTCACCTACACGCCGAATGGCGGCTTTATTGGTCCCGATAGCTTCACCTATACGGTCGACGATACGGAAGGCGATAGGTCAAATGCCGCCACCGTCACTGTCGCCGTGACGGCGGCACCGCGAGCAACGGTCGGGTTAGTGGCCTTGTATGAATTTCAGGAAGGCATGGGAACGACCGTCGCAGATACCTCTGGCGTGGCACCTGCTTTGGACTTGACCATTGCCGATAGCAACGCTGTGACGTGGCTGCCAACATCGGGAGCACTTTCCGTAGATGCGGAAACTATCATCCAGTCACCAGGGGCAGCCACCAAAGTACACACAGCCGTGATGGGCACGAATGCTATCACGGTGGAGGCCTGGATCGACCCTGCCAATCTGACGCAGAACGGCCCGGCTCGAATTGTGAGCTTGTCATCGTCGTCTAACTTGCGCAATCTGATGTTGGGGCAAGGGGTGTTTGGCAGTACGGGGGATCGCTTGGAAGGGCGGTTGCGGACGACCACCACTTCGATAGGTGACGTGGCGACGGGGATAGGTTCGTTTGGCAATGACTTACAGCACGTGGTCTACACACGAGACGCCGCGGGTAATGTCGTCATCTACATCAATAATACGGTCGTCGGCACTGCGACGGTGGCTGGAAGCCTCAATACCTGGGATCCATCAATGCCCTTGGTGTTGGCCAACGAGGTGAATTCGCCACTTGGCGCCCGGGAATGGCTAGGGGTATATCATTTAGTCGCCATCTATCAGAGAGCATTAAATGCAGTAGAGGTCACACAGAATTTCACCGCCGGGCCCAATGGCACGAGTGGGGGGGGCAACCAGCCGCCCGTGGTCGATGCCGGCGCCCCGCAAACGATGACCTTACCAACCACGAACGTGACCCTCGCAGGCCTGCTCACAGCTGATGATGGCGTCCCAGTCGTCGCCACCACGCTCTGGACCATGGAGAGTGTCCCACCGGGCGGCAGCATCACCTTTGGCGCGGCCACCACGCTTACTAGCTCGGCCACCCTCAGCGCGATTGCCGGTGACTATGTGTTCCGACTCACCGCCAACGATACCCTCTTACAGGGCACCGACACCGTCACTATTACCGTCCTCGCGGCCGCGAATCAGCCGCCCGTGGTCGATGCCGGCGCCCCGCAAACGATGACCTTACCGACCACGACTGTCACCCTTGCGGGTGTGCTCACGGCTGATGATGGCGTCCCAGTCGCCGCCACCACGCTCTGGACCATGGAGAGTGTCCCACCGGGCGGCAGCATCACCTTTGGCGCGGCCACCACGCTCACTAGCTCGGCCACCCTCAGCGCGATTGCCGGCGACTATGTGTTCCGACTCACCGCCAACGATACCCTCTTGCAGGGCACCGACACCGTCACCATTACCGTGTTGGCGGGCGGGGGCGGTCCCCCGACTGACATTCCGCAAGGGCAAATGCGTGTCGTCTCGGCGAGTTCGGATGAAGGCCGGCAAGACAACGTCTTAGACGGGGTGCCGAGCACCTTTTGGCGCCCGTTCGACCCAACCGGCGCGGAGCCGCCTCATGAAATGATTCTCGACCTCGGAGGGACCTACCTCGTCAGCGAGTTTCGGTATCTCCCCTCGACCTTTACCCGCTGTACGCAGTACGAAGTGTATGTGTCAGTGACCAATGGCGACTGGGGGACAGCCGTCGCGGAGGGGACGTGGAGCAGCAATAGTGCGGAAAAGATCGCGAGCTTTCCGTCCGCACAGGGAGACTTTGTGC
>JAJDBS010000137.1 GCA_029261235.1 Nitrospirales bacterium
AGGGGGGGGGGCGTCAGTGGGCCAGCAACAATCCTCTCCTTCTCCAACGCAAGCGCCACAAGATCCGCAAAAGCCGTTGTTTGGGGCTTCGCCTTTGCAACAATGGTTTGAGCCAAACCTTCATCCACAAGACCGACGTCATGGCGCGCCTTTGGGGCGCAGTGAATATGTCTATGAAGAATGGGATGGCCTGATTCGAGACTACCGACCTCAATGGTGTCGAGTCGTGGAGCAACCGGGTGTGGAAGGTTCACCAGACTTTGTTGATGAGACGTTTCAGGCCTACGGACCTATGATCCGATTGATTCGCCGATACTTCGAGGCAATTCGTCCAGAGGCCTTACGCCGACTGAATCGGCAATCGAATGGAGAAGACATTGATCTTGATGCCTTAGTCAACTGGATGGTGGATCGCCGGCAGGGACATGAACCGTCCGATCAAGTCTATTCCACTCGTCAGAAACATGAACGTCAGGTAGCCGTGGCTTTTCTTGTGGATATGAGTGGGTCAACTGGTCGTCAAATTGGGGCACGATCTCGGCCAGTCATTGACATTGAAAAGGAAGGGCTACTATTACTGTCAGAGGCGTTAGCGACCATCGGTGATCAATATGCCATCTATGGATTTTCAGGACAAGGTCGTCAGTCGGTGGATATTCACGTCCTGAAGGATTTTGAGCAACGATCAGGTGGGCGTGTAGGCTTGAAAATTAGCGGCGTCAAACCGCGGCAACAAAATCGTGATGGGGCGGCTATTCGGCATGCCACCCATCGGCTTATGGAACAGGCTGCCAAGGTACGTTTACTTATTTTGATCAGTGACGGCAAGCCCCTTGATGATGAGTATGCTGATGAATATTCTCTAGAAGATACGAAGATGGCGCTTCGTGAAGCGCGCCTCAAGGGCATCCACCCGTTCTGTATTACTATCGATCAAGCTGCGACGGACTATGTCAAAAGAATGTATGGAGATATTGGGTTTTTGGTCGTTGAGGATGTGGAGTCATTACCAACGCGGTTGCCGAAAATTTATCAACGGTTGACGGCACGATAATTCATATTAGGATTTGATGAGACAAGCATGATTGATTCAACTAAACCGGAAGTGCCGCCTTGGCTGTATAAACTCTTTACGGGACATCAATATCCTTATGTCCGGCGTCAGGCCAAATTTGATAAGCCACGACAAGAAGATGGAGAGCGACCCGAGCCGACAAAAGACCAAATCCGGGAGAAGTTTTGGGAAATCTATCCGCGCTGCACGACCAAAATGTTGCAGGAAGTCAAAGTCGGGATGATTGTCGCGTTTAATGAGTTGGGTGGGTATGCGGCAGGAACGTATCAGGAATTTGTCGAGAATCCAGATGCTTTTCTGTCACGGGAATACGGCAAAAAAAAGATCAAAGTGAATTTTTATGATGGTGATAATTTTGTGTGTACCATCAATTTTAAAGTCGCAGGATGGGCGAGCCATGATGATGACTGAATGTGCATGGCTGAGGTCCTCAAAGGGATGGGTGGTGTGATGAGGCGAGTAAAAGTGACCGTGGTGGGTGCGGGTAATGTTGGTGGGTCTATTGCCCAACGCCTCGCTGAAAAAAATTGCTACGACATTGTGTTGGTCGACATCGTTGAAGGGATGCCACAAGGCAAAGCCTTAGATCTTGTCGAAGCTGGACCAGTCTGTGCCTATGATTCCGCGGTCACTGGTGCGAATAGTTACGGCGCAACGAAAGATTCAGATCTTGTCATCATCACCTCGGGTATTCCAAGACGGCCAGGTATGAGTCGAGATGAATTACTCGAGACGAACACCAAGATCGTGTCTTCGGTCGTCAAAGAAACAACTACACAGTCTCCTAATGCCATACTCATTATTGTCTCGAATCCCCTAGATGTCATGACTCATGTGGCTCATCGCGTGAGTGGATTCCCAAGAAACCGTGTCCTGGGAATGGCGGGAGTGCTGGATTCTGCACGATTCCGTTCCTTCATTGCAGAGGCCTTACAGGTCTCAGTGGAAAATATTCATGCGATGGTCTTAGGTGGACATGGTGATTCCATGGTCCCCCTGATTCGCTATACGACGGTTGCAGGACGTCCCATCGATGAATGGCTTTCACCTGAAACGCTTCAAGCGTTGATCAAGCGAACACGAGAAGGTGGGGCAGAAATTGTCAATTTATTGAAGACGGGAAGTGCCTATTATGCTCCGGCGGCCTCGGTGGTGGAGATGGTCGAAGCGATCACGAAAGACCAAAAGAAAATTCTCCCTTGCGCCGCATTATGTGAAGGAGAGTATGGCTTTCATGGTTTGGTGTTAGGAGTGCCGGTGAAATTGGGATCGGATGGAGCCGAAGTCATCATAGAATATGCCTTAACTGACGAGGAAAAATCTGCATTAGAATCTTCGGCCCAGGTGGTTCGAGAATTATGTAAAAAAGTCGATCAGATGATAGACAAGACAGACTAAATCTCTGCCGCTGCGTGCTTTTCCTTATTGTCCCCATGATTTTAAGATCAGGGTCTTTTGCTTTTTCAAACCCTTGCTTGACGACATTTGAGACCCATTCGTATAGTGGGAGGCGAAGAATCATTTGTGAAGTACTCACATCCAAACTACCGAGATATTGATGAAAATGAAAAGTAAGATTATTGGCATAGAGGCGACTCATGGTTGAAGAGATGACTCCTCGTGTATTGCGAACCATTCCCGGAGATGCTTGGGATAGCGATGCCTATTGCAAGCAAGGGGGGTATGAAGTTTGGGCGAAATGTGTCATCAACAATGATCCGCAGGCGACGATTGCGCAAATTAAAGAGGCGCATCTTCGT
>JAJDBS010000138.1 GCA_029261235.1 Nitrospirales bacterium
TGACTCCTAAAGGCATCATTGACCACCTCAAGCTGCGACGTCCCATCTACAAGCCAACAGCAGCATATGGTCATTTTGGCCGGAACGAACCTGGCTTTACCTGGGAAAAGACCGATAAAGCTGCCTTGCTACGACGAGAAGCTAAGTTATAATTTTCAACAGAAGCCTTTCAGCTAGTTTGGGGGAAGAAGGCAAACTTCTTCCCCTCAATCTATTTCTTTGCATTGTGTCATTTGCTTATTAGTTAGACCACAGACCAACGAGGGGAGAGACCATTATGAGTACTGCAAGCACAGTAGAAACGACAACACAAGACTATAAAGTTGCGGATATCGACCTTGCCGCCTGGGGCCGCAAAGAACTCGAAATTGCTGAAACGGAAATGCCAGCATTAATGGCTCTCCGAGATAAATTCCGCAGCTCCCAACCGCTGAAAGGCGCCAAGATTTTGGGCTGCATTCACATGACCATCCAAACCGG
Organism: Nitrospirales bacterium; assembly: GCA_029261235.1. Taxonomy (GTDB): domain Bacteria; phylum Nitrospirota; class Nitrospiria; order Nitrospirales; family UBA8639; genus Nitrospira_E. The sequence continues at coordinate 481 of JAJDBS010000138.1, forward strand.
GGTGCTCATTGAGACACTCATTGAGCTGGGCGCTGAAGTACGTTGGTCTTCTTGCAATATTTTTTCAACGCAGAATCACGCGGCGGCGGCTATTGCCGTCAAAGGAATTCCCGTTTTTGCATGGAAGGGGGAGACCGAAGAGGAATATGAGTGGTGTCTAGAGCAGACTATCTTAAAAGATGGCAAACCCTGGGATGCCAACATGATTCTAGATGACGGGGGCGACCTCACCCTGATGCTTCATGAAAAATTCCCCGCCATGATGAATCACATGCACGGTATTACTGAAGAAACAACGACAGGCGTGCATCGATTACAGGAAATGTTGAAAAACGGCACATTAAAAGTTCCGGCCATCAACGTGAATGACTCCATCACGAAGTCAAAAAATGACAATAAATACGGATGCCGCCACAGCTTGAATGACGCCATCAAGCGCGGAACTGATCATTTGATGGCAGGGAAAAAGGCTTTAGTCATTGGCTATGGTGATGTTGGAAAAGGATCTGCTCAATCACTTCGGCAAGAAGGCATGATTGTCAAAATTTCTGAAATCGACCCAATTTGTGCCATGCAAGCCTGTATGGATGGATTTGAAATTGTTTCGCCCTACAACAACGGCAACAATACAGGAAAAGTTGAGGACACCAATACCAGTCTCCTAAGCCAAACGGACTTGGTTGTCACGACGACTGGCAACCTCAACGTCTGCGATTCAGCCATGTTGCAAGCGTTAAAAAATGGCGCGGTCGTCTGTAATATTGGACACTTCGACAATGAAATCGATACTGCGTACATGCGGAAAAACTGGGAGTGGGAAGAAGTCAAACCTCAAGTCCACAAAGTCTATCGGAATAAGGCAGCCAAAGATCATTTGATCTTATTATCCGAAGGAAGACTGGTAAATCTTGGCAATGCCACTGGGCATCCTTCACGGATTATGGATGGCTCATTTTCCAACCAGGTTTTGGCTCAAATCTATTTGTATGAACGAAAATTTGCTGACCATGCAGAACCCGAAACCCCAACCGTTCAAGTTCTTCCAAAGATTCTAGACGAAGAAGTTGCAGCACATATGGTTCGTGGGTTTGGCGGAGTGTTGACTAAACTGACAAAAGCCCAAGCTGACTATATTCACGTGCCTGCTACAGGGCCGTTCAAAGACGACACCTACAAGTATTAATTTGCCCATTTCTTTGATCGCTTTCCTTAAGGGGAAAGCGATCAAAGCCACCCCCACCAGATACCTCAGACTAGATTTTTCACATAGTTCTGGTAAGCTCATACATGAAGAGGATTGATTCAAAAACCTTCCTCTTTACAAGCAACCTATTGGCGTGTATTCTCATTAAGCTCTTTTACACGGGCAGGTCTCTACCTGTAAACATTAGATACCAATTTTCCTGTAAAAGGGTTACCATTTATCAATCAAATGTTTTATTGATTAACTGATCCCTCACCTGTGGATCACGCCTCCTTTCAGAGGCGTTGCTGTACAGCGGTGTGTGGGACTTACAAGGACATTCCTGGCATGTCAAGTACTCTAGACCCTTCCAAGGCAGCCATCCCTCAACGCGACTACCCCACTATGTTCCTTTTTGGATTCATCGTGCTGGCCACTCTAGTCGGGATACCAACCTATACATATTTTTATGACTTTACATGGGTTGATTGGACCATGTTTGTTTCCTTGTACATGATCACAGGACTCGGCATTACAGTAGGCTATCATCGCTTGCTAACCCACAGAAGCTTCAAATGTCCCAATTGGGTCAAGATGGGATTTTTAATTGCTGGAGGCATGGCTCTAGAAAATTCTGCATTACGATGGTGCGGAGATCACCTCAGACATCATGCTCGCTGTGATCAAAAAGAAGACCCTCATAATGCAACACTTGGTTTTTGGCATAGCCATTGTGGATGGATTTTCTGGAAAGACCCAAATCGAGATCCTAAATATCAAACACGTCTCCTGCAAGATCCGTTGGTTGTCTGGCAAAATCGGTATTATCTCCCAATTGTTTTGACCGGGCTCTTCCTACCTTTTTTTGTCGGATTGCTCTACAACGGATGGATTGGTGGAATAGGTTGTTTTCTTCTCGCAGGCCTAGCCCGCGCCTTCTTTGTTTTAAACTCCACATTCTTCATTAATTCCATCTGCCACATGTGGGGGACACAACCTCATAGCACTGCTGATTCCAGCCGAGATAGTTGGTGGATTTCTCTACTCACGTTTGGGGAGGGCTACCACAACTATCATCACATGTACCAAAGCGATTATCGCAATGGGGCTCGCTGGTATGACTTTGACCCATCAAAATGGCTGATTTGGACACTGAACAAAATTGGACTGGCTTACGATCTGCGCCGCCCAGCTTCCAGCCAAAACTAGCGACCTTCCTACGCCTCTAGCTCGTTCACACTTCGAAATCACGCCCCGTTGCATCTCTTTGCCCCAACCGGTGGCATTTTGGATTCTCACATCTGGGCCTAATTGAGAACATAAGAAATCATGTGATAAATTCGCCCGTATTCACGCGGGTTTTGAAGATATACTTGCGACGAAAATTCAAGAAAATAGCCCAATATTTAACGAAAATCTATAGCAGACTCCCACTGACCATAAAACGCGACTAAGGGCTTTCTTCCTTTACAGCAATACGCACAAGAGGTATCCTAAGTATACCCTTCTTGACGGCTTCCTGATTTGTTGCGTCCTATGATTTCATAATATTTATTCATTCATAGACAAGCAATTTAACCTTATAAGCTCAAACACTAGGCCTCTTATCGTGGATCAGATGCTCAAAACACTTACCCAAAATCGTCAACTAGACTATCTCAATACCATCGTTTTTAGTCTCATAGCAGTAGGAACGATGATCACCCTTCCCTTGTATGCCTATTATTACGATTTCTCCTGGCTGGACTGGACGATGTTTTTTGCCTTGTACATATTTACGGGGCTAGGCATTACCGTAGGGTACCACCGCCTGTACGCCCACCGAAGCTTCAAGTGTACGAAATGGATGGAAATAGTATTGTTGATTGCTGGAGGTATGGCTCTAGAAGCTCCAGCCCTTAGGTGGGCTGGAGACCATATTCGTCATCATGCTCGGTGCGACCAAGATGAGGACCCCTATAACGCGAAACTAGGGTTCTGGTGGAGTCATATCGGATGGATATTCCGAAAAGATCCTCACCGTGATGAAAAATATATGGCACGACTCAGACAAAATCCCTTGATCATGTGGCAACATCGAAATTATCTAGCCATCATTATCGGAGGGTTGCTCTTCCCTTTTGTTGTTGGGTTTCTCTACGACGGTTGGATTGGGGGAATTGGTTGCTTTCTACTTGCTGGAGTTGGCAGAACGTTTTTTGTCCTCAACTCCACGTTTTTCATTAATTCAATCTGCCATATTTGGGGAAGTCAGCCCTACGGAGACTCTAATTCAAGCCGGGATAGCTGGATTATTTCTTTGTTAACTTTCGGCGAGGGTTATCATAACTATCACCATATGTATCAAAGCGACTATCGCAACGGACCATTATGGTATAATTTTGACCCGTCAAAATGGTTAATTTGGATGATGAGTAAAATCGGGCTAACCTACGATCTTCGCCGCCAACAAGCTAGCTCCAAGTAACGCCTTCTCTATTCCGCTTTGGTCTCTCGCGTCAGTCTTCTTCAGAAAAACAATTCCTGCTGTCTCTATGGTCCCAAATCCGTAGTATTATAGGACTTCTCCTCATAATTTCATTGCGGAGAGAAGAAGACGTCTGATAGATTCGCCTGTATTCACGCGGGTGTTATAAAAATGATTGCAACTGAAATTCAAGAAAACGCGGCACGGTATCTCATGAATACCTATACCCGACTGCCACTCACCATAGAACGAGGCCAGGGATGCTTCGTCTATGACGCCGAAGGTCGCGAATACCTTGACTGCGTAGCCGGGATTGCCGTGAATATCTTAGGCCATGCGCATCCAGACATTGTCGAAGCCATTACTCGTCAAGCTCGGCAGCTTATCCATACATCTAATCTGTTTTACACGGACCCACAAACCCAATTGGCTAAACGCCTTGTCGAGCATTCCTTTGCGGATAAAGTATTTTTCTGCAACAGCGGAACAGAGGCTAATGAAGCTGCGATTAAGTTGGCCAGGCGCTATGCCAGTAATACGTTCGGCGCTGAACGGTTTGAAATTGTCACCATGTTGAATTCCTTCCACGGACGAACCCTGGCAAGCCTCACGGCGACTGGGCAAGCCGCCCTACAGGAAGGATTCGGTCCTTTGGTTCCCGGCTTCCGATACGCACCCTTTAATGACATCAACGCGTTAGAGGCAACCCTTAGCCCTCAAACAGCTGCCATCATGCTGGAACCCATTCAAGGTGAAGGCGGGGTGGTCGTTCCTGACGCTGATTATTTGATGAAGGTTCGAAAGCTGTGCGACGACCGGAAAATTCTTCTCATTTTTGATGAAGTGCAAACGGGTATGGGACGGACAGGAACCCTATTCGCCTATGAACAATTTGGCATTCATCCGGATATTATGACTCTAGCTAAAGGCCTTGGTGGCGGCATCCCAATAGGTGCTTGCCTGGCCACCGAGACAGTAGCAGCCACATTTGAGCCTGGCACACACGGATCTACGTTTGGGGGGAATCCCTTGGCCTGTGCAGCTGCCTTGAAAGTACTGGAACTACTCCTTGATAACGGCAAAATAGAACAGAGTCGAAGCGCCAGCGAGTACTTAGCCAAGGGGTTATCAAAACTCGCGAAACAATTTTCTTGTGTTCAGGAAGCTCGTGGCATGGGCCTCTTGC
>JAJDBS010000139.1 GCA_029261235.1 Nitrospirales bacterium
CAGCATGACAAACATATCAGGGAGCTTTGATTTGATGTGACGACCATTCACCTTAATATGATCATGTGCGGGATCCACTTTTGTTCCCAACGTCATGACCGTTTCGCCATTCACGGTGACCAGTCCGTGTCTAATATATTCCTCGGCTTTCCTTCTAGACGAGACTCCTGAGCCTGCAATGATTTTTTGTAAACGCACCTTTTGGGTTTCCGTCGTCATCGCTATTCCCACTCAATCGTTGCCGGTGGCTTGGAGCTAATATCGTATACCACTCGGTTCACGCCGTGAACCTCATTAATAATCCGATTCGACATCTTGCCTAAAGCTTCTGGAGGGATAACTGCCCAGTCGGCTGTCATCCCATCCGTACTGGTGACAGCGCGAATGGCCACAACGAATTCATATGTCCGTTGATCACCCATGACGCCTACTGTTTGGATGGGCAGCAAGACGGCAAAGAATTGCCAAATTTCTCGAGATAATCCTGCTTGTTCAATTTCGTATCGCACAATGGCGTCTGCTTCTTTAAGAATGGTTAGTCGTTCAGCGGTGACGGCTCCCAGAATACGAATGGCTAAGCCTGGTCCAGGAAATGGCTGTCGCATCACGATTGGTTCAGATAAGCCAAGCTCCAGACCGAGTTGACGGACTTCATCTTTGAACAGTTCTCGAAAGGGCTCAATCAATTTAAATTTCATCCGCTTAGGGAGGCCGCCCACGTTATGGTGTGTTTTGATAGTTGCCGATGGGCCGTTGACGCTGAGACTTTCAATGACGTCGGGATACAGTGTTCCCTGAACGAGGAAATTGACAGTCCCCAGAGCAGCCGCCTCATATTCGAATACTTTAATGAATTGACGACCAATGATTTTACGTTTGCGTTCTGGGTTGGTCGTACGTCCGAGAGCGGAGAGGAAGGTTGAGCCATGATCAGCAATACGAACAGGCATCTGATACGAGGCGTCGAATGTTTTCTGTAATTCAGCGACTTCGTCTTTTCGCATGAATCCGTTATCAATGAATAAGCATGTTAACTGGTCGCCTATTGCCCGGTGAACGAGAACTGCTGCCACGGTGGAATCGACGCCACCACTGAGTGCACAGATCACTTTCCCTTTTCCGACTGTGTGTTTGATCTCCGAGATGGCCTGGTCAATGAACGAATCCATGGTCCATGTTGGTTGGCACTGACAAATGTGCATCGCAAAGTTCTTGAGCATGCTTGCGCCATGTTGTGTATGGGCTACTTCAGGATGAAATTGGATCCCGAACACTTGCTGCGCGCCATCCGTCTTTTTTATCGCAGCGATTGGGGCCTGCTCGGTATGGCCAATGACGTGAAATCCTGAAGGGAGTTGTTGGACTGAGTCTCCATGAGACATCCATACCGGAAACGATTTTTTCGTTTTGATTCCTTTAAATAAATCTTCAAAGTCGTCAAGGTAGAGGTTGGCTCGGCCAAACTCTCGTTTGGGGGTGGGCTTAACCGTCCCCCCGAAATGCTGTGCGATGAGTTGCATCCCATAGCAAATTCCTAAGATGGGAATACCAAGCTTGAAGATTTTTTTGTCGAGTTTTGGTGCTTGAGCTTGCGTCACACTTGCCGGACCGCCAGACAAAATGAGTCCTTTCGGCTGATGCGAAAGGATGTCTTTGACCGAAGTGTGAACGGGTAGAATGACCGAAAAAATGTGAAATTCTCGAATCCGTCGTGCGATGAGTTGGGTGTATTGTGACCCAAAGTCTAGGATGACAATGGTGTCATGGTTGGGATGCATAGGCGTAAAGCAGGTACATAAGATTTGAGTGCCTCAGCAAGGCAAGAAGCGAATCTTAGTCAGCCCGATAATTTGGGGCCTCCTTCGTAATAATGACATCATGAACATGGGCTTCTCGTAGACCCGCAGATGTCAGTTGGAGGAAATGAGCCTCACGTTGTAATTCAGGGATGGTTCGGCATCCGCAATATCCCATGCCGGATTTAAGGCCACCGACCATTTGATAAATTAAGCCTGATAGATGACCTTTAAAAGGTACGCGAGCTTCAATTCCCTCTGGTACGAGTTTAGAATTTTCTCGCCCTTCTTGAAAGTACCGATCTTTGCCTCCACGTTCCATCGCTCCTAGGGATCCCATCCCTCGATATTCTTTGTAGGTTCGCCCTTGATACAACACCGTTTCACCTGGAGATTCTTCGGTTCCAGCAAAGAGTGAGCCAATCATGACCGATGAGGCTCCTGCAGCCAAGGCCTTCGTGATATCCCCGGAGTATTTAATTCCTCCATCCGCAATAAGCGGAATTTGATGTTCCTTCGCGACTGTTGCACAATCAGCTACGGCCGTGAGTTGTGGCACTCCAGCGCCTGAGACAATTCGCGTTGTGCAGATGGACCCTGGACCAACTCCAACCTTGATGGCGTCTGCTCCGGCTTCGATCAGGTCTTGAGTTGCTGCCGCAGTGGCGACATTCCCGGCAATCAGTTCTATCGTTGGGTATTGAGCTTTAATGGCTTTGACCTTGTCGAGTACGCTTTGGGAATGCCCGTGAGCCGTATCAACAACTAGGACATCAATGCCCGCCTTTGTCAAACGCTCTAACCGGTCTTCGACATCCGGTCCGACGCCAACGGCAGCGCCTACACGTAGTCGGCCGTGCCCATCTTTGCAGGCAAACGGATATTGAATTTTTTTCTGAATATCTTTGATGGTAATCAGTCCTTTTAATTCAAATTGGTCGTTGACTACGAGCAATTTTTCAATGCGATGCTCATGAAGAATGGCTTGGGCTGTGTCTAGGCTGGTCCCTTCAGGAGCGGTGACGAGATTGTCTTTCGTCATGGCTTGGCCAACCTTAAGGTCCATTCGGCTTTCAAAACGAAGATCACGATTGGTTATGATCCCAACCAATTTCTTATCTTGCGTGACGGGGATACCTGATATTCTGTATGTCGCCATGAGGTGATGCGCATTACGGATCGTATGCTCAGGTGAGATCGTGATAGGAGAAAGAATCATCCCGCTTTCAGATTTTTTTACCTTGTCAACTTCAGCTGCCTGGCTATCAGGTGGCATTGCTCGATGAATAATCCCAATCCCACCTTCGCGAGCGAGTGCAATGGCCAAGCGTGATTCTGTCACGGTATCCATTGCCGCACTCACCACAGGAATATTAATGCGAATATTGCGAGTGAGTTGTGTGGCTGTGTCTACATCAGCAGGAACGATATTTGAACGTCGTGGGGTTAAGACGACGTCATCAAATGTTAGTCCGACTCGTAGTTGTTGGTCCCACATGATTTGTTTCGTGATGTAGCGAGAAAACTGAATGATTTGTTAGGTGCGATTCACAGGGCTGAAAAATTCCACTATCATCGATTGCTTCAATTTTTAAAATGTAAAGCTACGCGTTAGGCTTTGTCACGGTTCAAAAAATTGTGACTCAGCAGTTACGCATGCCTTTCAATTTGGACAACCATGTGAAAAATGGCTCCAACGTCATTAGGTAAAGAAGGCTGATGGCGTATGCAACTAATGACGTTGTCTTGTCAATATTGTCGTTAATTATTATTCAGCTGCCTCAGGAATAAACGCCATGGCTTCTTCCTCTTGGAAGTGATCTTCAGCTTCTTCCGCTGGCATGAATTCCTGTACTCGCATATTGCTGCTGTCAACAACAAAGACATGGCTTCTGCTGTCGACACCTAAACCATATGGAAAGTTGAATTGGCCTTGATTTGTTCCAAATCCACCCCACTGCGTAATGAAATTTCCATCACGATCGAACTTTTGGAGCCGTTGATTTCCTGTGTCACTGACGAAGACATCACCTGCTTCATCAATGGCAATCCCCCAAGGTGAACGAAACTGACCAGGTTCTTGGGCTTGAGCGCTGCTGGCATGACCAGGACCAAGACCTCCTCCCCATTTTGTCAGTAATTGAGGAAGGACATTGGAGCTTGTATCAAATTTTTGTATACGATGATTTCCCATATCAACGACATAGACCGTGCCATCTGTTTGATCCACGGCTATGCCTCTCGCAAAATAAAATTGACCATCGTTATTGCCAAAGCTGCCCCATTGCATGATGAATTCACCCGTCTCATCAAATTTTTGTACACGGAAATTTGCACTATCAACAACATAGAGATACCCGCGAACCCGATCTACGGCCACACCCCACGGAGCATTGAATTGTCCTTCTCCATTGCCTCGTGAGCCTAATTTCATCAGGTAATGTCCAAGTTTGCCATCGAATTTTTGGATGCGATGGTTGTTGGTATCTGCAACATACACATTCCCACTACCATCACACGCGATACCTGTTGGGTTATTGAAATTACTGTTTGCTGATCCAAAATTTCCCCATAAGAGAATAAAATTACCATTTCGGTCAAATTTTTGAATTCGATTGTTTCCGTTATCGACGACAAAAACCGATCCTTGTCGATCAAGCGATAGTCCAAAGATCGGGGCGATAAATTCGCCGCCATGAAGCAGCGATGCTCCACGTCCAGCCTGTCCCCATTTCGTCACGCAGACATAACCGGAGGTATTGAGCAGAATGCTCGCACTCGCTGGAACTGAGACGTTGTTGTTGGCGTCTTTAAACCACACATATGCCGTTTTCGTCCCATCCCCAGGAGAAGTGGTGAAAGGGATGGTCGCGCCGAATTTTTGCTCTGGTTCAACTTCAACCCATCCAGGCATGGTCGCACTCGGTGTCATGGGATTTTCAGAAATGAAATAGGCTGCAACACCACTATCCACGTCTTTGGCGGAAATTGTGGAAACCATGTCTGGACTATTGGTCATATATGCACCATGGTTCAGCACAATATCAGGGTTTTGGGGAGCAGCTATGTCGATAAGGACAGGAATTGCTGTCTGTTCATCAGAGAGTTGGCTCTCGGCTTCATCTTCTGTGACGGCGGTTAGGGCATAAAAGTATGGAGTGTCATTGGTCAAACCACTATGAATATAGGGAGTCGTTACTCCTTCAATTTTTGTAGACGTATCAATTGTTAGGCTGGATTCAGTGCTGAAATAGAGGTTATAGCTCACGGCGTCAGGCACCTCTAACCAACTTAAGATGTTTTCAGTGTCTCCAGGTTTGACTGCGAGATTAATTGGGGCGGAAAGGTTCGTTGCGGCAGCAGGTTTGGCCTCTCTGCCCCGTTTTAATTCTTCTTCAGTCGGCACAAATTTTGTTAAGCGATGATTTCCGCTATCAATGACGTACACCGATCCTTCTTTATCAATGGCGATGCCAGAGGGGAAATTCAGTTGCCCTTCTGTTAACCCTCGATTACCCCAAGAGCATAGATATGTGCCATTGGGTTCAAACTTTTGGACTCGATGATTCCCGCTATCGACGACATAGACAAACCCCAAAGGATCGCATGCCACTCCCCACGGAGCTTTAAATTGGCCGGGAGCGTTACCTTCTTTTCCCCATTTCAAGAGGAAATTTCCTCTTGAGTCAAATTTTTGAATGCGATGGTTTCCTTCATCTGCCACAAAAATATTTCCAACAAAATCTACCCCGAGACCGCGTGGGTAAAAGAATGCACCGTCGTATCCGCCATCAGTCCCCCAAGTGAGAATGGGTGTTCCATCTGAGAGAAATTTTTGTATTCGTGCATTACTCGTATCCGACACAAACAAGTTGCCTTGCGTATCAGTCGTGATTCCCCAAGGGACATCGAATTTTCCAGCCACGGCGCCTTGCCACGCAAAGCCAAATTTACCCCAGGCATTAATCATATTGCCGTCGGAGTCGAATTTTTGGATTCGATTGTTGCCACTATCCGCAACGTATACGTCTCCTTCCGGTGACGTTCCGATGCCGCGTGGGTAATAAAAACTCCCTTCAATTGAATCGGGTTCATCACCCCAGCGTGCGAGGAATTTCCCAGACTTATCGAATTTTTGGACTGAATGGTTGTCCGTATCTCCGACGTAAATGTTGCCGTCTTTGTCAACAGCAATACCGGTCGGTGATTTAAATTCCCCGTCATCAACCCCTTCAGTTCCGATTTGCATCACTGAAAGATAGGGCGAGGGAATGGACATGACTTCTTCTGATATTGGGCTTTCTCCGCCTTCTGTCACCACCGTGATGGCATAGTGATAGCAAAAGTTATTTGATAAATCGTTGTGCTCGTGGGGAGAGGTCACGCCTTCTATGCAGTTAGCGGTCTCTTTCTTGATGTCGACAGCCGTCACGAAATCTTCTGGCGAAGCTATTGGCCGGGCGAGCTCGCATGGCTTAATTTGGACGCCTTTTGTGGTGACAAAATACAAGTTGTAGTAGAGGGCGGCAGGAACAGCATCCCAGGATAAAGTCGTGCGACCATGATCAGGAATGGCTCGAACATTCTCAGGGGCGGCTGGGAGCTTGTCATCCTGAGTTTGTCCGGCGCCCCAGTCTTCGTTCTCATTTTCAATTGCCAGGATATGGAATTGGGGCCGATGTCCGAAAAATAAAGCCTGTAAGAATTTTGTGGTCATGCTGTTCCCCTAAAATAAAGAGTTCCTACTGTAATTTGTTTGATTTTTCTAATAATTACAATAACTTAGCTGTGAAGTCTATCAGGGGAAAAAGCGGGAAGTCAAGAATGAGGTACACCAGAACATGTCTGGCGCAAAGCTACTAGCAGATTTGTCAATTGTCGGCAGAGATGAGAAATTTCCTTGCGCAAGGCATGCTAAGATTGCCTTGCGCAGCAAACCATTAACACTGTCTAAAAAATGTCCCTAACCTTTTCAGAAACGCGAACGAAAAAACCCTCAGTCATTACGACGGTTGCTCAATGACGGCTTTTGTCACACTTGAAGCTTGAGGGCCCTTTGCGCCTTCTATCAGGTCAAATTCGACAGCTTCTCCCTCTTTTAACGACTTAAATCCTTCTTCTTGAAGAGCCGAATAATGGACAAACACATCTTGGCCTCCCTCCATTTGGATGAAGCCAAATCCCTTTCGATCATTAAACCATTTAACCGTTCCCTTGCTTTTCACGTTCGTTCCTCCTTGCGGCAAGTGAGCAAAAAAAATCAAGATGATGTATCAAAGATGACAGTGATTCAAAAAACAAAAGCCGAAAAAGGCGTTGGTTCCTCTTCCGGCTTCAGCGTATCGTTATATTTTCACTTCTTAGTACCTTTACAAAAACGAAAAACTTATTAGCATAGTTTGAAAAATCTGTCAATAAATGGCAGCATGAGAATTCTCCCTGTAAGATCTATCTTGACCCTTTCCTCTGTATACTTCTAGATGGATGGGAATGGTCGGTACGTCGCACAATTTCTTTTCTCTAATTTCTACTGACTGCTCATAAATTTTGTTCCGTCCAGCGCGTTGATACGACTTCTCGATCGTTACATTTTCCTAGAGATTCTCTCCCCGTTTTGGACCAGTCTGGTCGGGCTCTGCTTTATCATTTTTACGAAAGAGATGTTACGTCTCGTCGATTTGGTGATATCCCGAGGGATCAGTCTGTCTTCCCTTGGGTCCATCATCATGCATCTGCTTCCCTCCTTTCTTGTCTTGACCCTGCCGATTGCCTGTTTGATTGCCACGATTACGGCGTTCAATCGAATGTCGTTTGATAATGAGGTGATTGCCTTACGCGCGGCAGGAGTCAGCTTCTGGCGTCTCAATATTCCTGTCGTGGTGTTTGCTGGAGCCGTCTTTGCCTTAACGATGGTGTTATCTGAATGGGGACAACCCTGGGCGAATGTGTCCTTAAAAACGCTGGCGTTAAGTGTGATTGAAGATGAAATGACGCTGGGTGTGGATTCGGGTGTGTTCAATGAACCCATGCCTGGGCTGATGGTGTATGTTCCAGATCCCGGGAAAGCTTCACAGCAAAACAAAGGCGTGTTTATTTCTGATAAAAGCGATTCCAATAAACCTCTCATTGTTGTGGCCCAACGTTTTCAGATGCTCAAACAAAATGAGCGGCACCAAATTGGCATTCGACTATTTGATGGTGCCATTCATCAAATTCCCAAGGATGCCTCAAGTTTTCATCGCGTCACATTTGATACCTATGACTTTTGGATGCCTTCTCCGTTTCAATCCAATAAAGCCAAGGCCAAACGTCAAAATTATGAAGAATTGCAGGAGAAGTTGCAGGCTTCAAAGGGCAAGGATACTGGTGTGCTTAAACGATTAATGGAATATCACAAAGATATCGCATTCCCAGTGAGTACGTTTGTGTTGGGACTGTTGGGTGTGCCGATTGGCATCGTGTCAAAACGCTCGGGGAGAGCTGGAGGATTTGCCATCGGTGTATTAGTCGTGATCGGATTTTATATGCTGAATGTTGTGGGAGAATTCCTGGTGACGACTGGTGGTGCGGCTCCCATTGTTGGGGCGTGGTTGCCCAATGTGCTCTTGGCTGTGGTTACTGCATGGATGTTCAATCAAGCCCGAAAGCAATAGATCTGTATTGGCGATGAAATTGAAGAGATGACAAAAATATTCTGGTATGTCTTAGGTCAGTTCAGCCGAAACTTTCTGCTCTGCCTGGTGACGGTGCTGACGATTTATCTTGTTGTTGACTTTTTTGAAAAGTTGCGAAAATTTCTTAAGTACGATGCTGAGCTATCGCTTATCTTGAGTTTTTTTGCCTATCGAATTCCTGAGATTATGTTTTTACTTGCACCATTGGCAGTATTAATGGCGTCTATTTTAACCGTTGGCGGGCTCAATCGTACTCGGGAAATTACGGCCATGCGCAGTTGTGGGTTAAGCTTTTATCAAATTGCTACGCCGTTTTTTGCTTTTGGTCTGTTTGTCAGTGCCGTGAGTTTCAGTCTGACGTCGGTATTTATTCCCTTAGCCAATTTAAAAGCTGAATATGTGAAATCTGTGTCGATTATGCAAAAGCCGGAGGCTTTGTTATCGGCACCAACTGGCCTTTGGCTACGTGTAGGCCAGACTCAGCTGTTGCAGATTGATTCGGTCCAGCAAGAAGGGAAACAGATAGAAGGGCTTCACCACTATACCCTGCGTGAACCGTTTGGTCTTTCGAAGATTGTAGAGGCAGAGACAGCATCATTTTCTGAGGGGCAATGGGTGCTGAAGAATGTCGTTCAGCATCAAGTGCTGGAAGACGGGCGTGTGACTGTGTTGAAACAATCGCATCGCATTGAGCCTCTCCCTTTGACCCCGGAAGACTTCACGCATTGGTTATCTCGGTCTCCTAAGCATATGACCCTCGATCAATTGTCTGACTACATTAGACGGATTACTCAGGATGGGCACAACGCTCAACGCTATTTAACTGATTATTGGGCTCGCGTCGCCTATGCGATGGCCCCTTTTGTGATGACCCTCTTAGGGGTTGCCCTGAGTTTGCGTGGTAGTGGGTTGCGGAGTGTGGGCGTGGCGAAGGGTGTGGGGCAAACGTTAGCCATTGGTTTCTTGTTTTGGGCTGTGCATTCAGTGGGAATTGTCTTGGGCCAGAATGGAGCCGTCATGCCCATGATCGGAAGTGGAATCGCGATGATAATGTTCTTAATGGTTGGCGTGAATCTTTTTCTCCGTCTGAAATAATTCCTGACAAATGCGACAAGAAGGACAACATTCAATAGGGGATTATTTCTCGATTGTTTGCAATCTATGCATTTGTATGTTTTTCCCTTGATGCATCAAGTTTTTTCCTTCATTCCTCAAAGGCCTAGCCCGATAACATCAGCACTGGGGTAGAGACCTGAATCGGGAATACCCCAAAAAACGTCAGCAACAACTCTAGGGAGTGAGTCGGATCTATCAATGAAGAATGATGAGGTGATTTCAATAAGATAAAATTTTATTGACAGGTGACAAGGGCAAACTATCCGTGAGGGTAGGGCGCAAAGCCAAGAGACCCTGAACGAGTAAAGCGTTCATGGTTCGTCTGGTTACCGAACTGTATGTAGTCTGACTGCGTCCGTTCATGCGCCCTTTCCTCGGAATTGGGCGTTTTTTTTGGTCAAAAAAAGAAGGGCCAGACCATGAACGAACACAGACAACATTCCAGTGGGCTTGCAGTAGAGGTGAGGGTTTCAGATTCCGAGTGTGCAGAGACATCAGCGAAAAAGTCTGAGAACACAGAAACATATTACTCTCAACTGACGCAGGAGCAATTGACCGCAATCCTGCAAGAATTTCTTCCAATCATTCGACGAATGGCAGGCGCAATGGTGATGAAAAACCCATTTTCGTTAGATATAGAAGATTTAGCGAGTGCCGGCGCGATGGGGTTATTAAGTGCCTTGAAACGATATGATCCAAGTCGTGATATTAAATTTCGAACGTTTGCGGAATATCGTATTCGTGGCATGATGCTAGACGAAATACGTGCCATGGATTGGGTGCCTCGATCAGTGAGAGCCCGCCGGGAGCAAATTCGACAATTCGTTGATGAGTACGTTCAGAAGTACGGGATGTCGCCTGCCATCGCAGAAATGGCGCAAGCATTAGGCGCTTCTCAGGAGGAGCTTGAAAGCATCTCAGCTTGTGATCCAAGACTCTTGAGTTTGGATGAACCCGTGGGCTATGGGGAAGACAGTCCTACCTTAGGGGATGTCTTACCGGATCTCGAACGGCATGACCCGTTCATGGCCTGTGCCAATGCGGAGATGAAGGCGTCGTTACAAGCGGCCTTGGTGACATTATCGTCTCGTCAGCAGGAAGTCTTACAACTCTACTATCATGTAGGCATGACGATGAAGGAAATTGGAGGCCGCTTGGGGCTTACAGAATCAGGAGTGTGTCGCGTACATTCCGGAGCACTACGGCAATTACGAACTCAATTAGATAGTATTGAAAGCGGAAGTCAGAGGAACATTCGTCCTAAAAATTTGAGAAAGGCTGATGTTGTTCACGCCTGAGTCAGATGTGGCGTTTATTGAAAAATTCATGCCCTCCGATTGTACTCACCTTTTGGTAGACTTTTGCCCAACGGGGGGTGTCGACTAGGCTCGGATTATAAAAAAGCACTGCTCCATCCACGACATTTCGCCCATCCTGTACCAATTCCCACGCTAAGAGACTCTCTTGCATTTTGCGATTGTTGGGGTTAAACCTGACATCTTTGGGGGAGCGACCAATCCACGGTTCAAATTGTTTCGCGCGAAGCACGGTGCCTCGTATCGTGCCATTACTGTGATACTTATGATTTGTTCTGTTGCGAATAACCGCAGCGACTGCCATTTTCCCTGCAAAACTTTCTCCTCGAGCTTCAAGATAAATCGTGAGTGCTGCAAGAATATCATCTGAATGAGTGGATGCTGAGTCAGTTGACTGAGTGGTCAGGTTAAGCGAAGTCTTCGAGTGGGAAGAGAGTGCCATGGCCATATCGTAGGAGTTCGAGGGAGTCGGAGAGAACGGAATAAGAAGGCAGAAGGCAAAAGTGCCTATTCCTAGTAACGTGCTAAAATGAAGCAAGGTGAGAAATGGCCGTTTAGGAGATTGAATGGATTGAGAGGTTCCCTTGGGTTTTGTACATGATGTGTCTGACATATGATTCCTGTTCCAATCTTTTCTCGAAAGGTTATGGTACAGGGCACCTTCGCAATCGGTATGCCACTGGATGGTTGAAATCTAAAAGAGTCGTCTTAGCTATCGTTATGGGCGATAGTGTGAAGTTGGGCTAGAATCTGTTGCAGCTCTTGGATCTGAAGCAGGCTCGGCAAGGACAAGATGTCGTCATGAGTGACAACTGGGGCAGAGGAAAATCCTAGGGTTTTGAAGAATTCGCTTCCTAGTACATTGAAAATATGGGTGAATTTCTGTCATTTTCAGGTGACAAAAATCATGACACCTTATTGGAATGTTTTCAGGAACTAATGGACCTACGAGAATATATTTGCTTTGACACGAAGGAGAAAGGCTATGAACGAAGTATCTTGCATCCTATGGCCTGAGCGATATGTCATCCGTTCTTGGTTTTTCATTCTCATTGTGATTTTTTGTGGAATGTTGGAGGTCCCTAGTAGTACGGCGAAAACGAGCAAGGGCCAGGCGGTAGCATCTACCGACTTAGCTCGTGCAAAGGTTTTTTTGCAGGTGGGAGATTATCGACGAGCGGTCGAAGCCTGCCAGAGAAATATTGATCAGTATCCGTCAGTAGAAGCCTATGTGTATTTAGCGTATGTGTATCAAGCGACTGATGGATATTTGGCCTATTTGGCGAAACAGGAAGATTATGTCAAAGTCGAACAATTGTCCCTGAATCTGACCGCACGAGAAGTGATTGATATTATTGATCCACCGAATGTCATGGCTCGGATGGCTCAGGAACTGATCCATGAAGGATTACGTCAACAATTTGATATTACGTCTTCTATGGCGAACCGTCTCAATCGAGCACGTACCGATGAATTATGGTTACAGCAATCGGCCTGGCGAAAAGTGCAACCAGATTCCTGGTGGTCCGGTGTGCCTAAACAATGGCAGTGGTGAGGGTCTTTTTTCAGTCCAGAGCACGAGTCACAAGAGAAGGTATGCAAGAGAAACTCAGCGAATGAAGATCTGGCGTGAGTTGACAGCCCACAGAGGGCAGTTTTAGGATGGCGTTATTATTTGTTTCTCTATTCGCTCTTTCCAAGGAGGCCGTCCGTGTCTGATATTGTTGCCGTAGCCGATACATCGAATTGGGATGCGGAAGTCATGAATTCCACCGATGTTGTGATGGTAGATTTCTGGGCAGTCTGGTGTGGGCCTTGCCAAATGGTTGCTCCCATTGTTGAAGAACTGGCGCAAGAATACCAGGGTCGGCTGAAAGTCATGAAATTAAATACCGACGAAGCTCCCGAAGTGGCAGGGAAATACCAAATCATGAGTATTCCGAGCATTCTCTTCTTCAAAGGCGGAGAAGTCGTGGAAAAAATTGTTGGCGCACGACCAAAGCAACAATTTAAAGAAATCATTGACTCACTTCTTTCTCAATCTTCTGCAACGGCCTAATCATTAGGGCGGATCACTCGGTGCGATGCTAACCGAGCTACGTATCTCCAACTTTGCCCTGATCGATCAGCTTCATCTGACCCTGTCGGCCGGTTTCCTGGTCATAACTGGAGAAACCGGCGCAGGGAAATCCCTCCTTATCGATGCCCTGCTCTTACTTGTTGGTGGCCGAGCTTCGTCTGATCACATTCGGTTCGGCGCAGACGAAGCCTTGTTAGAGGCCTGTTTTACCCTCCCAGATTCCCATCCTCTGGTTTCGAAATTACGGCAGGATGGTTTTTTACTGTCCGATCAGCAAGACGTGTTTATTCGACGCATCGTGGCACGTTCCGGAAAAAACCGGAGTTACCTGAATGGACAATTGGCACCAGTGCAAACCATTCAAGATGTTGGGCGGCAATTAGTCGATATTCATGGCCAACATGATCAGCAATCCTTATTGTCTCCCAAAGCGCAGCTTGAACTCTTGGATGCGTATGGAGGTTTGCAACGTCTTGTTGAGAGCTTCCAACGACATTATGAAGAATGGAAAGACAAGCAGGAGGCGTTGGAGATTTTTCAACAAAGACTAGAAGATCAAGTAGCACGTCAGGACATTTTGGAATATCAATATGAGGAATTAACCAAAACGCAATTGCAAGTGGGGGAAGAAGCATCGCTGAATCAGGAATATCATCGATTGAAACACAGTGGTCGGTTAGGAGAATTATCCAATCAGTCATTTGAGACGTTATATGACGGAGAGCGTTCGGTGTTGGCGCAATTGCAGGATGTGATGAACTGGATTCAGGAGCTTGGCCAAATTGATCCAAAATGCCAAGCGTGGACACCACATTTAGAATCGTCTGTCATAGCCCTCCAGGAGGTCACGCAGCATCTTCGAGATTTTCGTACTCAGACAGAGGCCGACCCTGAGCGCATGGAAGTCATTGACAGTCGTTTAGCCGGATTGCAGCGCTTAAAAAAGAAATATGGAAAGACGATAGAAGAATTGGTGGAATTAGTACGGAGCTTGGAAGCGGATTTGTCTGTATTGCAAGAAAAGGACGAACAGATAACTAGACTTCAAGCAGAGGTGACGAACAGCTTTGTGGCAATGGAGACCTCGGCAAAAGAATTATCGATCAAAAGAAAGAAAGTGGCTAAGCAACTGGTCAAACAGATTCAGCAAGAATTTGAAGGACTCAAAATGGGATCCATGCAGATTCAGATAAACCTTCTCACAAGTGATGCCGATGGTGCGTTTGGACCCACAGGCCGAGATCGACTTGAACTCTTGCTAGCCCCCAATCCAGGCGAGCCTCCCATGCCGTTAGGACGGATTGCATCAGGCGGAGAATTGTCCCGCATCATGCTCGCACTCAAAACGGTCTTTGCGGGAAATGATCAAACCCCTGTGGTGATTTTTGATGAAATAGATAGTGGGGTAGGTGGAGAGGCGGGAATGGTCATGGGCAAACGCTTGCGAGAATTAGCCCACTACCACCAGGTGTGTTGTATCACCCATTTGCCGCAAATTGCATCACAAGCTCATGCTCAATTTGTGGTAGAAAAAGTATCGACCAATGATCGAACGCAAACGGAAGTTCAAGAAGTGATTGGCGTGCAGCGCGAAACAGAAGTCGCCCGCATGCTCGGTGGTGGCGAGGTCACTCCAACCATTCGAAAAACTGCAAAAGAATTATTGAAGCGAGGATCTGGTTCTGCTCAAAGAGCGTAATGCCGTTGATCTTGCCATTGCTCATCTCACTTCTTCTCTCATCTATCCATTTGCCTCCAAACATTGTTTAACATTCCGACGAGCAACGTCGCTAGCCCTACGCGTTGTTATCGCCTTCTTGTATTGCCCTGCGCTTTCCGCATGGACCAACTTAGCCCCGTTCAAGGACTAAGCATGTGTTGTGTGCAGTTAGCTTCATCGTCCTCAACATCTGTTGTGGTGGCACTGGGTTTGGCATACTTCACTTCAGCGCAGCCGTACAGAAGAAGTCACCCAACGCACACCAACTGGATTATGTTCATCGGGAAACGTCTCCTAGATTGCGGAATTGCTACAAGTATTCTTGCACGCTGGTTTCAACGTGGGCTTGAAAATTAGCACTGTTATGCAATTTGAAAGCAACAGGTTGACGAGGACATTTTGTTCTCGGCCTGCTGAAGAAGTACTCATTCAGTTTTTGGAACTTTACTCCTGCCGCTGTGTTGCCTGAGTGTAAATTCGTGCATATAATGAAAACTCCTGCTTTTAAATAATTCATACTTCTCCGTTTTATTCATACATCTCCACAATGACAGAACCCTTGGTTCACAATCTTTTTTACAGTTAAAGAATCTTGGACTCCCACAGAACATGTCGTTGTCCGACGTCAATCGCAGCAAGGAGTTGCGGAAACACTTTGTCTGACCTGGAGCTTGCAAGACCAATCAATGGGTCTTGCTTCATTGTGGAAGAGTTGCAGTAACTCGATAGCACATGCTTCGGTTCTCATGATTGCGGGTGGTCTTGGGTGTTGGCGTTGCCACTGCACCTTTAACGGCGGGGTGACCAGTCTGGACATCGTTATCGCCAGGCGAGGTGTGAGTGAATTTTTCTCGTCCGAGAGCCCCAATATTCAATGCCGCTGTCTCTTCCCTTTATGAGAGACGGTGGCATAATGGAGTCTATGTCAGGAGAAACTGCTTCATTTTTCGGGCATATTGAACGCCCGATGGGAGATGAGTCACTCTGGGAAACAGCGTACGTTTCGAATGTCTATTAACGTTATGTAGATTACAGCATGTCGTCCTTTAACACATGATGTCACTGGGAACACGACACTCGGAGCTGAGCACTCGATCATTGCCAAGGCGTCCAGAATACTATTTACACACTCGTTCTTGTTGAAGCCACACTATGCTGATTACCATCAAAAAGGGATTGGACTTACCGCTTACTGGAGAACCTCAGCAAACCATTCACGATGGTGAACCAGTCAAATCAGTTGCCCTGCTCGGCCGAGACTATATTGGCTTGAAACCCAGCATGCTCGTCCAGGAAGGCGATCGGATCAAGGTTGGACAAGCACTGTTTACCGATAAAAAAACTCCTGGCGTGAACTATACCTCGCCTGCGAGTGGTGTTGTGGAGGCGATCAATCGGGGAGCGAAACGAGTGCTCCGCTCTGTAGTCATTCGTCTTGAGGAGGATGAAGAGGAAGTCTTCCAGAATATTACGACGCAAGAGCCATCGACATTGAGCCGTGATCAGGTCAGAGAGGGCCTGCTCACTTCCGGATTATGGACGGCATTTCGAACTCGACCCTATAGCAAAGTCCCTTCCCCACATTCTGCTCCTCACTCCATTTTTGTGACCGCCATGGATACTAATCCTCTTGCAGCTGAAGCTGGGCCTATTATTCATGAGTATAAAACGGATTTTCTCAATGGCCTGACGACGCTCATGACGTTAACTGATGGCAAAGTGTTTGTGTGTCAATCACCTGGTTCCAACATTCCGACCAATGGGTTAGCTCAAGTCTCATTGGTGGAATTCGCCGGCCCACATCCTGCTGGGCTGGTAGGCACTCATATTCATTTGCTTGATCCCGTCTCCTTCGAGAAAACGGTCTGGTCCCTTCAGTATCAAGATGTCATTGCGATTGGGAAATTGTTTTCCACGGGACGGTTATGGACCGAGCGGATCATTGCATTGGGTGGGCCGCTCGTGGAACGACCAAGGCTCATTCGCACGCGTATCGGAGCGAATACCGATGATCTCTTAGAAGGGGAGGTCTCAGATGAGCAGCAGCGTGTTGTTTCCGGCTCAGTGTTGTCGGGCCACACTGCGATGGGTTGGGAAAGTTTTATCGGTCGGTATCATACGCAAGTCGGTGTGTTTGCGGAGGGAGGCGATCGAGAACTCTTCGGCTGGATCATGCCGGGTGCACAGAAATTCTCAGCGAATCGGATGTTCGTTTCACGTTTCTTTAAAGATCGCAAATTTCCGTTAAACACCTTACAACAAGGCGGACCGAGAGCCATTGTGCCGATTGGTGTGTATGAAAAAGTGATGCCCCTCGATATTCTTGCGACACCATTACTCAAGGCGCTGGCTGTCCGCGATACCGATATGGCTCAG
>JAJDBS010000140.1 GCA_029261235.1 Nitrospirales bacterium
ACACAAGGCGGTGGGAGTGGTGATCACGCCAGCCTGGCTACCGAGCACGCCATGTTGAAAACAGAACATGAGGCGACGCAAACCGCCATGGCCGGCGTGCAAAGCGAACTGACGACCCAGCACGCCATGTTGAAAACAGAACATGAGGCGACGCAAACCGCCATGGCAGAGGTGGAGGCACTCGTGGCAGCCCTGCCCCCGGCGACGGCACCCCCGCTGTGTGGCACGGGGACGGCGAGCCATCGGTTTGTGGCGGATGGGACCGAAGTGTGTGACAACACCACGGGGCTCTACTGGCAGCAGACTCTGGATGCGACCCAACGCAATCACGCCGATGCGGTGCTTCACTGTGCTGAGTTGAATTTAGGGAACAGCCAGACGTATCGGCTGCCGGAGGTCATTGAACTTTCTAGCTTGGTTGATTACAGGCAAAGCCATCCGCCGCTGCCGGCAGGGCATCCCTTTACTGGTGTCCAGTTATCCTTCTATAGGTCGGCAACGACGCTTGCCCCTAATCCTACGAATAACTGGACCGTGATCTTCACCACTGGCTTCACTCGATTCAGCAATAAGATCTCTATTGAAGGTCGATATGTGTGGTGTGTGCGCAGTGGCTCGTGATGGGGCTGATTAGGTGATTTGAGTTATTTGGGTATTTCGGGGGTGCAGGGGGCATGAGCCCCCTGCTTCGCCCTCCACACCGTGAACAGGGCGTTGGGCTGTACAGAAAGATTGGTCGTGGTCTTCTCGCATGACCACCGGCCACGTGGAGGGTGAGGGCGGGCTTGACTCTGGTGCGCGACGAACCCCTCCCGCTGTCTCAAGCGGCGAGGGCGTTGACGGGGGCTCTCGAGCCAGTTATAGGCTCAGGCCTGCGTGATTGCATCATTCTTGTCATGAAATGACTCTTCGACGATGGCCAACAACGGCCTCTGCCCCATGAAACGATACATGCTTCGATGATGATGATACGCAATCGGCATCTTGGACAGATCGGCGCAGGCGTGGGAGGGTTTGGTGGGTGACTGCCGAAACTTCTTGCGTGGGTCTGTTGAAAAAAGCCGCCAGCGGCGTTCTCGCCAGTTTTCCGTGCTCACGTACTGAGAGTACGCTCCGCGCCGAAAACGGGCTGCGGCCTTGCTGGACGGACTTTTTTGAACCGCCCCGAAGACGCTGATCTCCAAGGTCTTCCTGGGCATTGTGACTCTTGAAGATCGGCAATATTCAACACTCCCAACATGTCCCCGTGGCAGACCCACCGGGCCTCGTTTTCCTTGTACGCTGCTCTTCATTCTCCGACGCCTGCTGTTCGGCCTCGGGGCGGACGCTCTAATCAGCGGCGGACCTTGTCTGAGCGACGCGAGTTGGTCCGCCTTTCTGCAGTCTCGCGTCCGTCCCCTCAGATCTCGCCGAACTGGGCGTCAATGGTTTTGGGTCCTTTTGCCGAAACAAAAGGACCTCGGCTGCCGGGCCGACACCCCGGCAATACTGAAAACCAATAGAATGTATAAGTTAGTGAACCATGTGTTCCGTGCTCCGTCGTACATCGGTTCTTGCCTCATCGAAACTAGAGAGATTGCCAATACCAAATAGCTCAGGGGATAATCCAAGGAAAGCCCCCGCTGATATTCCCATGCCAGGACATATTATCTATGGAGCATGGCGTCAGTTATGGCTCAGGGTGTATCAAATATGACGAAGTTGTGGTGTTTCTTGGGCAGCCTGTGGCGACTGAGAGCATTTAAAGCCATGCTGATCGTCATTTTTCTCCATTTCGTGGCCTCTCTTGCTGCCTCTCGCTAACAAGAGCCACGTTTTGGCATAATCCTTTTCACAGTCGAGGCACGTCTTTATAGATCCGGAAATTGAGGGGCATAACGCTAATGAGCTCAGAAGAAACCGAGGAAATTAAACGATATTTTGGAGTCGTCGCTGAGGGCCTTCGCCATGATATTCAACAGGTAGCCGAAGGCCATGAGGTGGTGTTAACTCAAGTGAAAGAATTTAGGAAGGAAGTTCGTGAAGAATTTCGAGAAGTACGGTCCGTCATCAAATTTTCTTTTTGCTGAACTCGACCAACGGATTAGAACGCTGGAGAATGAAATGTTGACGATGAAAAAAAGATTAGCGCAAATTGAGCTCCAACAACAGTAAGGGTTGTCATAGATATGTAGAGATCAAATTTGAATGAAATGCCTCCTTTTCTACTCCGTCGTTCTTCATCCCTCTCTAGGAATGCCCACTCCTCCAATAACCGATCTCTGCTGTTTTAGTGGTTAATTGTTGATGCCGGGCCGAACCCCGGCACAGATCAAATCCCCTTACACCTTCAGTCCCCAAAGTCCCGCCACCCCACAGGTCCCCGATTGTCATCATGCATGAACGCAGGGCTGCCCCCAAGCCACTTCGTCCAGCCTATCTCCCTATCGTTTGGCAAGACCTGCCTTCAGTTCACACCACCAGACAAATACCCCTTATTTGGGGTTATACAAACAGGCTGACAAGCTGCTAGCTTCCCCCAGAGTTGCGACGGTGACAATGGATAACATCGAATAAACACAAGAGAGTCGCATCCTTCCCACCACGGACGGTTCGGATTGATCATTAGAAGCCCGGATCAGCGTCTAGACGCTTACACGGATACACTAGCGCGTATCCTACTATTTCACAGTTCTTATAATATCATGAGGAGGAGCAGACCATGAACCCCAGGAAACGATTCATCGCCAGTGCCACGTTTTTTACAACCCTGTTGATCTTCACCATTCCAGCTTTGGCCATCCCCGTAGCGGGCGATTACACATTGAATTCCACGGTGTTCAACGGGACGTTCACGTCAAATGGATCGGAACTCACGCAATGGGAATTCGTCACAAACCCACAAGGGTCATATTTGGAAGCCCGAGCACACCAGCAGCCCCAGGCACGAATGATGTTTCGTTTTTTTTCATACTTAATGGTCTAAATGGGGGGCAATTCCGTAGTTTGGGCATCATATGGGATACCCCATTATCAACCACGCCGGAATTGGTCAGTATTAATACCAGTTCGTCCACCGTGATTTTCGACTTCAACCCAATCGTTGGAATCGCGACACCAGCCACGGTACCGGAACCAACCACCATGCTCTTATTCGGCTCCGGCCTCCTAGGCCTCGCTGGGTATCGGTGGCAGCAACGGCGACGTGAGGGGACCCAACTCGGGTAACCCGCCTTCCGCCCATCGCCACCACCGGGACACGTACACTCCAAGCGCCGAAGATCGTAATGGTCTTCGGCGTTCTTGCTCATTAACATAGGTGTCAGGAACCTATTATGATGACCAAAAATCATTTCACGATGTTTGCTCATCAAGCCAGCATATCTGTCACGCATACATCATCCGTTGATTTGAAGCATGTCTCGCGCGTGCCCCCACTATCCTCTTCTTAGGGTTATTGTGGCATGCCGGGTTTCGCCCCGGCGGACGAGCCACTTTTGTTTCGGCAAAAGTAGCCAAAACCATGTTGGCCGTGGTGTGGTCCTTCGGATTCCCTCCGCGGTTCGCCAACACCGGCGGCTCGCAAACTCGCTTCGCTCAAACAATGCGTGCCTTCTTTCCGGTGTCGGCTGCACTGCTCGGCCACACCACCAGGCCAGAAAATTCTCAATTAGGCCTCATGCACTGCGATGAATTTGAGCAGACCAAGAGTTTAGGGGTATGACAATGATCGTGAGGCGACTTCTTCATTGCCCTCGACGCCTGCTGGCTGGCTCTTCGGATGGACGCTCTTCGTGTTTCGCGGGCGTGTTTGAGCAGCGCGAGTTGGCCCGTCTTCCGTCTGGCGTCCGCCCTCCTGACTCTGGCCAGACTGGGCGTCAATGGGTTTGGCCACTTTGACCGAAACCAAAGTGGCTCGGCTGCCGGGCCGAGACCCGGCAACACCGAAAAGCACGGTGAGAGGGGAGTTTGAGCCCCTCGACTCATTGACCAGCCACCGCTTCTTGTCTAGAAAATTACAACTTACATTTCGGATCAACCTGATTGTGTACGCAAAGTCAGAACTATACATTCGGTATCATCTCATCTTCAGTTGCACACGACCCTCTCCATCTCGGCGTGCGCCTGAGAGGATCGTTCACATCACAAGACATACTCAATCAGACAAATACCCCTTATTTGGGGTTATACAAGCAGACTGACTAGCCAGTATGCTCCCACCGTGTTTCGAGTGTTGCATTGAGGAGGGGTTACATGATGAACGGACACACAGTTTAGATTAGAGGCCAGTTTGAATTCTTTAAGATTTAAGGATCCCCCGATGTTTCATCTTTGCAACGCCGGGATATTCTTTGCCTCATGGCCAAATCGAGGAAGGGATAATATTCTGGGCCCTCATATTGGTGAGGCACAATCGCCCTCAAGCAAGAATCGAGTATAAAGCACGCGATCTGGACCCCAATACCACCATAACGATGAATGGAGAAAGAACAATGAGACATCGACCACTCACACAATTTCTGCAGCAGCGGCTGACCCTCCTCCTAATCCCTCTGACGGCCTTCCTGCTCGCCGGGACCCCGGCCTTCGCCGCCCCCATGCTCACGTTTAACGGGATGAATCAACTCACCGGGGCCACCGGGGTGGACGTTGGCGGCACGCTCTATGACGTCACGTTGATGGATGGCACGTGTGTGGATCTCTTCAGCAGGTGCGACTCACTTTCTGATTTTCCGTTCCCTGGAGCGCAGGCTTTTGCCCCGGCGAACGCGGCGTTCAGGGCGCTATTAAATACGCCACAATTCGCGTACGACGGCACGAATGTAATCGGCTGCGCATCCCCAACCCGTTGCGTCATCACCACCCCGGAAACGTTTAGCTCAATTTCACACGTGGGGGTACGGGCGGTGAATTGGAGGGGCACGTGGCTTGATGCAGGGGGTGCGATAGCGCGAAATGCGGACCTGACAGATGATGACATATTAGTATATGGGAAATGGACAGTTAGTACTCCCGTCCCCGAGCCCACCACCCTGCTGTTACTGTCAACCGGCCTCGTTGGCCTAGTTGGGTATCGGTGGCGTCAAGGGCGACGTGAGGGGCAGCAAGTCGGGTAACCCCCCTTTGGCCCATCGCCACCACCGGGACACGTACACACCAAGTGGGGAAGGCCGTGAAGGTCTTCTCCACTCTTGCTCACCAAGCCGGCGTAGCCGTGTCACGCTGCGCTCGACCGTGACGAAAGCCACGGTCACTCCTTCTCGATGAAGATCGATATCCTAAAAAATCAAACCCCTCTTCGCTTTTTCCCACTCACGTTTTCCTTGTGCTCGTCTCTTCATTCTCCGACGCCTGCTGGCTGGCTCTTGGGGTGGACGCTCTTATATCTTTCGCGGGCGTGTTTGAGTGAAGCGAGTTGGCCCGTCTTCCCTCTGGCGTGCGCCCTCCTGACTCTGGCCAGACTGGGCGTCAATGGTTTTGGCCACTTTGACCGAAACCAAAGTGGCTCGGCTGCCGGGCCGAACCCCGGCACACATCAAATCCCCTTACACCTTCAGTCACCAAAGTCCCGTCACCCCACAGGTCCCCGATTGTCATCATGCCTTGACGCATGGCTGTCCCCAATACACGTCGTCGAGCATATCTCCCTTTCGTTTGGCAAAAGCTGCCTTCAGTTCACACCACCAGACAAATACCCCATATTTGGGACTATACAAGCAGACGGACAATCACCTACGCTCCCACCGTATTTCGAGTGTTTCATTGAGGAGGGGGACATGATGACAGTACACACGATTTAGGTTATGGGTCAGTTTGTTTGCTTGATGATAGGGGGTACTCCCACTGTTTCATCATTGCACAGCCTGGGTCTTCTTTGCCTCAAAAAGTGAGAAAGCTCAGAGGAAGAGCACTGAATCACATTTCATATTTTTTATAAATCTGAGAGGAATAATCGTCATGACACATCTTCTTACGCGCCTTGTCTCTATTTTGGGTTTTCTCCTGCTACTGTCGTCCCCCGCGTACGCCATCTCCACCACGTTCAATTTTTCCGGCACCCTCCTTCCCGGGAGCGGAACCACCAGGGTGACCGGCATGCTCACACACGAGACCGATCTCTTTGCGCCCGCTCCCGTCATCACCAATTTCATGGCAACCGTCACGAACGACAACACATTCGGTGCGGATAGGAACGTTTCATTTAATCAATCACACTTTTTCGAAGCATGCAATAACTTCGATTTTGATTCTCGGTGCTCGTACAACTTAACCATTAATAATTATCGATATGAATACGAGGTCAATCTACAATTCGGCATATTGGATGAACACACTTTCAGGATCATTGAAACACCCTCTGGTGGAGATCAATACGGCACGAAAGGCGCGGTGGATTATGCGCTCAAACCCACCGCCCCCATCCCCGAACCGACCACCATGATCCTCTTCGGGACGGGCCTCCTCGGCCTAGCTGGCTATCGATGGCACCAACGGCATCGTGAGGGGACCCAACTCGGGTAGGCCACCTTCCGCCCATCGCCACCACCGGGACACGTACGCACCAAGCGGGGAAGGCTGTGAAGGTCTTCCCCACTCTTACTCATAAAGCCGCTTGAATTCAAGTTCGAAGTGCAACACTTTCTTGGGAGAATCGCTGAAGCTTCGGTGTCAGGATGCGGTACAGTGAGGCGAATTTTCATGATGAACCGAGAGGAGCTTCATGCAATCCTACACCCAACTGACCCTTCAAG
>JAJDBS010000015.1 GCA_029261235.1 Nitrospirales bacterium
GCCGATATGCGGATGGGCATCGACCATGATGTCTTGGCTGGCACCGTGAGCGACCAGCGTTTGTAGGATCTTATTAACATCACCTCGTTTCTTGGACCGCGTGTAGAGTTTGCCGTCGCTGTAGGTGCCTGCGCCACCTTCGCCAAAGCAATAATTGCTTTCGGGATTCACGCGGTGTTCTTTATGAATGGCCGCGAGATCACGACGACGTGCTCTCACATCTTTCCCTCGTTCGATCACAATGGGTTTGATGCCTAATTCCAAACAACGCAGGGCGGCGAATAGACCACCTGGCCCGGCACCGATGATATGGCATGTTTTTTTTGAGGACGATACGTCCTGGTAATCGAATGAGAAATGTTCACGGGGAAGTTCTTCATCAATGGCGACAAGAACGCTGAGGTTGATTCGAATGGTTTTGGCGCGAGCATCGATACTGCGTTTGAGGATCTTGTATTGAAGTGGAGAATTCTTTTTGAGGGAAAGGTGTGCTCGGATTTCTTCAGCAAGCAAAGGCGCATGAGAAGAAACGTTTGGGGATACTCGAAGTTCTACGGTTTTTTGCATGTTTTAGAAGAGGTCGATTTTTCAGCAAAAGGGCTCTTTGTCTTCAAGAAACGTTTCAGGTTCAGAGTTCTTGAAGACGACGGTTCATCCGAGGGTAGTAAGGTAAGATAATAGGCTTCCCTTTGCAAACAGATCGTAGTAATGCTGTCTGTCAATACACGAAACTTTTGAAAAGAAGTGGGAGAATTCTGTTGATGATGGCTTCAGCTTAGGAAAAAGCTGAAGCCATCATTCGGTTCTGTTCCTGATCCGTTTAGAGGAGTGCGAGTCGTTACTTCGGGAATTTGGTTGGGGGTTCCATTTGCCACCCTTCGCCACTTAACGCTTGTAAAAATTCGACTAAATCCTCTTTTTCTGGATCGGTTAATTCCAGAGGAATGATTGTATTGTCTTGCTGAGGATTTTTTATGCCTCCGTCATTATAGAAGTCGACGACCTGTCGTAAGGTGGCAAATCGTCCATCGTGCATGTAGGGCGCGGTACGAGGGATTTCGCGCAAGGTCGGGGTTTTAAATGCTCCGATGTCTTCAGCATTTTTTGTAACGGTGAAACGTCCAAGATCAATGTGATCCGTGTCCCAATCGATTCCTAAGTTATGAAATTTTTCGTCAGTGAAATTGAATCCCGAATGGCATCGAGTGCATCGGGCCTTTTTTAAGAACAGTTTTAATCCACGTTGAGCGGCTGGGGATATCGCCCCCTCTTCTCCTCCATAGTCGAAACGATCATAGGGGCTGTTGCCGGAAATGACCGTTCGCTGGAAGCTTGCGATGGCTTGGCCCACTCGTTTTTTCGTGATCGGTCCTTGAAAGACTTGCTGAAAGAGGGCTTTGTACCCCTCAATGGTATTGAGTTTGGCGACAAGTTCATCATGATTGGCAAAGCCATGCTCAACTGGGCTGACAAATGGGCCGGTCGATTGGTCTTCTAGTGTCGCTGCGCGCCCGTCCCAAAATTGGACCGAACTAAAGAGACGGTTGATGGAGGCTGGTGCACTTCGGCCTCCTTGCAAACGATGAATGCCGGTTGAGACCGGTTGTCCATCAGTAAAGGCTTGGCTGGGCAAGTGACAACTTCCGCAGGCGATCGTGTTATTTTTGGAAAGACGTTTGTCAAAGAACAGGAGTTTTCCAAGTTCGATTTTTTCCTTTGTCAGTGGATTATCTTTGGGTATGACGACGAAATCTTCATCTAATCCCAAAGGGGCCTCCCAATCTTCTTCTCCAGGAAGAGCTGCCCAGGAGGTGAAGGGCATGCAGACGAAGAGAAGGCTGATGATCATGCCTACGTGAACGACTGCTCGTTTCCTATTCATGGCGGTTGGCTGTAATGGGCCTAATGGTTTCATGCTTACCCTCCTCATATGATTAATGTTGAATATTCGTCTTGGTCCAATCGTGGCAATGGAGAACGAATCCCTGTTTTGTAGTCTGTTGGCCGCGATAATCGTTACTTCCTTACCCCTTTGGCTTCTCTGTATGCTATAGGTATCGCAGGAATGGCACGATAAGTAAAATACTATTTTTCTATAGCGTGATAGCTATTTTCTATCAATGAGGACAAACGATGACCTTAACCCAAATTGAATATATTCTGGCTGTCGCGAAAGAACAAAGTTTTCGCGGTGCGGCGAAATCGCGTTGTGTGACTCAGCCGACGCTCAGTATGCAGATTCAAAAGTTAGAAAATGAATTGGGTGTCGTCATCTTTGATCGATCACAGTCACCAATCATTCCAACAAAAGTCGGGGTCCTCATCATTCAACAGGCGAAGGTTGTCTATGGAGAATCGATGAGGATTCCTGAAATCATTCAAACGCAAAAACTCGGATTGGTGGGTGATCTGAGTGTGGGGGTCATCCCGACCGTTTCACCCTATTTGGTTCCTCTGTTTCTCAAGCCCTTCAATCAGCGATATCCTCAGATTGAGATCAGCATATCAGAACTCACGACGTCTCACTGTCTCAAGCAATTAGAGCAAGAGGAGATTGATGGCGCTATTCTGGCCACCAAGGAAGATCCCAAACGGTTTGTTCAGAAAAAGTTATACGATGAAGAATTTCTGCTCTTTGCCAATAAAGACAATGCGTTACTCAAGAAGAAAGCCATTTCAATTTCCGACATCAACCTGAAAGATATTTGGTTATTGGAAGAAGGCCATTGTCTCAGCAGCGAAATTATCAAGACCTGTCATTTGCGACGTGATGTTTCACAGCTTCCTGGGCATTTGAATTTTAAGATTGGCAATCTTGAATCAATCAGATTGTTAGTCCAAGAAAATTTTGGGTACACCTTATTACCCTATCTCTCAACGCGTAAATTGAGCCAGCAAGAAAAGAAGCTCTTGCGACCGTTCAAGGAAGCACAGCCGAAACGGACAATTTATCTCACGATGAGAAAGGGCTTTTTAAAGGAAGGAATAGTCGAAGCTTTGAAGACGACCATTTTTGAAGCCTTGCCTCCTGAAGTACGTGTCTAGTAGCTATGTTTGTCCTGAGGTGATCGCCTACCGCTCCGGCTCAGTCCTGGGGCTATTTCTAGGTATCAGGATGCCGTTTTACCCTCACCCGTATCGTCCCTTTTCCTTGCAGGATCCTGTAGGATATTTCAATTCAGATCTTGAGTTCTTTCTGCTTGGACGACATAACGCAGAGGTCCGCCAGTTGAGAGAGCATCAAACGGATAACAAGTAATGAGTCGCAGGTCAGCTTGGTCTTGATTCATCGGAAGAGTCTGGGTTCGACTATCTATGACCTCCATACCTCTTACAGTGAAACTGAGCCACTTTCCCTGATGATTTTGAACAATGAGTCTATCTCCATGTCGTATATCTTGCATGAAAGAAAAATGCGTATCGCGGTGACCACTGAGAATAATATTCTGAGAGTCATGAGCCGAATCCTGCCCATTTTGAACCTTCCCTGGTCCAAAGGCTAAAGCTTGGCCGCTCGTTCCCGTGAGGATTATCTGGTCAATGTCGAGTCGCGGAACAACCAAGCGACCGACCGGCCACGTGTCGGCCCATGGCCATGGCTTAACGGGCACATGTGTGTTGAGAGATGTATGCCAGGCTTGTTGCAAGAGCCATTGAGCGGAAACCGCTTTGAGGTGGATCCATGCCCCTTGCCCGATTAACCAGCTTCCGAAGGCAAATAACAGACTCGCCATGACCCACGTCATACGAATGGTGACTAGCCGGCGAGATGTCGTCGAGACCAGAGCCATGTCAGGCATAACATGATGCTTCCTAATACCAGGTAAAGGGTTGCCGGTGTCGCCGTTTGCGCCCAGCCAACTATCGCTTCGGACTGCATGCCATGCGGCAGATTGGTTTTTAACGCATGACTGTGCAGTGTCTGTGCATCAGATCTGACCGGTGTCACATCGACCGCCACGAGACTGGTATAGCGACTGACGAGATGATGTTTCAGAGCAAGCTCAACAATTGATTGTTGGAGAAGGGTCTTGTCTTTCTGCCGGGTACGTTGATCCATGAGTTGCGTAATTTTTTGTCGAGCCCAATGGACCGCGATCCCAGTGCGTGGTTTGGCATCGACTAAGGACTGAGTCGTTTCCCAATGTGTCCCTGCCTGTTTTCCTGTGATAGTGATTGAATCTGGAAGGGTTGTGGTTCGAAACGCCACAGTGAGTGGTTCACCATCGTAGAGGTCCGGCAATGGGTTCGGGAGCAGATTACGTACGGTTGAACTTCCCGATTGAATAGTGATGTCGGTGAGAGCAGGATGTTCCAATTTGAGAAAGAGGCGGTTCATCTTGTTTTGCACCTCTGTTGTCGTGCCAATGTAGGTGAAGGTGCCTTTTCCAAATTGTGCCGCCTTTCGCATGAAGTGGCCATTGGGCGCAGAGCCAATGCCAACTGTAAAAAGGCGCCTGTCTTGTAAGTCTCGTTGCAATATGGCGAAGAGCGCCTCCTCATTTCCAACAAGGCCATCCGTAATAAAGATAATTTGCCGAAGCCTGTGCGACGCTTCTTGATTCGCTCCCTGAGAGAGGGCATGCGTCAGCGCCGTTTGCATTTCTGTCCCACCAGCAGCCTTCAGACCCTTCACGTAGCGTTGGGCTTCGTGCAGTCTTGAGCCGGAGGCCAGTCGGGGCGTGGGATACAGACGATGAGTGACAGAATTAAATTGAATGAGGTTGAAGGTGTCATTTGGAGTTAAGCGCGTAAGCGCTAATGCGAGGGCCGCTTTCGCTTGTTTCAATGAGCTTCCGCCCATGGAGCCCGAGGTATCGATGACAAAAATCACTTCTCGGGGAATGATGCGTTGTTCGGCAGCGGTAGCAGTAGGCGGCATGAGTTGCAGAAAGAGAAACGTCTCGCCATCCTGCTGTTCAGTAAAGACGCTGGCTTGTGGGGGTGTCATGAGAAAGAGGTGCCCAGATGAGTTCAAAGTCACGATCTGCATAGGTCGCCGTATCTTGAAGTGAGATTTGGTAAGAGTTCGTACCTTGTTTGGTAATGGCGATGGGATGGGTAGGTGATTCGATATGCTGAAGAAGCATGCCCGGAGCCAGATCAATGTGTAGAGCAATGGGATTCAGGGGCTCATGCGAAGGATGTTGAACTAGCGGAGTGATGCGAGACGCATCTGGAACTTGATCGGTATTGGGTGCCCATCCCAGGCCATGTTGTGATGGCGATGGCTCGAGAATATTCTGAGGCTGTCCAGGAATGTAGCGCGGGCCAACCACCATCGGAAATCGTAGAGAAAATCGGCCTTGATCATATCGCACGACTTCTTGGTACTCGATCTCGATGGTGATTGGGGCGTGGGGAGCAATGTTGGCCACCGAGGTGGTAAAGATATTTGCACGTTCTTGTTCCACCAAGCTGGCACGTTGCCCCTTGGCTTTGGCTGTGTTGTACGTCTTTTTGGCTTGCGCTCGTTCTTGAATCTTCCCTTCGATCATTCGTTCCCCTATCTTCATACGTAAATGATCGACGGCAGCCTGATCGGGCAACGGAAAGACATATACCCCTTCTGCCCATTCATCACTCGGATTCCTGAATTCTTGAGATACAGTCGTGCGGGCAATGAGTCCGCTGATTGTCATAGTGACTGTGGTGTTCAACAGTGGGGCGGGTATGGGTGTCGTACCAGAGGAGGTGTTGAGCATCACGCCGCCTTCGGTTTTTTTGCTGATAGATTCCTGGATGGAATCTTCAGTTGGTTGAGCGACAGCAGGTGGAAGGGCTAGCCCTGCCAAACTGCTGACAAAACACAACATTAGAAGAAATACGCGAGGCTTTGGCACATTCATATCAACTCCTTTATCAATTGGAGAATGTTGAAAAAAGCCGCCAGCGGCGTTCTCGCCCTGTTCCCGTGCTCACGTACTGAGAGTACGCTCCGCGCGTCAACACGGCTGCGGCCTTGCTGGACGGACTTTTTTGAACATTCTCACCATGTCGTATATCGAGATGTCCGGACGGTGTGCAATAAATATTCAATAGACCCAATTGAGCATAAATTTGTCATGGGTATTTCCAAAAAAACTGATTTCCTAGGCTGATCCTTGAAAGAAGGATCAGCCTGGGAATGGACTTATGGAAGGGATTCGAATGAAGCGACTGGTTCAACCGCGACGAGCTCTGTTGGAATTTCTTCCTGAAGAGCGATCTCATCTTCGGATACTTCGATTGAGGGAGAATCCATCATGGGCGTGGATGTTTCAGTCGAAAATTCCTCAAGAGCATCAGGTGTCATGGACAGGAGCGTATTCTCCTGTGCAACGACTGGTTGAGAAAGAAAAGCGACATGCGCGCGTCGATTGTTGCCAAAACAATCTGGTGTCGTTTCCTCACAGACCGCGCCATCTTTCCCCAGAGACTTCACCTGGATCCGATCTTCATCAATACCTAGCGAGGCCAGGTACGTTTTGACCGATTCAGCCCGCCGAAGCCCCAAGGCTTGATTGTATGAATCGGTTCCTTGCGCATCGGTATGGCCGTCAATATGAAGAGCGCCGCTCCATTCGTCTTCTTGTGCCTCTACTTTGGTTTTGATCAAGTTTTTGGCTTCATCAGACAATGCCCAACGATTGACATCAAAATAGACATCCGTGTCTTCGGTTGCTTGGAATTCAGGAGCGTTGCCCACGAGCTGGAGGGATGATTTTTCGGTGAACGGAATGGCGGGCTCCCCAGCATTGGATGAGACAGATGGAGGAGCTGGCGTGGCAAAAGCCTTGGCCATTTCAAATGCACTTACCTCCTCTGCGGCTTCTTGTGAGGCCGTTAGAGGGAGTGGCGCGTCATCGGTATACATAAACACGCCGCCAAGACCCAAGGTGAGGGTAATCAGACCAGCTGCTAATAAAAATATTTCTTTGCTGTCCGATTGCTCAACCCCTGTTGATAACGATGGTCTCGTAGCTTTTTCTTTTTCAGAAGAATTGAGCTGATTAGGTGTGTGAGTCATGGTTCTCTCCTTTGTGTAGCGCTCTAAGAGTGATAGTGATGATGTTTTCCATTTCTTTCTTCGATGATTAGCCGCGCACTGTGCTTGAAATTCGATCACCTCCTTTCCGTGAACGGTTGCGAATGGAAAGTAGCTATCGCAAAGGCCTTGCCAAACTTCGAGCTGCGAATAAGTGAATAAAAACAATGAGTTAGGGTAGTAAGAAGGAGTTCTGTTTTGCGGGGATTGCGTGGATGCACGCGGGGATGCGGGGATGGACACGCATGGGATTTGGTTTAAATGATGTCCCTCGACATTGAGGGCTAGAGGGACGAAGGAGCGGGGGGCGGGTGAAGGGCGTATTTGGTGGTTAAAGAACTACATCTCTCATGTCCAAGTGGTTTTCTGTGATGCCGGGTTTCGGCCCGGCAGCCGAGGTCCTTTTGTTTCGGCAAAAGGACCCAAAACCACTTCCGCCCCAGGCTGTGTAAAAACTCCCCTGCCCAAGCATTTCAACGCTGCAGTAGACGCGACAGCCCAGCTCCTCTTCTGTTTTTTGTTTTGCGTGGCGTATTTATTTTGCGGCACCACGAGGCGCCCTGAGGCGTCACTGGTGGT
>JAJDBS010000141.1 GCA_029261235.1 Nitrospirales bacterium
CTTGAAGGGTCAGTTGGGTGTAGGATTGCATGAAGCTCCTCTCGGTTCATCATGAAAATTCGCCTCACTGTACCGCATCCTGACACCGAAGCTTCAGCGATTCTCCCAAGAAAGTGTTGCACTTCGAACTTGAATTCAAGATTGCCTCAATCGTAATGGGTGTCAGGAACCTTTTTATGGCTCTATGGAAAGGGTACGTCGATTACAAATCATAAATTCAAGACGCATATTTTCATCGGGTTGCGTCTACCTTCAATGGGCATATTGAAAAGATTGATGCCAGAGTGCGAAGTCGCCAAGTGGGCATACGCACGTTGAATCACTATATTAACGCATTGGCGCAAGTCTGACCCTCGTATAAATTCTATAGGCTTCCTTACATCATGGTTGCACCTTTCTTTCATTGGATTATTTTCCTGCATCCTGAAGATAAAGAGTTGGGTCCAAGCGATTCTCAGGTTTTTGCTCACACTGAGTGCTGTTCACTAGCTTGCTGGAAGGAGGTTAAAATTATTGAAAATAGGTGGAGATCAAAGATGGAAGCATGGCAATGAAGGGATAGAACGCGGTTGTAAGCACGCCGAGAATTATGAGAACAAAAAAAGCGGGGATCGACGCAATGACCCATTTCACCATGAAAAAAACCATAGAAAAAAATGGCATTCTGATGTCAGTGACTGTTACTCCGCTAGTTTCTTCAGTTTGCATAAAGATCCTCAATTAGATAATGACAAAGCGCCCAACCTCTTTCATATTCCTCCGTGAGGAAATTAGGGAATTATCACCAGATCTTTCGGTTACGTCAGGCCGAAACATGAGCAATTCGTCGTGCCAACATAATGGCGTCAGGCTTGCGTTATTGTCTTAATCGAAATGGGTGGCAAGAAACCTTTTGGGAGATCCATGGAATGGGCAAGTCGTTTCAAGCCCTTGCATAGAGGTCAAGTCTGTCTTTTTAGGTTTGATCTTTCAATGCGTCCCCTTTATTGCAGAAAGACTTCTCACCTGGTCACTTCACTCGGGATCAGATCTGAGATTCACACGTATTTCAAGCTCTTCCAGTCTTACAGATTTGTTAGAATCACTCACTTTTCTCTAAAGAGAAAAGAGCACGTGATGTTGTCATGTGGGAGTGAAGTTTATACGACAGAGGGACGGGGGAGTTGAACACCAACAGGTATGAACGAATAGGGAAACAGCGGCTGCGCGGGCATGAGTGCGTGTGCTACGTTCACAAAATATTTGATTCCTCTACCTCAGGTAGACTCTTGCAGCACTCATAGGCTTGGGGAATGGTACGAAGATGCAGATTGTCACAAGGAGAAATGAAATGAATAGGTGGGTTCTGGGTACACAGTTCTTGATCTGTCTGTTGTTCGTGGTGCTCATCGGAGGGTGTGCGGGTCACAAAAAAGACCACCCCTTAGAGCTAAGAGGCGACGCAAATACAGAAGCCGCCGCCTACATTCTAGAAGGCAATCATTTTTTTACTGGAAAAAGATATAGAGACGCGGCAATGAAATATGAAGCAGCCATCAAAGTGCAATCCACCTTAGGGGAGGCTCATTATAATCTTGGCCTGGCGCTCTACCGACGAAGCCTGCATGCCGAAGCACGGCCTCACTTTACAAAAGCCGCTCAATTAGAACCATTCAATCAGGTCATTCGCAATGCCCCACCATTTAGAAAATATGGAACGACCAAGCCCAAGGTGACAGATGAACCTCGTGATGATTATGGCCACGAAACTGACTAGTGTTCCGGGTCAGGTCTTGCAATCACCCATACTCTCAGACCTCTTCCCCTCTTCCTGCTTGTTCAGAATAGTTCACTTTTCTCTGCGGGATTACGAATAAAGAATTGATGGATGCTCCTCTGCCAAGGGCTACAGGGCACGCTCTAGGACTGCTGGGAATAACGGGGGATAAGGATTCGTGCGGGTACAGTTTTGTGATGAGAATCTGTGTGAGAGTGGCTTGGGGTGTACCAAGAACACCATCCTCTAAGACACGAAATTGCTCACACTGATGAGGACGACTTAGAGGGTGAGCACATGCATCATGACGACACCGAGGGAGAGCGCGGAAATGGCGATGGCCGCCACACTAAATTGCTGATTTCGCTGGTCATTGGCCTTGACTACTGAGGCGGCCCCTTCAATGGCGGCAACGGTGCGCTGCAATTGTTCGGCGAGTTCTTTGACATGTGTGGCATTTTGGGAAACAGCCGTTTGCAACTCACTGATTTGTTGTTGTAACAGCTGGGTCTGATCGGGTGTGGCGTCCCCACTTTTTTTGGTGAACGCCGGGGCGGTGGCCGAAATGATTGTTCCAATATGAGGGAGCACCGCCTTGAGTGCAGGAATTATCCACATTGCCATAACGATGTCCTTTCCTCTCTCTCTACGATGTAATTTGACAAATTCCTCTTTTCAATATGCGGCAACGGTGCGCACTTGTCAAAGATCTTGTCACGGCCATAATGGGATATTGCCTTTCATATTCTATGTGACAGATGGCGTGAAGGTTTGTCTCCCCTCCCCCCACGGACATGTCCAGCATTTGTGCTGACTTCAGTGTATGACGACACTCTGGCCTATTTCTTTGCCAGAAAACGGGTCAAGTCTATTCTTGTGAATTCAGTCGCACAATACATTTGGGGTTATTCCTAACGGCTCGCTCTGGGTCTCGCTGTATTGAATACGAGTCAAGTCTGTTTTTGTAAGTTATCTCATGCAATGCATCCACAATTCTCACGGTAAGGCTTCTCAACTGCCTATTTCTCTCAAAGTCACATCTATTCTAAAAAATTTATCTGTCCGCTACAGGCGAAGATGCTCAGATGAATTTCAGGTTTCACAAATCTCGCCTTCGCGAGTGGAGTTCGGTCTTGTATCGACACCGACTCTCAGGTCCTTCTAACGTTCCTGATTTTGCAGAATGGGTTTCTATTCTCTGGGGTTCTTGTTGGGGATTATTTTGTGCAGAGCAAGCTGATCGGGTCTCGCATTCCTCTATTCGTCCCACCTGGTCTACGAAAATACAGCGAGAGTGGCCAGAGCTGCTTGAACTGACATTCGAACCATTCTGAGTACAGTCACGCGCTTGATGAATCGTCGATATGATGATGGCAGGATCGATCAGCAATGAGTAAAGAGGGTTCCAGGTTGACGCGTCGACGATTTCACCGAAATTCCAAATTGTGATCCCCAAGGATGTGCCAGAGAAGCTCCACCTCTGTCCGGAGCGGCGCTTACTCGTCGTTGCAAAAGGAGGAGTGATGACCCTTGTGCCGGAAGTGCCGCTCAAAAATCTGAAGGGCGCACTTACAGGGATGAGTAAGACCAAGATTCGGGAAAAGAAAGACCGACTGTGAAGACTGTTTGGATTCAACGGGGGGATCGAATCCTTGACAGGAGGCACACTTGCTAATTGCTATGCCGAGTATTTCGCCGCTCGGCATGACCGCATCACGCCAACCATCGTCATTTATGAAGCATCCACAATCATTAAACGGGAGAAAGGTAAAGAGACCGCCTTATTCTTTTCACCCTAACTCAGTGCGAGTCATCCGATTGAACTGACTGAATCCATTGCCTCTCTCACCGCAAATCTGAGCCTCAAAGACGGATTAGCCATGGCCGACGCTATTGTGGCTGAAACAGGGAAGGAGCAGGACGCACACGTGCTCACGGAAGATGCGGACCTGAAGGACTTACCTGGAGTCATCTCCGTCAAGTAGAAATACGACATCTGAATTTGTGCTATTTCATCGCGTTGTTTGCAGATAAAAAGAATTACTGGGTGAGTTTTGCATAGGGCGTCATATTGGCAATTGCTGCATGAGGTTTGACGGTATTATAAAAATTGATAAATCGGGTCAGCTCCCATTGCCGATGCTCTCTGCAAACAAACACCATGGTGGCATGCCACATTTCCAACAGCGTGTTAATGACACGCTTGACCTTATCATTGGTCTGAGGCGGCCGGACTCGCGCAAGTTGCTGTCCCGTGCCGTTGGCTTGACAGCGAGACACAAAGTTATGCTCCGGCGTGCCTTTATATTTCGTACCATTGTCGGAATAGGCGCATTCGATGGTGTACGGACGTTCCTCGATGACTTGCGCCAAAAACCTGGCCGCCGACTGCTGCGTTTTGTCTGGCTGGATGGCCGCATAGAGTTCTCGGTAAATCATCCATGGCCACGAACAGATACTCCCGAGGGAGCACAGCCGCTTCTCGCCGATGAGCAATGGTAACCGTTTGGCCTTAAAATGAAGCATCTCCCAATGGTAGCGTTTATTATAGCGCTGCGACGCTCATTTCTGTCGGCGCTCGAGAGCCGTTTCCACCTTGGCCAGGCCTTTGATCTCATAGTGGACCTGCATTAAGTGCTTATTGTGCGATTTGCGTGGCGCAATTTCTTGTTTCCGGCCCGCTCAAGAACTTTGTCGATGGTTGGCCGAGAGACGCGGAACCGTTAAGCGAGCGCGACGACCGTCCACTGTCTTGTCCCAGACATCAGCCAGATCGCGTTGCCGTCCAGCGGTGTTCACCGAATTCGGTTGTGTATCCTTATGCCTCCATCCTCGCAAAAAGATGTGCAACCAACACTAGGGAAAATCACACCCTAGACCACGTGAGTAGCCATTTTTGCTGAACAGTCTAGCCCTTTCCTTTCTGAATACTTCTTCTGTTAAAATATTTTGCAACCATGGCTTGTTGTGTATAATGCGTATCTATATGAAAACATTAGACATTTTATATTTCAATAGTTTTAAGTATTTTTTTTGAGTCGAAAATTTTTACAGTTAAGCAGAGTCACTGAATGAGAGTACATGAAAATTTTCACTATTATCAATCACTTATGCTTTTGGCGTATATATTGCTTATTATTTTATTGAAATTACTTAGATAGTCAAAGTCATCAATAGGTGCAGTTCAGAAGTTATACATACCTAAGCTTAGGCACCAAAAATGGGAGAACAGATTTTATGAAGCACAGTGGTAAATTTTTAAAAATATTGTTTCTTAGTCTTATGGCGTGCAGTGCCATCGGGGGAGTCGCTGAGCAGGCAAGTGCCACCACGGTAGGCTTCACAGACCGAGCCACGTTTGACGCAACTGTTCCAGGAGCCTCCGTCGAAAATTGGGATGGTTTGCCAGCTGGCACAATCTTCGCCAATGGCAGCACAGTGAATGGAATTACCTATGACAGCAGTCCTGGTCCTTTTTCAGCTGTTGTGACCGGCGGTTTTGCGCCCACAAGTGGGCTCAACAGTCTTGGTCGTGAGCCCTTGTCCTTGTCCTTCTTTTTTGGCTTCGACACAATCACCTTTGGTTTTCTGACTCCAATTGATGCGTTTGGAATCGATATCAACACAGTAGCCAATTTCAATGGAGCTTATTCAGTCACGACTAATTTGGGAGATATTGAATTGAGTGGCTTCGACCCATTTCCTGGACGCTTTACAGGACAATTTGTTGGATTTACCTCAGATGTGGGTATTAGTTCCGTTACGTTCACGGGGAGCGATGCCTTCACTTTGGACACGATGAGGTTTGCTGCTTTCACTCCTCCTATTATCCCTGCTCCCATCCCCGAACCTAGCACAATCATGCTCTTTGGCTCTGGCTTGTTAGGCTTGGTGGCCTGGCGGATGAAGAAACTGCGAGCGTAACGGTTCTACTCAGTAGATACCCACCTGCTTATCCGCGTGGACCTCAGCGCTAGCGGTGATAGACATTTGGATGGCATAGAGCCTCACCGCAACAGTGGTGAGGCTCTTTTTTTGATACATTAGAGTGACTTGGTGCCAGCCTTGGCTAAGTTGCCCAACTCACCCCTTCCTTTCTTGCTCAGAATGAGCAATTAACTTAAGGGTACGTCTGTTTTTGTAAGTGATATCATTCAATACATACCCAATGATCACGGCAAGACTTCTCAACTTCCCATTTCTCTCAAAGTCACATCTGTCCTAGAAAATTAATCTCCCGTTACAGGTAACGATAGTCACATAAATTTCAGGTTGTACAAATCTTGCCTTAGATGCACCAAGCCACAGAACCGAATCTGACCCCCAAACAAACCAGACCGGTACTTGCCGGCTGACTAAAGAAGAAGGTCCCTTTTTATACCAAACTCCCTTTGACCTTGTGGCATGGCCGAGCCGTGCAACCGGCACCGGAGAGAAGGCCAGCAGTGTGTGAGTCCTTCGACAAGAATCAGAGCAGGCTCCGCGAGTTTGCTCACCGCCGGGGTCGGTGAACTGCGCAGGGCACCCGAAGGGTCATAGCACGGTCAACATGGCTTTGGGTCATTTTGACGAAACACAAGGACCTCGGCTGCCGGGCCGAAACCCGGCATCTATCAATCATTCAAATCCAGCCTGACACCTTCCATCGAAAAGCCATCTTCTTTTCTCCGGCATTCCTACTATCTGTGATCAGCCTTTTTCTTTCTACCCAATCCAAATACACGGTTCCATTTTAGAGATTACCTTCTGCGTCAGCCTTGCTGTAGGTGTCCAGAGATTGGCATCATAGGATGTGCCCCGTTTTCTCCATCACCCTTGAACGGGTCAAAATGGTGAATCAGGGTTGTGACTGAAAACGCAGTGACATAGTATAAAATTTGGAGCTCTTATAGCATGCGATTCTATATTTTACGTAATCAGGAAGTTGTTTTGGCCTCTGGTGCCAAGGAATTTGGCGAATGGGTGGAAACGGCTGATCGGGTTGTGAGTCACACAGAGGTCGCCGACATTGAGGTGTCAACGGTATTCCTTGGCATTGATCATCAATTCTTCGCCGGCCCCCCTCTCCTGTTTGAGACAATGGTGTTTGGTGGCGCTCTCGATCAAACGTGCCGCCGTTGCTCCACGTGGGATGAAGCTGAAGCGCAACATGAAGCCCTCTTGTCAGAAGTGTTGAACCGTATGTATGGCTATGATAAGCCAAGTTGAACCGGTGACGGCATGATCCACTTTCTATCCAGTTCTCCTCTCTGCGGAAGACCCCATCACAGTTTCTTAGGCGAATATTGATCTTCTCTCGGTTTCATAGATAGTCTTCTTTTCTTCGGCAGATGAAAGGATTCACACCCATGTTGGTTGAACCATCGCCCACGATGGGACTACCGTGTTCTGGCTACGAATTGGTGGGGTGCTTCCCACAGTGAGGGCAGGTATTCGGCGAGGACTTTTTCTCTGCCCATTCCACAATGCCCGCACCAAAAATTCCAGCTGGGAGAGCAAACATTCCAATTCCCAAGACGGAGATAAACGCACCAAGAATTTTCCCTAGCGTCGTGATGGGATACAGATCTCCGTATCCCACGGTCGTTAAGGTGACGACCCCCCACCACATGGCCGCCGGTATGCTGGAAAAAACCTCTGGTTGCGCTTCGTGCTCGGCAAAATACATTAAGCTCGAACTAATTGTTAACAAGATCACTCCCAATCCAACCGTGATCACCATTTCTTCTTTCTTAGAAACAAGAATATTTCCTAAGGAACGTAACGCTTCAGAATATCTCGCTAATTTAAACAAGCGAACTAAGCGCGCAAGGCGCAACATCCGAAGTACGCGAAGATCCAGAGGGAAGATCCAGGAGAGAAAGAAGGGAAGAAAGGCGAACAGATCAATAAGGGCCATTGGCGTGATGGCATATTGGAAACGACCGCCAACGCCTGTTTGGAACGTTTTGTTCTCCACGCAGGACCACAAGCGGAGAATATATTCGATGGTAAATATTCCGACGGAACAGGCCTCAAACAAGGCGAACTGGACATGATATTGATCAGCTAGAGGTTGGACAGATTCTAAAAGAACCGCAAGGGCATTCAGCAGAATGAGGATAATAAGAGATAAATCATACAGACGACTTTGAAAGTCCCCCTCTTGGCCTAACTCCAAAATTTGGTAGATCCGCCGACGAGCAGAACTGGGCATTGGACGTCTCCTTTAAATAAAACACGGCTACGATGGTATATTAGGGATCGAATCTGTTGTTGCAAGCTTTGCTTTTCACTACGTCCACGTTTATTGCTGAAAATATTCGCAATTGCTCGTTTCGCTAGGAATTCTACACCAGACCACTAAACTCCGCTCGTGGGCAGGCCTCGCATTCACACATACTTCCAGAAAATGGGGATCGAGCAACGCGAGGCACTCCATTGAGCGAAAGAGTTGGAGTTGTGAGAGGAAATTAAGATATGAGCTAGGTCAAACGAATGCCTTTTAAAAACTAGCCACTTGATGACGGTGAAATGTTACAGGGAGACATGATGATGGTAACACGAGAGTTAGGAGCTACCGAGCACAAGGTTTCCGCGTTGGGCTTGGGATGTATGGGGATGTCGGAGTTTTATGGCCCGGCGGATCAAGAGGAGGCACAGTCCACCATTCACGATGCCTTAGATGGCGGACTAAACTTGTTGGATACGGCTGACATTTATGGGATGGGACAA
Organism: Nitrospirales bacterium; assembly: GCA_029261235.1. Classification (GTDB taxonomy): domain Bacteria; phylum Nitrospirota; class Nitrospiria; order Nitrospirales; family UBA8639; genus Nitrospira_E. The sequence goes on from JAJDBS010000141.1 coordinate 8,471, forward strand.
AATGAAACCCTCCTCGGGTTGGCCATCAAGGGGAGACGAGACCAGGCATTTTTGGCCACCAAGTTTGGCATTGTGCGCGATCAAGCGGGAAATTTTGTTGGGGAAAATGGACGGCCAGACTATGTTCAACAGGCATGTGAGGCCAGTCTCACGCGTCTTAGGGTGTCGGTTATTGACCTCTATTACCAACATCGCGTCGATGCTCTCGTTCCGATAGAGGAGACGGTTGGCGCCATGGCTCAACTAGTAGAACAGGGCAAGGTGCGTTACCTCGGTTTGTCTGAAGCCAATCCCTCCACAATTCGTCGAGCCCATGCGATCCATCCCATTGCGGCATTACAAACGGAATATTCGCTCTGGAGTCGTGAGCCTGAAAAGGAATTACTGGACACCTGTCGCGAACTGAATATCAGCTTTATCGCCTACAGCCCCCTGGGGCGTGGTTTTCTAACAGGTCAGATGACGAACATGGACGACCTTGCGACTGACGATCGACGTCGGCTTCTGCCGCGCTTTCAGGGCGAGAACTTGACCAGAAATACAGCACTTGTGAGAAAGCCGGAAACACTCGCGGCCGCGAAGGGCATCACCACAGCGCAACTCGCCCTCGCCTGGTTATGGGCTCAGGGTAATAATATTATTCCGCTGGTTGGCACGAAACGACTGCGATATCTGGAAGAAAACATTGAAGCCCTGCAGGTCACGCTGACCGAGCAGGAGTTGCAACAACTTCAAGAGATTGCGCCGAATGGCGTGGCAGCAGGAGCACGCTACCCTGACGCGGGGATGCAAGCCGTGAACCGATAAGGGGTCGGTTGAAAAAATCCGCCAACGGCGTTCTTGCCAATTTTACGTGCTCATGTACTGCATGTACGCTCCGCGCTCAAACTTGGCTACAGCCTTGCTGGGAGAACTTTTTTAAACCGACCCGAAGCCACCGTCAGTCAACATGTTCCTGGGTTTGTTTCCCTCTTGATATCCTCATGATTCAACACCCTCATAATCATTGAGGCCAGGTCCTGCATTCACACAGACTCCCAAACTCCAGACAACATTCCTGAATTTTCGAAAGATTCACTTTTCTCTGCGGGTTCTTGTGAGGAAGGTACGGCAAGGCAAAGCTGGCTACCCGCCTATAACTTGTAGGGATGAAGGAGAGGACGAAGGGTTGGTGAGGGTTCGCGCACAGGGCACAGATCCTTTATCTCCAGCTCAGGATAACAAGAAGGATGCGCGATCGAAAATGCTGGGTATGACCGAGGGAAGATGGCGGGGAAGGATTTGCTATGGCATCTGGCTTGCTATCACACCACGTGACGTTGGCTGCTACGAAATCTCTGACCCCGTCACGCGTTTCTATTGGCTGCCATCGTGTGGGAGCGCGAGGAACGTTTTCTTTTGGGTTTTCTCCGATCACTACTAATTGCCGATATTTTGCTTTCCACCCACTCACTTAATTCCCGCCATAGGGGTTTATCCTCACTATCTTGATGGGTGACCTCTTCTGCAAGCATGAGGATTTCTTGATACGACCGCACGTGCAAGGATACGTGATCCTGCCTCACGCTTTCGGTAAATTCCGTCCAGGCCTCGGATTTGACCTTTTGGGCCATGGATAGATTCTTATGATCAGCATAGACGATGACCACAGCGGGTTTTTTGTTCTTCTGTCGCCCTACCTTATAAGCCACGACCAGATTGCGCATCCATTGATAGGCTGGTCCTGCGAACGGGCAAGGCTTATAATCTGTGTGGGCATCGAGATGAAAGACCTTCGGAATGATGTCCCAATATTGAATGCCTTTTTCGGTTAACGCACAACGACTGGTCATGTCGTGCTCCTGAGCACCGTCTTCTCCATAGTTGCCATCGCACGGTGTCGCGCCGCTTTGCTTCTTCGTTTGCGAACATGCCCCTCCATCTTGCTCAGTAAATTTACATTCAAACAGGATGACTGCTGAGGGACTTTCGGCATAGACATCCACTTGAGTCGGAGAAGGTTCATTGAGCAATGATGCGCGCGCCGACCATTCCAGGGTGATGTCCCAGGAACCGCCAGTGGGAAGACCCATGGTTAGTGCTAGGGCATCAATAATCGCATCCCTGTTTGCCGAGGTTTTGATGGTGCCAAAGACATCGATGGCCAGCGCCTGAGATGAATGCGCCACATGTGCGCTCGTATGCCAGGAAAATTTTTCCCATGGCTCACAGGCTTGATGCGCAGCGGGGAAGATATTGCGTTCAAGACGTGTTCTAGTGGCTTGGTCCATGTGCTTTGGATTGTTCTCTGCCTACCGGAATTGGGAGTTTGTGGCTCGTTATTGTATGTATCGGTCAATGAAGAAAGGATCTTAAAGTGGAGGTGAATCGGGATGGCAAGAGGTTTTCTCAAAATGAGGTGCACGGATAATGAGCGATGCCCGATGACACGTATTCGGCATGACAGGGAGAAGGACAATGATGATGACGGACGAAGAGCAGAGGAGGAAACCTGGAAGCGTTCGTTTTAACGAGTCTCAATTAATCGTAGTTTTCCTTCTCTTGTCATGGCTTTGATCGCCGATTCCCTCTTGAGCGCCTGACTTCTCGTCTCCTGGTCTTCAGTGAAGGCCAGAGTAAACGGCCCACGGTGTTTGGTATACTTAGCCCCTTTCCCTTTCGAATGCTCCTCAAGACGACGTTCCAGATCCACGGTAATCCCCGTGTATAAACTGGTATCCGCGCATTTTAATATATACACCGTCCACGCCATCAAAAGCCCGGCCCTTCATGATGCAGCCCAGTTTGCTTGTGACGACCATTGACCATACCCATTCGAGGCCAGGGTCATCTCACTTAAAAAAAATCTATGCTCTTCCCCATGAACGACTAATCGTCGATCAGCAGATGACCAAACACTGAAAAGATGCCGATCATGATTCCGGTCAAAAATTGCGCATGTACCACATAGGAGGCCTTCTTCAAATCCTGCGGAGAAAATCGCCATGTGAGGAAAAACCCAAACACGCCTTGCCACAGCACGAGCGCCAAGACGACAGGAAAAAATAAGATTTCTGCGTGCAAACCGACCATCGCAATGTGCAACACGATGACTGCGATGGCGGCAATCCCGACATAGACGTGCGTGGTATTCAAAAAATTGAGCAGGGCTTTGACTGGATGGAGCGCGGGCACGCCATACTCCTCTGGAACGAGTCGTTGCGCAAGGCCACCCTGAGCAAACGCTATTTTCAGCAACGTTCTTCCATAAATGATAACCAGTGCCCAAATGCCAAGTGTCCCAAAGACTTCGCCAATCTCGCTTAGAAATGTTTCGTGCTCAGGTTCCTCTGGCCGACTCGGATAGTTGGCGAGAAAATATCCCAGGGACAAAAGAAAAATGCTGACTGTGAATAGAAAGATATTTTTAAGTTTTTTCATACGGAGGCTCAATTGAATATTGATCGCGTTCCAAATGGAATATTGTCACTGTTATGGGATTGAACGATAATTAGGAATGGGACGGCAGGTCTTCCATTCGCACATGCTCCCAAGCCCTTCCAACATTCCTGCTTGCTCAGAATGGGTTCCTTTTCTCTGCGGGTTCTTGTGGAAGACTTCGCAAAAAAATGGATACCTGATGGCTACCGTTGAGCATGACGGAGAGGGCAGAGGCGGTCGAAGAAGCGTGCTACACCTTCCGTGCTCTACCTGAGCACAGGTCCTTCGCCGCTGGATCAGGATGACCATGGTTCCCTGGCCTTGATTCATTGGTTCTTCGAGCGGCATGGATCGAGCATGGTCTGACTGATGGAGGTCACTTCTTGAGGACCCATCTAATGATGCAATCCCTCTCTTGCCATTTTTTATGGGGAACCTCACCTATGGAATCACCTTCCACCAAGGCCAGAGACAAACAGGGCGACTCTGTTCGCTAGTAAATGATGGGAGGTCGCTTCTCATTGATGACCAACATCAATCGGCTTGCTTGAAGAGGTCGCTCAGGATCTCGCGTGTAGTGTGAGAAATCTTCTGCCACCTCAACCTGGCTGAGCGGAAGAGAAAGGTGTTGTTTCATATGCGTCATGTGAGTTTCAATGGAGAGGTCGACCAATCGCTCGGTGCAGCCCGTGACTTCGGCGTTCAGGTCCGGCGCATCGAGATAGTTCACCGTGATCCGTTCTTCGGAGTCAATCCACGGACGGATGAGTTTTTCTTTTTCCTCGTTGGTCATGTGCGCTCCTTATGATGTCGGAAGAAAATTCCGCTGTTTGTTCCAAGCCATGCCCAGTCCCCCACTTCCCGACCCAGGCGACTCCTTGTGCAATGGGCGAGCAGCACTCAAACCGCCACGATCAAAACCATGATCAAGCTGACTGGATCACCATCACTATACCATCCAAGCCCCCGATCGATACATCCATCGACGAGCGCTCCCATGATACCCCGCTAGAGCTTACCCTCCAGTAGACTTCGCACTTGCTCCACTCGCCTACAGTTGATGCCAAAGTCTGAATAGCCCACCCATGCTACCGACCGGAAGTGAATCGTCTTCGAGGCATCATCAAACAGGATCTCGACATGATCAATAAAGTGAAACAAGAGACTCCTGACTTCATAGCGAAGTAGACCTCCTCTTCCTGAATCAACTCGGTTCAATTCAATTCATTGAAGACCTACCTCACAACCATTATGGCATCGTCCTGCGTCATCCTGTATCGATAGGGTGTTATCCCATAGCTCGTCGAATCATCCAGGTTGCATAATGAGTAGAGTCAGGTCATGCATTCACGCATACCCCCAAGCCCCATTCAACATTCCTGAATCTTCAGAGTGGATTCCTTTGCTCTTCCGGTTCTTGTGGGTGATTACGAATGAAGAAAAGATGGATTCACAACTACTCATGTTGGGAATCACGGCGATGGACAGATGGATGCCCGATGACTACCCTCGGGCATGACAGAGGGGGAAGGAAATAGGGGCGTATTCCGGCAGGCATGACGGTAGGAGGGAGACCAGTTTTTCTAGCCTCAATTTAACCTCATCGTCTACGTATTGACAGATTCTTGCCTCGATCTAAAAACGGCAACCCAAAACTCCTGTTCCCATCGTTCCCCTGAATAGCTTTCAAGCTATCCCATTGGTTGACTGTCCATCCAAGGGGATGAACATCAGCCAGTATTTATTTCATGCTTCGACTCATCGCATGCTCCAGGACTGGAGGTGTCATAGTCGTGAGTGGCGTAGCCATCAACGCGGGTATGTCTCTCCCCTGCTCAATGCTTTGCGGAACCTCTTCCGGCCAGAAACGTTCTCTTCGGACCTCTCGAGAATTTTGATCTCGATAGACCAATTCGTCAGTGTCGAGATCGTATTCCGGTATTTCGGTTCGTTCCCACCGCTGCACGAAATATTGATAACACACCGTGTATAGCCCATGGTCGTTCGCGTTGTGCCGCAGCACATATTCCGGCATCTCCTGAATATCCAGATCGGTATGGTAATGCTGCATCCAGAGATAATCTCCAAGAATGACCAACTTCAAGAGCGGGGGGTCCGAATAGAGCTTCAGTTTGACTGATTTTCCGACCGCCTTCAGCCTCTTCAGTAATTCAATACTTTGCTTGACTCCCGTACGATATTTCTCAATCGACATCATCGGATCCGCAATCGCCCGGATACGTGCACTGGCGCCTTGGCTCAAGGGGTTTACCAACATGATGTTGGCTCCCATGCATTTATCCAACACGGTCGATAAGTCCCCCACCTGATCACGCAACGTGTCATACCCACTTGATCCAATGATCATGACCGTCCGCCCGCGCCCCTGGGTCTCCCGAAGCTTGCGAATTCCATCCTCAGCCCGTCGTGCCCGATGAGGGAAAAATGAGACGAAACCCGCATCAATGGCCATTTTGGCCAACTTCCTATCCTTCCAACTTCTCCGGATATAGTTCATCAGGATAATCAGTAACACCGCGACCCCTATTTCTAACGTGACGAGCGACACTTTCTCCTTTTCCACCTTGGTCCAGTAATCTAGAAAACTTGTAGCGACAATAGGAAGGGACATCGCTATCCCTGCACTCAAACACAACACAATAATATGATAGCCAATCTCCGAGGACTTCTTGATCCCCGCACGGACGTTGGCCACGATCTTTTTTACCATTCTTTCACTAACCCTTCTTTCGGTTCACCAAAGAACCATTGAATCATTCACACACGTTAGACAAACCAACACAGGCAGGTGTCTGACCAATCCGACTACCCTTACAGCCCTATCACACAACTCCTGGATCCTTGCTTGGATTGTTCCTGCTATCAGGTCACCACGGAGGGTTTGCACAAAAAAATCGTGCAAGGCCCAGCTTCAATCTCGGGGTATCTGTCACCCCAAGCAAAAGAGGTCTTACACGATACGGCTGACGAGAACACAGAGTTTCACTAAGACAAACTCACCTATTGCTCTATCGGAGCAATAGCATCGGGACTTTAGCTGATCGCAACAAATCTGAGGTTTTACTCCCGAACAATAGGCTGCGAAGAGGAGAATGACTGTACGCCCCCATGATCAGCATATCGATATTTTGTTCACGGACAGCCTTCGCAATCACGCTTTCCGCATCACCAGGAATGAGCGATGGGGTGATGTCAAAATTTGCAGCCTCCAAAGTGGACTTCGCCCATTTAAGTTGTTTTGAGGCATTTTGACTTTCTTTCCCCGACATCAGGAGGTGAATCGGCAACCCACGAAAGAGTGGGCTCGTCGCCACCATTTTCACCCCTCGTCGGGTGACGATCCCACCATCGAACGCGATCATGATTCGCTGTGGTTCGGTGAAACTATCCGTGACCGCAAGAATAGGTTTGTGCAGGGCGCGTACCACCCGCTCAACATTGCGCCCTAGATCACGCTGAGTCGACTCAGCCGAGGCACCCCGGCGGCCAAACACAAACAACCGTACCCCTTTTTCCTGTTCGACCAACGTTTCTTCCAGCACACCATAGCGTTGACGAACGTCTGGGGCCTTGACCCCCGACACAATAGCGCGCTCTCGCAAGTCGTTGAGGAAGATCCTCCCACGCTCCCGGATCGCCTTGCTACGAGATTCATCTTCATCGGAGAGTTGATGTAACAGGACTTCTTGGGCATCGATGCCAATCGCCCCACTATGATCATCGCCAGTCGCAATCTCGGGATGGCGATCAATGACATGCAGGAATTCCAATGGTGCCGCCATGCGACATGCCGCCCAGGCCGCATAATCAGCGACATAGTCCGCAAAATGGGATTGATCGACGCAAGCCAATACCGTATTTTCGTTTTTCATGGGATGAAGCCCTCTCAGTGCCCCATGAAGGCTTCTACGGCATCAGGTTTATCATGTATCGCAAAACGATCAACCATCGTCGCACTCGCTTCATTCAATCCAATCACCTCGACCTCGGTTCCCTCTCGGCGAAATTTCATGACGACTTTATCCAATGCACTCACCGCTGTGATGTCCCAGAAATGCGCACGACTGACGTCGATACGCACCCGTTCAATCACTTCCTTAAAATCAAATGAATTGACGAAACGCTCAGCCGAGGCAAAGAAGACCTGGCCCGTGACGGTGTACGCTCGCAAACGCCCGCTGTCTTCTGATTTTCCACCAACGTGCAAGATTTTCCCAACCTTATGTGCGAAGAAGACGCCGGATAATAGCACACCCACCAGCACACCCTGCGCGAGATCATGCGTGGATATCACGACGACGACAGTGGCAATCATCTCTATACTAGACGTTTTCGGATGCTCTCGTAAATTTCTGATTGAGGCCCAATTGAAGGTACCGATCGACACCATGATCATCACTGCCACCAATGCGGCCATAGGAATACGGCCCACCCAGTCACCGATATACACCACCATCAGCAAAAGAAACACACCGGCCGACAAGGTTGAAAGTCGCCCTCGTCCACCAGATTTCACGTTGATGACAGACTGCCCGATCATGGCGCATCCCGCCATCCCACCGATAAAACCAGAGGCAATGTTCGCGATTCCCTGCCCGACACATTCTCGATTTTTGTTGCTGGAAGAATCCGTCAGATCATCAACGATCGATGCGGTCATCATCGATTCTAGCAAACCCACCACGGCCAACGTCGCAGACACCGGAAAGATGATCATCAACGTTTCCCAGGTTAACGGCACATCTGGCAGCAGGAAGATCGGCAGACTATCAGGAAGTTGACCCATGTCGCCGACCGTCCGAATGTCCAAATTTAGACCAATGGCCACGCCTGAAAGCACCACAATAGCCACGAGCGGAGAAGGCACGGCCTTCGTGAGATATGGAAAGAGATAGATGATGGCTAGGCCAGCCGCCACCATCGCATAGACCACCCAACTCGCACCAATCAGTTCTGGGAGCTGAGTCACAAAAATCAAGATTGCCAGCGCATTC
>JAJDBS010000142.1 GCA_029261235.1 Nitrospirales bacterium
GCAAGCAGGGGAATGGGAGGAAGGCGAAAATATCACAGGACGGGTCACGATGTTTGGGGATTTAAACATTACCAAGATCATGGATAACGGCAGTCCGGCCTTGGCCCACGGCTGTGCCATGAAAACGCAGTATGACAATGCCGTGTTAAATCTCGTGGCGGGCACTGATGCCTACCTGACGGTGACCTGTGAAAAAGTGATCATCACGAATGTGAATGTGGATTACAACACGGGAGACACTCGCCCCAACGAAAACATCACGATTAGCTATCGCAAAGCTACCTGGCGCTACGGCACCGCCACCACGTCGTATAACTTGGAAGCGGCGACTGACTAAAGGAGAGTCAGCGTTTTTTGCTCTCATCCTTGGAAAGCCAGGGATGGGAGGGGATTCTACAGGTCCATGGGAATGGGTGGTGTTATATTATTTCAAAATATAGAATATTCAGAAAACTTAAAAATTCTGTGGTCAACAATTAATCTCAAAACAAGGCTTGACCTCATATCTCAAATTTGTGATTGACTTCATAATTATTGGTCGACCCGCTATATACATCTGTGCACATTTTTTGAGCCACATTCTTTAAGGAGGAACCATTTGGGTAGCAACGCACTAAATGATATCTGTTTCCATCAGCCGCATTGGAAGCTAATAGCGCAGGGAATCAATAGCGAGCGTTGGTTTAACGATGGGCAAAAAGTAGGAAGTGGAGGCATGAGAACGCCTGGAAGAGTGAAATTGAAATTGAAGCATCGGTATTATCGGTTCGTAAGTAGTACCTCAAGCAGGGCAGCCCAATTAGGCGGAGGATGGTGGATCAGCTTTGATACCTTCAACACCATCAGGCATTTTGCTGAAAGGAATCGGCTGGAATTTTCTTACGCAGCAAGGTTGTTTCTTGCCCTTCCATATGAGTGGACACGACTAGATCGAGTCGTGAGTGCGCAACTCCTCGCGCCGATTGACGCATACGCTGGTGAAGGTAAAGTGGCAAAAACGGAGAAAGATAAGTGGACGCCTATTCAACACTTAAAAGTGACTCAATTGTATATTCCTGGCTTGATGTCCAACTCACTGGGAAAGGATTTATATAAAACGATTTGGGGAAAGGATATTCATACGGTATACACTCACAATCGAAAGTCTGTTTGAGTATTGTCGATAAGTGACCAGTTTTGTTGCCAACCTCATATGGAATGAGACGACGTTTACAAATGCCATATAAATGATGGCTGCCCACGTGGTTGGATATTCCTCGTAGGGTTTTTGCTGGTGGGATGTGGTCATGATTCCAACGTTCGATTAGCTGAGAGTTTTTCCTGGAAATGGCTCGGTGTTTTTATGTGATTTCGTCGAAATGCACTCCATTAATACTGTCTTTCTTCTCAGACTCTCAGTGGTGCAATCTGGTGAAGAAACAGGATGAACTGCGTTCTTTCCTTATTTCCATCAATGGGGTATGCTACTCCTCTTTATCAGCTAGTACATTATTACATGTATGTTGAGTCGGTCCCCTCATGAAATTGTCGGACATTAAAGCGCCTCTGACGCCTTCGATCTTGGATCGGCTTTTAGGGGCCGATATCACGCAAGCCTCGCCCTTATTTTCTGTGTTCGATCTCTTAAGTGTCAGTGGGTTCGTGATCCTGTTTCGTAAGGCAGAACAGCCCATTTCGATGTTTTTAAGGGGACAGTTTTCGATCGATCTCTCTCATGAAATCGACACCTATAATATTGCTGACGATGTTCCAGCCGCCATTAAAGAGGGTCTGGTGGCAGTCTTCAATCGAATTGTTGATGGAGAATGTGTGTATGAAGCGGAGCGATTTGAAGGCGTGAAGCTTTCGGAAGAAGTCATTCGATTGTACGAACATAAACCCAAGGGACGGGGATTAATGAATTTGAACCGGATGCTGCTGGAAGACGCCTATCCTCGCCATCTCCGTACGCGGCGTGTCCGGGAAACACCGTATACGCTGCAAGAACTGAAACGATCAGTCTCTAGAGATATTGAAGCGCTACTTAATACTCGTCGAGAACTATTGGAAGAGCTGCCGCCAGAATTTCAAGAGGTGAGCCATTCTGTCCTGACCTATGGGCTTCCAGATTTTACCTCCATGAGCTTGAATTCTCATAAAGATCGAAAGGCGATTCGAAGGGAAATTGAAACGACATTAGGTTTATTTGAGCCGCGTCTACGGGCGATCAAGGTCACGGTGGAAGGACCAAAGAAATTTGAGCATGCGTTACATTTTCGTATTGATGCCATGTTGCTTGTGGATCCGAGTCCGGAAGCGGTGAGTTTTGATGCCATGTTGCAATTGAGTACCTCATCCTATTCTGTGAGCAGCCCATAATTATGGAAGATCGCCTCCTTCGTTATTACGAACACGAACTCACCTTTCTCCGGAAGATGGGGCAAGAGTTTGCGCAAGAATACCCCAATGTCGCTGGGAGTCTGCAATTAGAAGCCGGCAAAGGCGAAGACCCCCATGTCGAGCGATTGTTACAAGGCTTTGCCTTGATCGCCGCTCGAATTCACCATAAATTAGATGATGAATTTCCTGAAATTACCACGGCGTTATTGAATCTGCTGTATCCGCATTTTTTAGCCCCGCTTCCCTCCATGTCCATCGTGCAGTTTGTTCCCGATCCCATGCAAGGCAAGCTCACCTCCGGCTATACCATTGATAAAGGCGCCATGCTCTATTCGCGCCCAGTCAAGGGGACCCAATGCCGGTTTCGTACCTGTTACCCGACCACACTATGGCCCATAGAGGTGGAAACCGCACAATTAGAACCTCCAGAAGGGCTCCCGACCGGCGTGTCGGCCGAGTCGTCGCTGCGCCTGACCTTGAAATGCCAGGGTGGATTAACGTTTAAAGATTTGGAGTTAGACCGCCTGCGATTCTACTTACATGGTGAAAATATTTTGGCCTACACCATGTATGATCTCTTGCTCAATAATTCATTGTTAATTAATGAGCGGTCTGGAATTCTCATTCGAGGGAAAGATGAATCTGGTAAAACGCAAACACTTGAATTGCCCGCAAACAGCCTGCAGCCAGTAGGGTTTGGTGAAGATGAAGGTCTCTTGCCGTATACGCAGCGCTCTTTTTCTGGCTATCGATTATTGCAGGAATATTTCACCTTCCCCAAGAAATTTCTTTTTGTCGATGTCATGGGGTTAGAGACGATACGAGAAAAAGGCTTTGGGGAGACCATTGAACTCATTGTGTTCTTGGATCGCGTGCCCCATCTTGACCAAGCGGTAGATGCCAGCGTGTTTCGGTTAGGGTGTACGCCGATTATTAACTTGTTTGAGCATATTGCGGAACCCATTCGGGTCGATCAAACCCAATCTGAATATCGTGTCATTCCTGATGTTCGAAGACAAGAGGCGATGGAGGTGTTTTCGATTAATTCGGTCACCTGTACCTCTCCGCATCGGGAGTTAGTGGAACCGGTCCTTCCTCTCTACTCACTCCAACATGCTTCCCTGGAAAATCCGCAAAGTACCTATTGGTATGCCAAACGCCAACCTTCAGAGCGTAAAGGTGATGATGGGACGGAAGTCTATTTGTCCCTTGTCGATTTAGAATTTCAAGCCTCTCAACCCAGTACAGATACCCTGACGTTGCACACCACCTGTTCGAATCGTGATTTGCCGGGAAAACTTCCTCCGTTGAGTGAAGAGGGTGGGTATTTTGAATTAGAAGGGGCCGCGCCTTTAGAACGTATTCGCTATTTGGTGAAACCGACCAAAACGCTCCGGCCCCCGCTTGGAGGAGCCAGTCAGTGGCGTCTCATTTCACACCTTTCCTTAAATTATTTGTCCTTGGTGGAAGGTGGCGAAGATGCGTTGCGCGAAATATTAAAACTCTATGACTATGCGGGGACGGCATCCGTCAGACAACACATTACCGGACTGAAAAAAGTCGGCAGCCGCTCTGTGGTTCGACGGCCACCTTCAATGGGCTGGAATGGGTTTTGTCGAGGGATGGAAGTGTCGTTAGTGTTTGACGAGGAAAAATATGTCGGCGGGAGTGTCTTTTTGTTTGCGTCGGTGTTAGAGAAATTTTTGGGACTCTATGCGTCATTAAATTCCTTTGTGGAATTGGTCGCCAAAACAGAACAACGAGAAGAACCCATTCGAAGATGGCCACCACGGGCAGGCGAACAGTTTTTGGTGTAATTTTTTTGATCTCGCTATGCTTGACATGCTCATCACAAACGAACACATAAGGTCGAAATAGGCTATGGCGAATCGGGATCTGAGCGTGTCCGAGCAATTGTTAACCGAGGGGTATCGGTTTGACTTTTTTCAGGCCGTTCGCTTGCTCAATCACATGACTGACAAGCAGGACCCTGTCGGGTATGCCTCCCTGCCGCAACAAGAGACCGTGCGATTTCATTCGTTTCCAAGTATGAGTTTCCCGCCCAGCGCAATTTATGACATTACGCGAGGTGTTGACCGTGAAGACCCCATGCATATGGTTGTGGCGTTTATGGGACTGACCGGGCCGCAAGGGGTGATGCCGCAATATTATACCGAATTGATCATGGAGCGATTACGGTATCAGGATCGGACGGTGCTAGATTTTTTTGACCTCTTTTCCCATCGATTGATCACCCTATTTTACCGTTCATGGGAAAAGTATCAGGTGGCTGTCAGTTTTGAAGGTGCGAAAACACAGGAGAAAAAAACTGACCGAACGTTTCAGCATATGCTGTCCTTTATCGGACTGGGAACGAAAGGGTTGGCAGAACAATTAGCCTTTTCGCCACAAGCCCTTCTTGGATATTCAGGCATGTTGGCTGTTCGGTCGCGATCAGCGCATTCATTACGACAAATCCTTGAGCATTTTTTTGGAGTGAGCGTTACTATTCGCCAGTTTATTGGAGAGTGGGTGTCGTTGGAACCGGAAGATCAATCGAGATTAAATGGCCCGAAGCAAAATTTACGATTGGGCGAAACCACAATAGCCGGCAGTAAAATTTGGGATCAACAAGCACGGTTTCAAGTCAAATTGGGCCCACTGTCCCAATCGAAGTTTGCCCAGTTTCTTCCATCAGGGAAAACCTATCAAACCTTGGTTCAACTCATTCGGTTTTTTGCCGGCCAACATTTGCAGTTTGATGTGCGATTGCAATTGCAGGCTGCCGAAGTGCCCTATTGTCGTTTGAGCGAAGCCAGCGCCTGTCCTCCTCAATTGGGGTGGACCACCTGGTTGAAATGTCAGGAATTTACAGAGGATGAAGATACGGTCATGTTTCAAGGGGAGCTGGCTCCGGTTCCATTGGGCACCTAAGGTGCCTAAGAAAATGGTCATATTGATGTTAACTGCACGAAATAATTAATGTTGTAATCGAATATTCTTACTGAGGTGGAATTATGCATGTCACGTTAAAATCATTAGTTGGACGACTCAATGATGGCTGTCGCACCGCGTTTGAGGGCGCAGCGGGATTGTGTCTCACGCGAACGCATTATGACGTGGATTTAGAGCATGTCATGCTGAAGCTCTTAGAAATGCCGAATTCCGACATTAAGCGGATTCTCCAAGCGTTTGATGTGAACCCTTCAAGGCTTGAACGGGACGTTACGCTGGCCTTGGACAAATTTAAAACCGGGAATGCCCGCACGCCAGCTTTTGCTCCGCAACTTTCTACCCTGATTGAAGCAGCCTGGTTGTTGGCGTCACTAGAATTCGGGGCGGCGAAAATTCGGTCCGGCCATTTACTCTTAGCGTTGTTAAGTAAGGACACTTTAGCCCGCGTCGCTCGAGATATTTCCCAAGAATTAAATGCCATTTCCGTAGAAACCTTGGATAAAGAATTTGGAAAAATCACGGCAGGATCGGCTGAGGCCCAATCAGCCGTGGGCCTTGGAGAACAACCGGCAAGTGGTGGAGAAGGTGGCCAAGCCCCAGGAGGCGGACCAACGAAGGCGCTTGATCAATTTACGGTGGATTTAACCGCGAAAGCGAAGGCCGGGCAGATTGATCCCATCTTGGGCCGCGATTTTGAAATTCGTCAATTAGTCGATATTCTGACGCGCCGACGACAAAATAATCCTATTCTGACCGGTGAAGCGGGTGTAGGAAAAACCGCCGTGGTAGAAGGCTTTGCGCTGCGAATTGCGCAGGGGGATGTGCCCGATCCGCTCAAGCATGTGGCCGTTCGAACTCTTGATCTGGGTTTGTTACAAGCCGGGGCGGGCATTAAAGGGGAATTTGAAAATCGATTGAAAACGGTGATCGAGGAAGTCAAAAGTTCTCCCCAACCGATCATTGTCTTTATTGATGAAGCCCACACTATGATTGGTGCCGGGGGGCAAGCCGGGCAAAACGATGCGGCCAATTTACTCAAGCCGGCATTAGCTCGTGGAGAATTACGTACCATTGCCGCGACCACCTGGGCGGAATATAAAAAATACTTTGAAAAAGACCCGGCGTTAGCCAGACGATTTCAAGTCGTGAAGGTGGAAGAGCCGACAGAAGAAAAAGCCATTGTCATGATGCGTGCGCTGACAGAAACGCTGGAACAGCACCATAAGGTTCGAATTTTAGATGAAGCCGTGGAAGATGCGGTGAAGCTCTCGCATCGATATATCGTGGGGCGGCAATTACCGGATAAATGTGTGAGCGTCTTGGATACGGCTTGCGCGCGCGTGGCGATTGCCCAGGCCGCGACACCGGGCCCCGTCGAAGACGCGCAACGGCAGATTACCCAAGTAGGAGTCGAAATTACGGTACTGGAACGGGAAGCCATTACCGGGGCCAACCATCAAGAACGAATTGATGCCTTGAAAGCTAAAAAAACTCAGGACGAAAACCGCTTGGCAGAATTGAAGACGCAATGGGAAAAAGAATCCGAACTCGTCACGAAAATTCGTGAAATCCGTACCCAGCTTGAAGCGTTAGTCGTCGGGCAAGCCTCACCGAAACCAGAGACAGAGGTCGACGTTTCGGCAAGCCCACCCGTATCAAAAGAAGAGTTACGAAGCCAACTCGATGCACTCAATACGGAACTAGACGCAACGCAAGGTGACTCGCCGCTGATGCAAGCTTGCGTCACGTCACAGACGGTGGGAGAAGTCATTTCTGGGTGGACAGGGATTCCCGTCGGAAAAATGTTGACGGATGAAATTCAAACCGTGTTGACCTTAAAAGACAAACTGGAACAACGAGTCATTGGGCAATCGCATGGGCTGGAAGCAGTCAGCCAGCGCATACGAACAGCGCGAGCCAATCTGACCGATCCCAAACGACCGATCGGCGTGTTCCTCTTAGTCGGGCCAAGCGGCGTCGGCAAAACGGAAACAGCGTTGGCCCTAGCGGAAACGATGTATGGTGGGGAGCGCAACCTGATTAGCATTAATATGAGTGAATATCAGGAAGCACACACGGTGTCCTCCCTCAAAGGCTCGCCGCCGGGGTATGTGGGGTATGGAGAAGGGGGAGTCCTCACCGAAGCCGTTCGCCGAAAACCGTACTCTGTTGTGCTCCTCGACGAAGTCGAAAAGGCCCATCCGGATGTCATGGAATTGTTTTATCAGGTCTTTGATAAAGGTGTATTGGAAGATGGAGAAGGGCGAGAAATTGATTTCAAAAATACCGTCATCATTCTCACCTCCAATACCGCAACGGATATCGTGATGAAGCTGTGTGCCGATCCAGATACCTGTCCAGAACCCGAGGGCCTGGTGGAAGCCATTCGTCCTGAACTCATCAAGGTGTTTAAGCCCGCGTTGTTAGGCCGCATGGTCGTCGTGCCCTATTACCCCATATCCGATGCCATCATGCGCCAAATTATTGTGTTGCAATTAGGACGTATTCGACAACGCCTGGAAGATAATCATGGTGCCAAGTTCACCCATGATGAGTCGGTCATCAACGAAATTGCTAGCCGATGCAAAGAAGTCGAAAGCGGCGCACGAAATGTGGATCACATTCTGACCCGAACCTTATTGCCGGAAATGTCAGGAGAGTTCCTCTCTCGTATGAGCCGAGGCGAATCGATTGGTAAAGTACATATCGCCGTCAAAGAAGGAAGTTTCACCTATCAATTTGAATAAGACACGATATTGTTGGTTCTTTTTGAACAACCTGAAGGTCGAACCCCAAAATGGCACCTCCAAATTATCGATTACGAGCGCCAGATTTTCGAATAGGGAGAAATCAACCGTTACGTCTTGGCCAATTTCGTCTACGACTCGACCCGTGGATCGAATGGCAAATCCGCTTGGCTCAGATCAAACGACTGTTGGACCCCAAGCAAATCCGCTTGGCACTTCTTCGAAGCCAACCTGATCCCACTCAAATATTTTTCCTCGATCTTCGAAACAGACCAATCACTCCAAGACAAGATCCCCGACCGTCCAGAGGCCCAGGGCCGGAGACTCCGCGGCCAGCGAGATGGGGGGAACTCTTTGATGCAGTGATGAAAGTACCGGAGGTCGAGCAACTCACCACTCGGGTAAAAAATGATGCGGTCTCTCGTTTGGACCATGAATGGGGGCGTTTGAGGGTGTCTGAACGCGCCTTACTTATTGGAACCGGATTAACCATGGTGGGTATGGGTATTGGGGGAGTCCTGGGAACAGAAACACGAAGACATGAAGTCCTTAATTTGGCCGCCAATCGTGACTTAAACATTCCGGGGGTGCCAGTAGGAGGGCGACTCAATACCACTACCGGGCCATCGGGGGAACCCCAAGTACAAAGCGTGTCCCTGTCATTGAGAAATGTACGGGTAGGCAATATTCCAGGTTTAACCATGCAGCTCCAAACAACGTTTACCTCTGAAGGCCCACAACTAAATCGGTTTATGTTGAATCTTGATGTCACCAGGCTCTTTCCGGTATTACGCTAGGCTCCCAAATCTAGGATAGGTAGGGTATGCCAAGAGCAAGATACCAAGAGATATTTTTGCGCTTGACCACGTAAGAAACCGTCAGCTTTTTCCCCACAGAAAGTTAGTTGGACGTTCCTTCCCCATAGTGCGTCATGCCCACTCTGGGCGTAGCATCACATTGAGCCGAAAAAGATTCCTTCCACTGTTTGACTACGAGCAACCCCAATCGTGGGCATAATGAGTAGATTGGAAAGACCCTCACAGGCTTGCCTCAATTTGCGGGCTTGATAGTGGAGCACCCTTTACGCACATCCGCGGAACCCTAGGTCTTCAGCCGTGGCCATACTTCTCATGCATTGGCTCATACTGTGAGCTGAGTGGTGTTCACGAAGTTGTGATGGCCAACCAAAGTGCGAACGTTCGTCGAATGTCGAGAGTCCATCTCACACCTGTCTTGGATCGTTCGCGTATTCTTACTCAACATATCGGGAATGGTACCACTATGGGTAGGAGTGGCTAGCAAGTACCATGATTTGCTCAAATTCAAGGGCCTTGATCTGAATGTGTAACATTGAGGGTCCTTCCTCCGCTGATGATACCAAGGCAGATAGCGGTTAACATGTTCTGTGTTTACCAAAATTTGGTGGCCGCAATTGTTGCAAACTTTAAAATGAGTTTTAAACATTTAAAATGTGTAGGTCCTACAAACGGAGTCATACTTTAAGCTATGTGGGCTGAGGCGAACGCCAGTTTCTCTTAGAAATTTCGTCGGAGAGCCTTGCTGTCATCGTTTTTTTCCAGTTCTGACCTTCCCGTGGCAAGCTGAACATGCCTGAAAACTTTTAAGAAAGCAGGGCCGACAAACGGGATAAGAAGAGGAACGCCTTTTTTTGTTTTATTTAAAATGAAGGTGGTATGTCCTTTGCTTTCTTTTATTCAATAATTCTTCTACTATTCCATTGAAATTGTCAGATAAGCCATTGTGATAGAGATACGTGACAGCGAACCCGTAAAACACAGAACCCCGATATGGGCGATCGAATGTTGAAACCCCCCATCGACATTTGAAGGGAGAGAAGGAGAATGCCTTTCACACAAACTGATCGACTGCTTCGTATTGATACGCCACTCGGTCCTGACGTCTTATTGTTGCGGGAGTTCACCGGGCATGAAGCCGTATCGCAACTCTTTAAATATGACTTGGATCTACTCACCGAAGGACCGTTTATTCAGTACGAAGACATTATTGGACAGCCGGTGACCGTTCGCATCGAACTCAGTGGCGAGGAAGAGCGAGTGTTTCATGGCTTCATTAGTCGGTTTGCGCAAACGGGAAGTGAATCGGGGATTCTGCACTATCGAGCTGAAATGGTGCCATGGTTATGGTTTCTCACACGCACTGCCGATTGTCGCATATTTCAAAACCAAACTGTGCCAGATATCATTGAGCAAATCTTTCAAGACTTGGGGTTCACGGATTATCAGATAAGCCTAGAAGGGACGTATGAACCCTTAGAATATTGCGTGCAATATCGAGAGACGGACTTTAATTTTGTCACTAGATTGATGGAACAATACGGCATCTTTTACTTCTTCGAACATGAAGAAGAGACACATACCTTAGTGTTGGGAGATGCCATAACGGTGAATCAACCATTACCTATTCAATCGCAGGTGGCTTGGGAACCGCAAGGAAGTGGCATGTTAGATGAAGATGTCATTACGGGATTGGAATTTGAAAAAGTTTTAATGCCCGGAAAGTTTGCCCATACGGATTATAATTTTAAAGCCCCGAGTACGAATATCGCGGCAGATTCCCCAAGTCTGGTGGACATTGGGGGCAATCAGCAATACGAAATTTTCGATTTTCCCGGTGAATATTGGACCAAGGCCCAAGGAGATACCTTGGCTCGCATTCGTATGGAAACCGAAGAAGCGCAGCATTTTCTGATTACAGGAAGTAGTACCTGTCGCGAATTTGCCTCTGGCTATCGATTTAATCTCGTGGATTATGAACCTACGGAATTGAATCAAGCCTATGTGCTGACCTCGGTGTCGCATATGGCTTCCATGGGAAATACCTATAGCCCAGGTGGTGGCACTGCCGCCGGCCAAGAAAGCTACAACAATTCTTTCAGGTGTATTCCCCATTCAGTCTTGTTCCGCCCTCCACGTATGACGCCCAAACCGATGGTCCAAGGTGCACAAACGGCAAAAGTGGTTGGCAAGCCAGGAGAAGAAATTTGGACTGATGAATTTGGCCGCGTCAAAGTCTTGTTTCATTGGGATCGCGAGGGCAGGGAAAAAGAGGATGATACCTGTTCCTGTTGGATTCGCGTCTCACAAGTGCATGCCGGCAAAGGATTTGGTGGCGTCGATATTCCCCGGGTAGGCGAAGAAGTCATTATTGGATTCCTCGAAGGCGATCCGGATCAACCCATCATTATCGGTCGCGTCTATAACCAAGACAATATGCCGCCTAACGGTTTGCCGACTGCGGGTATGACCAGTGGACTCAAGTCCAATTCAACCCCTGGGGGCGGTGGCAACAATTGCATGATGATGGATGACACCAAGGGGCAAGAAGGCATTACGATTCATGGGCAAAAGGATATGTCTACCACGGTAGAAAATGATTTGTCTGCAACCGTGGTGGGAGGAAATGAAACCCACACTGTGAGTGCAGGCACGCAAACGGTCACGATACAGGGCAATGCAAGCCTCACGGTGAATGCCGGTGATCGAATCGTTGATGTCACAGGCAGTTATAAATGCGACACCACAAGCGAAATCAATCTTCAGGCACCAACCAAAATCACCCTGACCTGTGGGGGCAGTACTATTACCATGGAACCTGGAAAGATCACCATGATCGCTGGCGGGGGAGCGAGTCTGACATTAGATGCAGATGCGTTGATGGTGTCGTCCGGAGGCAGCCAAGCATTGCTGGATGCCAATGTCACCGTGCAATCCAGCGGAGGTAGCACCGTGTTACTCGATGGCAATGCCACGATGAGTGGTGCAGCTGAAGCCACGGTAGAAGCGGCTAGCAAGTCGACCTTGTCAGGTGGCGGAGCGACGGTGGTCAACGACGCCAGCGGTGTAGCGATCACTGGACCAAAAATTTCCCTGAATTGATAAGGAAAGAAAATCATGGCGCTCAATCCTGTCGAGCAACGCCTCGTCGAGTTATGTAACCATTGGGAGCCTTTCCAAAAAGACCTATCCAAACGGCTACTTATTTGGAAAACCCACGAAAATGCCGTGCGTATGCTCCAATGTTTTTTCGAGGCCCAAAAACACGAATCGGAATATCAGACCGGCGATCTATTTCTGGTGTTCGACACACCATTTGAGCAATCCATACAATATTCCCGTGACCTCAAAATAACCCTGGCCGGTCAATATGACGCCAGCCGCGACGCGCTGACCCAACAAGGCATTACGCCGGACTGGGATTTTGACCCACAACACTTCCAGGATTCCGTCTCAGGAGTCAGGCAGAGCCTGCAATCCTTTGCAGACAAACATCAAGACCATATCGGCCATCTTGTTGTGGTGCTCATGCCCGCCACGATCACGGGTGAGGATGCGTTTATCGGGTGGATACAACGGCTGCTGGCCACAGGTTTGCCGGAACGCATGCGCATCGTTCTTATTGACTCCCTTGAACATCCGCGGTTCACCGCATTGACATCCTCAGACCATGAACAAATTTCTGCCGAAACCTTAAACATTGATGCGCTCACGACGGCACAAGATACCTTTGCTCAGGAAGGGGCCGTAGGCCCGGCTGCCGTCTTCCGTAATTTCCTGATGGGCATGGTGACCTTGATAGAAAAAGGGTCAGCCGACCAAGTGAAAGCTAAGGCAGAAGATACACTCGCCTTTGCCAAAAAAGAACAATGGGCCGATCAGAAAGTCGTCGTGATTATGTTAGTCGCCGGAGCCTTACTCAAGGAAAAACGATTTGAGGAAGCGGTGATTGAATATCAAAAAGCTCGTCAGGCCGCCCTGCTAACTGTGGAGGCCCAGCATCCAGCCGGAAAAGATCTCGTCATGCAAACCTGGTTTGGCGAAGCCGGCGCACATTTAGCAGCAGGCAATCTTCAAGCCGCGACAAACTGCTATGACCACGCAGGCCTGGTGGCGCAGAGCATGCCCAACCCCATTCTCGCAATCGAAGCCTATCGCATGGGCACATTTTGTCTGGGCCGTTTGGAGCAGCGCGACCCGGCTTTAGAACGTGGCCACGCCGCGTTAGCTCTAGGAAAACAACTTGAAGCCAAGGACCGGCCCAATACCACGTTGCCTATCCTAGGAATTGATATCCTCAGGGTCATAGATCCTGATCGCGTCAAACAGATGGAAGCGGTCAAGCATCGCATGGATGCACAGCAGATCACAGTCTTTGCCAAAGCCGAGAAACAGACAGCCTTACTCAACGATACGACCGATGCTCAACAATTTCAGGCCATTGAACAGAATCTGGAAAAGGATGTAGAACAGGCTGAACAGACCGCGTTCCACGAATTGGAACAATTGGTGGCAGAGAGCCAAGAGTTATTTCAGAAATATTTTGCCGAGAGTCGAGCGCTGCTCGGGGCAGAGTGGCCGTTGACTGAGATGCTGGCCATCCCGTGTCTACTGAAAGCAGAAGAGGGAGTGGCCGCCTGATGATGCCCGCGGCCAAACATGGCGACCCTCAGCTTGGTATTGACGTCCATCTCTGTGTGGTCCCGCCAGCGCCGGCGCCGGTCCCCCTCCCAACGCCCCACACGTCCATCGTCTTTGATCCATTCGACTACGTCCCATTTTTAGGGGCCACCGTCACGGTCTGTGGAATGAAACGGGCAACGGCAGGCACGGCGGCAACCGCCATACATATTCCACCGGGCTTCCCATTTGCGCCCAAACTCCCAGACACCGACGACGAAATTTTTATGGGCAGTTCGACCGTGGTTGCAGATGGAGACCCCTTTACCTATATCGCCTTGCCGGTATTGAGTTGCCAAGTCGCAGGCATGATCAGCCCACCTCGTCTCAAAAAGAAGGGCCCGCCCAATTTAATGATCCTGCCCACCACCGTCAATCTGGCCATTCCCACCAGCGTGGTCGTGGGAGGGCCGCCGACGATTTCACTCATGGGTATGCTGTTTAAAGGGGCTTTTGCAGCCCTGGGCAAATTTGCCAAATCCGGTCTATTCAAGCGCATGAGAAAGGCGCTATTCAAAAAAATGGACCCAGGCTTTTTGAAATGTACAATTCTTCGTGCCGAACCGGTCAATATTCTGACTGGTGCCGTGGCCGTCGATCAGGAAGATTTCACATTGCCTGGCCGTATCCCACTCGAATGGGTGCGCTCCTATTCCTCCAGCTCTAATCGAAAGGGCCTGTGCGGAGTTGGATGGGAAACGATTGGCGATATTCGTCTAGAAGTCGATGCCGCAAATGGCACGGTCTCGATGATTCATCCCTCCAAAGGCCCGATGATATTTGAGCGGTTGCCGGTGGCACCAGGAGAAGTGGGGGCTGAATTAGAACTCATCGATGGAGCCTTGCTTAGTGATCACGAAACGGAATTTCAGGTCCGTACCAAAGAAGATCGCATCTATCATTTTCCCAAAAAACTTATTCTAAAAATTGGAGAAGGCACAAAGGAATATGTCATCGAAAAAATCAGCGACCTTTGCGGAAATACTATCGACTTTGAACGACGAGCGCTAATATTAACGGCTATCCGGGATTCGGCTGGCCGACGTCTCAATATCCAAAGTGAATTGGGGCACATGACGGAAGTCTCGATGGATATTCCCGATCAAGAAACACCGCATGTTTTTATTCAATACGAATATGATCTCAATGGTGACTTAGTCTCCGTCATCGATGCGCTCGGCCATCCCTATACCTTTGCTTATGATGATCACCATATGATTCGTCACACGGATCGCAATGGCTTGTCGTTCTACTATGATTATCAAACCTCAGCGAACGGCGAACGGCGGGTCAATCATGCCTGGGGTGATGGTGGACTGTATAACTACCAATTCGAATATGTTGATGTGCTTAATGAACGTCGCATCACTGATTCCTTAGGCCATGTCTCGATAATCAAGTTGAACGAATCGGGATTGCCCATTAGTGAAATTGATCCCCTCGGGGGGATCACAAGTTTTGAATATGATGACCGTGGTCGCACCACAGCCGTCATCGATCAAGAGCAGAACAAAACCCAGTACGAATACGATGATCGAGGCAATCTCCTCAAGCTCACCAGGCCGGATGGGTGCACGATTGAAACAGAATTCAATTTACTTAACAAAGCATTAATAATCACTGATCCGAATGGAGCCCTGTGGGAACAGAAATGGAATGAGTGCTGCCTCTTGATCCAGCAGAAATTTCCTCTTGGATCCAAAACTTTCTTTGATTACGATTCCCGAGGGCAGCTCGTTGGTGTCATTAACCCCATGGCAGCTGAATCGAACTTGTCCTATGATGGAGCTGGTCATTTGATAAAGATAAAAGATGCCGCAGGCTATATCACCCATTTCAACTATGATTTGTTTGGCAATATTACAACGAAAATCGATCCTATAGGTCAAAATACGCACTATGTTTATGATGTCAAAGGTCGGTACGTGCAGGCTATACTTTCGAATGGAGCTATGATTAGTTGTGAGTACGATAAACAAGATAACCTTGTCCGCTATATTGACCAAAATGGCGCTGTAACCTGCATGGAATACTATGGTCAAGGGGAGATCGCTAAACGTATTCAGCCAGACGGCCATTCTATAGAGTACAAGTATGACACTGAGGAACGCCTCATTTCAGTTGTAAATCAACGAGGGCAGAACTACGAATTTAAGCGTGATGCGCTCGGATATATCATAGAAGAAGTTGATTATTGGGGGCAATCACGTTACTACTCCTATTTGAAAAATGGATTTTTAAAGGAAAGTACTGATCCTCTAGGACAAAGAATTCATTGCCAGACAAATGCTCTCGGGTATATTACAAAAAAAAGCATTTCCAGTCTTTCCCAACCAAATGTGAATCAGACAGAAGATTTTGAATACGATAAAAACGGTAATCTTGTTGCATGTGAAAATGTATGCATTCGAATTGAGCGCGTATTTGATTCGGAAAACCAGTTAGTCCGAGAACGTCAAGGCAATGTTTTTACGATTAAAAATGACTACGATCTTAATGGTAATAGAATCACTCGTACAACAGTAGTCGAGAATAAGAATGTATTCATTAACAATACGGTTAAATATCAATATGACGATCTGAACCATGCGGGTAGAGTGGAAGTTGAAGGCCATTCCCCTCTCGAAATCTCTCGGAACGCACTGGGCCAGGTTACCCAAGAAACATTAGGTTCTAATCTCAACAGATTCTTTGAATACAATTCGAATGGCGATATTACTTCTCAGCGTATTCAATTAGCCGAAGGTCCTCTACTCGAACAAGACTACCTATATAGCCGATCTGGCCAACTCATTAAAAAGCATGACTCGATTTATGGTATTGACCAGTACACCTATGATCCTATGGGTCGCTTAGTTTCCCATCTAAATCCCGAAAAACGTTTGACCAGATATTTGAATGATCCAGCTGGAGACCGATTACAGACACGTATCATGCAGCCGATTCAAAGTGATGTGTCTTCCCCCTCTAATTGGTTGCGAGAGGGTGAGTATGAGGGAATCTATTATCGATTTGATGGGGCCGGTAATTTGACGGAACGTTATGGATCTCAAGGCGGAACCCAGTTTAATTGGGAGCCAAATAAACGGCTCAACAAAAGCACGACTAATGGAAAAACAACTGTCTATCACTACGATCCATTTGGACGGCGGGTGTCAAAAGAGACCGACGGGGTAGTGATGAGTTTCTTTTGGGACGGCGATTCATTGTTAGGAGATCTACAGGTTGAAGGAGAAGTTGCAAGCGCTAGTGTAGGTGCAACCCCAAAAACGATGATCTTACCGCAGGTCCGGGAGTGGGTTTACTATCCAGAAACGTTTGAACCATTATTTTTGATCCAAAGTCTCGGTCAGCTTGGGTCCAAGGATACGTCAATACCTAGCAAGCTTTTGTATTTGTATCACAATGATCCTATTGGCTGTCCCACACGACTTCTGGATCCATCTGGACACATTGTTTGGGATCGCCAAAATTTGGCATGGGGAGGTATGAAAGAATCGACAGTCAGAAAAGTTGATAATCCATTGCGCTTTCAAGGTCAATATGAGGATGAGGAAACAGGTCTGTTTTACAATCGTTATAGATATTACGACCCGAAGTTAGGGGCATATGTAAGTCAAGATCCGATAGGACTAGGAGGGGGGGTGTCTTTATACGCCTACGTACCTGATCCCAATAAATTTATTGACCCATTGGGGTTGGCAAAGAAATGCGGGAAATTATCAGATCCAAATCCGATTCCACGAGCGATTCGAGAAGCCTATGAGGAAATTAAATTAGGGAATGGTGTTCCACGAATTGATCCAGCCACGGGTCGGCAAACGATTCATAGAGCGGCCGCGTTCGGTCGAGGTCGAAATGTTTGGCGAGGAGCACTTGAATGGGATGTACCAGGCACTCGGCATAGGATCCTAGAAAGAACAGATGGTAGGTTGGGATATGTGTTAAATCATGAATATAGAACACCCCGTTTGTTCCCAGCTCCCTGGTATCCCGATGGAGGGTAAATTGTGAGAACGTCAGAACTAATAACGGACGATTACTTATTTTCAATTGTTGATGATGAAAGTGGAGAATCCTGCGGATATTTCCATGATCTTTTGGGTCTATCAGGTGATAGGCAAGTGAATTTCCATAATGGAAAATATCACCAAATTGAACTTAAGAGAATTACTCCTATTAATTGTTTGCAAGAGTGGTGTTTACGCATAGATAAACAAGCTCAATTTAAAGCTAGGAATTTTCTCATAGGAATACTTGATAAATCCCAGACTGTCATCGGTTCATATTTTTTAGGTCTAGGCGAACCTATCGAATGCAAATCTAACGATTACGAATCGAATGAGTTTGATATTTCTTTGATTGGTAGGTTGCAGGATATCTGCAATCCTAATTCACTCGCCCTTTGGGATATTTGGAGGGATGGAGGTCCCTCGAGTAAGAACATTTGGTCGGGGTATTCCTTTGAACAGAGGAGAGCTTGGCTTGAAATTGTTGGACTATATCAAACTGTTAATTCGACAAGAGTGAGAAGCTCTCAGGCTAAAAGCATTTTTCATCTTGATGGATCTTTTATTGTCGATTATCCAAGCTTTTTTTGTGCGATTGGTGAAGCAATTAATGGACCAGGTGGCTATTTTGGAAAATGCATAGATAGTTTAAGTGATTGCCTTGGTGGTGGGTATGGGGCCGTTCCACCATTTACGCTTGTTTGGCAAAAGTCTGATGTAGCACAAAAAATGTTGGATAAAGCAGCTTGGGTGCGCGAAAAAGTTGCTTATGAATCTACAACATCCAATCAGCTTGACTTTAATGGTGATCCACTAGGTATACAAAATTTTGATGATCCCAGTACATCGCTTTTTGAAGTAATCAAATCTGCACTTTTGATAAACAAAGTAGATATTATATTTGATTGAAAATTCATTTTTATCACAAAGCATCAGAGTGGCATTTTGTATTATTTTATTATACTAGAGAGCAGGTGTAGTTTTAATAGGTTGTAATTTTACTTTTTGTTTTTGGTCTGGGTAGAGAGGCAGGTCTTGTAATCTCGTGTATGTAAATTCGCTTCCAGGCTTGGCGAGAAAGCAGGTTGTGAGTCAATGCGCCATAAATTGGCACTGCTCCTCGAAATTCGAGGCTACGGTTGCAGCCTGCGCTACGCTGAGATGCACCAGAATAAGACGACATCGTCCTTGATCGGTTTGGGTGCGTGGAGCAGTTTTTCCTGAATTTGCTGTTCCTCTCTCGTGTGTAGGTCTCCTGTGACCAATCAAAGTCGTATGTCTGGATGAAAACATGGTGGAGTTTTATTTATTTTTTGAAAGCCACAAGACGTGCTTCCCCGTTTCGCTTGTGACTGAGGAGCCTTAGCGTGAGACCCTCTGCAATCAGCGCCTTCATTCTGAGTGTGTTTCTGACCATTGGCTGTATGGCCGATGGACATGATCAAACTGCGCATTCAAAAGATGGGGTCGAATCAGTGTATACGGATCTCGGCCAAGGGAATTGCGAGAAACATATTGACCTGGACGATCCCAACGAATCGACGTATCAACTTTGTCCTGGTGTGTTGGGCTATTCGGTAATTGTGCGACACGTCGATTCTGGACGACTATCCATCGACATTCGTACACCAGAGAACGGGACGTATCCGCTGGACTATCAGGAATTTGTCACGCGCCACATGCTGCATCTTAGCAATAGGGCAGAGTGGCGCGTTTCCATGAATGATGGCAACAACATTCCAATTGCGCTGATTGTTCCCGTTCACGCGCACGAAAATATTGAGGAGCCTGAACAGGTCTCAACATCATATCTGGCCGTAGCTAAGATTACCCCGACCGAGGTTTGCATCACAGATAGCATTGTCAAAGATTCTCTGGGCCAGGCAGGTGTACGCAGAGTGGCGGATTCGGCCCGATCAAGGCCATGTCTTGATGCGCAGCCTGGGATGGTCATCGACTGACTATTCCTAGGAGAGATCCGACTAATCCGGTCAGCCGTGGTGGCTTCTGATCTCGCTGACGCGTCTATGTCACTGATTGATACATTGTCTGTCTGCATTGGAAAAGGAGACGAGTCATGCCAACACCTGTTGAATTCATGAGAAAGTATCGGAACCTTAGGGTAAAGTCCGGGACGGAGGATACCGTGGCGAGGATGAGCCGACTTGTGGCCCATCAGGTGCAGGTTCGAAAGTACTTCATGATGAATTGGACGGAGGGTACCGAGCAGAGGCGGGACTACAACGCCGTGACCCGCGGCTCAAGAAGTGATACGTGGTTTACGGCGAACAAACAACGAATTCGTAACGCCGCCATGGGCAAGGGGTCTCCACAGGACTACGAACTTGCCTTGGAATGGGCGGTACGCTCGGGAAAAGTACGAACCCCCAATCAGGCCTCGTTGCAGACATACTGTGACGAACATCTTGGTATCGATTGTTCCGGGTTTGTCACCAATTATCTTATTGCCAGCGGAAAGAAGTCTTACTCCATCCAGACGGTGCGTAACACCGGGGCGGCGTCTTACTATAGTGTGGCCAAGGCAGTAAACAACCCGGAAGCCATTTGTCGAGGAGACCTCCTTGTCTGGATGAGTGGAAATACAGTCAAGCGTATCCCTGCTGGCCATGTGGCCGTTGTGGAGTCCTTCTCACCGGTCAGCCGGGGCGGCGGCAATATGCGTGTGGTTGAGTCGACGGGCGCTTCTGGTGCCAACCCTAAATTGCTGGATTCCATGTATAGCGTCGAGCAAATTATCGATAAGGGTGGTCGCGTCCCTGTGATGATTTTGATAGTGAAACGGCATGGACTATCAGGTAGTCGTGTGGCGGTCATGCGCGTCTAGAAACACAGGGGGCTCTGCTAGATTGTCGAGCAGACCGTAGGAAAAAGGGGGGCTTGTTTTTTATTGAACAATGCCAGCGCTACACTGGTGGGAATGCTTCATTAATAAGGCACAGAAGGAAAAGGAAGATTCAAGACTTTCGCGGGGCTCTATCATGATTGTAAGAATTCGAAATACGTTTTTTGATTCGTGGTTACAGACAGCAAATGCGAGCGACCAATGGAATGCGAATCTGTATCTGACCGTTCGCGTGTTCTTGCGACCCTATGTGGTCTCTGCTCCTCCCGCCCGAGTTTGTCGACCAGATGCGCCTCCTCCAGAAGAATTAGTCGATGGGGTGCGCGTCATCCCGTGGAATTATATCAATGCGAATGAGTGGCAAGAATGGCGTGCCAAATTTGTGGAAGTAGTTGATTTGGGACTGAATGGTCTACTTGCCCGTTCGGCGCTTTAGGGGAATCTTATAGAGGCCATCGAAACACTCAATAAATAGGATGATGGGGATATAAACCCCAGTATTCTACCCTGTAAACCAAATAAGAATACTGGATTTTGTTTAGTCCCAAACTAGGAAAAACATAACAATGGGGGACAGAGAAGTCATTGCTACTGCCGTTGAACTGTATTTAAACAGTCACACGTCTCGGGGCGATTTTTCACATACGACAATCCCTGGCTTGGGTCGCCATTCACGGTTTGAAGCCTATCGGGCGAAGTATCAGCGGTATGCGAGAGAAGGCAGTCGTCGGCTAAGAAGGACTCACCAGGCTCATGGAATTAACTTTCTAGCTGGTATGAATAGTCGTCCTGAAGACGGCTGTGTTATGGCACAT
Organism: Nitrospirales bacterium; assembly: GCA_029261235.1. GTDB lineage: Bacteria > Nitrospirota > Nitrospiria > Nitrospirales > UBA8639 > Nitrospira_E. Next base: position 21,265 of record JAJDBS010000142.1, read on the forward strand.
AATATTTCTAAGGGGGAAACCATTGAGGTCGATGCAGGTTATCGGCGTGATATTTTGGCGACCTCAATTTTGCTGGCTCATGAAACCACCCATAGTGTGTTCCCTTCAGATAATTTTGCTTCCATCCCCTATCTTGAAGAGGAGATATCGTGTCGTATCATTCAGTCAATTTTTTACGAAGAATTAAAAGATTCCCCGAATCTTATCAATTCTGTTCAGGCAAACGAGGAACTCGATTTGGCTGTTTTTCTGAACCGAAATGCGTTGAATATGGATGCGGGCGATGGGGTGAATGGTAATCTTAATTGGGCGAAAAATAGTACCCTTATTGATTATTTATTGGCTAGTGCCAATTATTCGCAAGCCCTCCCGGCGACTTGGATTGCACGGAATCTCGACAATTGGGGAGGCCTTCGACGTCGATATGATTTTTCCAAAGGGATTTATATTCGTAAGCTTGTAACAGGTGGGGCGAGATTTGTTGAACAGATTTGGCGAATTTTAGATAGTATTCCTTCAGGCAGTGAGGCTCGCATCGTTCTGAGCAATGCTGGCCCTCGCTGGGAGCTTATGCATGTCTTAAGTCCAAGTGAAGTGACACCCTATTCCATGCGCCCTCATTTTTCTGGACAATTCCCACGAATTGCTCGGTTTGAGGCAAGGGTTGGGGTTCGTATTCTGGCTTCGGATGTTCCCGAAGGGCTGGGGCACCCTCGTAGGGTGGTTCAGTGTCAGTACTAACATTTACTCTGACGTCCAATGCAACTTTTTCAGCTGCCTAAAACAGGTGTTGTTTAGAACAGGTGACTTTCATCAATTGGTGATGAGCCCTAATTTTTAAAAGGATTGCGCAATTCGTTTGAACAGGTAATACAGTGATCGCCTGACCGTATTTGACCACGACACATCTTCTTCTGGATGTGGTTTGGTTATCACCAGCTTTTTTCGATTTTCTTGCCCAGACAGATCCTGTGCGTAGACAAAAATGAGATTTTTTCCATACGAAAGAGGAAGCTTGGTCGTAATAGTGACCTCTGTCTGGTTTTCATTCCACCTGACGGTTTCGAACTGACCGACGGTTAATTTTTTACTCGCGTTGATTGTTAGCCAGATATCTTGAATCCCATCTTCATCCATAATGTGCATATTTATGGATGAGGTCTCTTGGTCAGTCTCCATTCCCGTATTTTTCAGTATGGTGATTTTGGGACTGGATAATTTCTCCTTTGCTATTTCACCGAGGCTTTCCCTGTTCTGGCCGGTGACCAGGAGTAGACACAAAATTAGGAAGATGATTGAGAACCACATTTTATTTGCAAAGATACCTGGGGCCTTTTTTTCATACTTTCATTTCCCAAGAGCTCAGCCGAATTTAGCATATCTCAGAGTAGGAAAAAGATATACAGTTAGCTTCTTTTCCTGTTCAGATCTTCGGCTTGACCATAAACTTTTGGTGGGAAATGGTCCATCAATAGGTAATTTTTCATGAATTCAAAGTTGCACTTGGTCATACAATATCGCAGAGGGATTATTCAGACAATATTAATGAGGCTGCTATGGACTAAAAGGACTTTGCCTTCATGGGTGTCAGAAGGGACAGAGAGGTAAGTATACAGCTGATATGCTTCGCTGATTATCCATAGCGCTGTGCACTATGCGACTATAGATGGAACGTTTTTTACATACTCAATAATTTTTAGTTATTTCTCAATATGAACCTCTTTGCGTATTACAGCCCTGATTTTTACTCGGTACGGGTGCCAGCCTGTGTTGATGGGAACACGGGCGAGACGCTACGGGGTGGAGGCGTTCTGTGGAACCGAGCGATCGGATTCGCGCACATTGAAGATCTCGCTCAAAAACTACGTCAGTTCGTCAGTCCCGAAGGGGGAGAGAGGCGCAGTGTGGAAAGTTTGGGAATTCTCTGTCATGGGCGGCCTGGCGGTTTAAAGTTATTACGAAATGGTGCCGTGCTTCGCTCTGGTGCCCTTGGCAGGCAAGGCCCAACATTTCGGGCAATTGGGCAGACCTTGCAACAGAACGCTGGTGGCGGACAGCGTTCGACTGTCATCTTCCTGGCTTGCGCCGCTGCGGCAGAAGAGCAAGGGGTGGAATTGTTTGAACTTATTTCCTCGTGGACAAATCCCGTCGTGGTCGTTGGATTCACAAGATTACTTGTTTCTGCTTCTGTTACTCCTCAAGACTTAGGCGATGGGGGAATATGTTTGCCAATGGATATTGCCGTTACGGAAGAGTCGTACAACTCTGCTCAAGCTATCGAGGCCCAAGGGTCAGGAGCTACGACGAATGAGTCGGCCTTGCCCGGTGCGAGTGTAGGGTCTCGCCGAGCGGTCAGGTTTCTTAATGGGCAGAGACTTCCACGCGATCGCCGTGGGGCCATTTTGATGCCTGGACGAGAATTCTTTCGCCCGACACATGCTGGTCGTCCCAATTTTCGATTCGCTTGAGGCGGAAGAAAGATCAGTACCCTTTCGCAAGTTTGATCAAGTCGGTACGTCGTTTCTCTGCCAATTTTCCTTTCATTGAAACTGGCCGTTTTCACTCGATCTCTTTGACGCGAGGAACCCGATTCACACCTGTGTATTCATTAGATCCAGTGTCTTCTCTGTGACCTGAGGCCTCCCTCTCCCTCGTCAGGATCAATGCCCATGATGTTCGTGTCTTGCCTCCCTGTCATGTCCGTACCCCGGAAAATCGTCAATACCCAGTTAATGTTCATTCCGTCGCCTTACTAATCATACGATTGCCATCTGTTGTGATAGGCACTTTCCTTGTGGATCGTGTTTTCCCAAGTTTCATGAGACGCTCACATCTTTCAAATGAGTGAATCCATAATGACTCAACATGCCGAGGCATGGGCCTGTCATCTTTTCCCTCAACTACCCTAGGAAAATGGGATTTTCTTTTTCTCTTGCTATATAGTTCTGTCACAGCAAAGACGATTGCGGAGTCGCTTTGAAGAAGAGCGTGGGGTCTTGAAAAAAGGAGGGGCGGGTGGGGGACCAGGTCAAAAAAAAATGGCAGAAACTGCCGAGAAAATTTATTTGAATGTATTTCAATTTTTAAAATGCTGCACTGTTTTTCGTTAGAAGTTTTGAGAAGAAGAATGAAGTGATTGGTATTTTTTAAGGTAAATCAAATGATTTGATTTGGTTTGTTAATAATTTTATATTGGCATTGTGCTTGCTTGATTAATAGATACACCTATTTTGGCAACAGCACGTTTAATTGAACAGACCTACAGTGTTTACGATGTGAGGAAGATCGCACCAGGAGGAGAAATCATGCTATGGCTCTGACACAAACTGATCGCTTGATGTCCATTACGACACCGTTGCCGCCTAATCCTTTTGGGGAAGATGCTCTTATTTTAAATGGATTTTCCGGGCAGGAGGGAATCTCCCAACTTTTCCATTTTGACCTTGACCTTCTTGGTGAGGGGCCTGTCATTACGCACGAGGCCATTGTGGGGCAGCGCGTCACGGTTCAACTCGTTCTGTCGGGGGAGCATATCCGGGTTTTTAATGGGTATATCAGTCGGTTTGTGCAGACGGGGAGTGAGAGTGGGGTTCACCATTATCGTGCTGAAATGGTGCCCTGGTTATGGTTTCTCACGCGGACGACCGATTGCCGTATCTTTCCCGTGCCCAATAAAGATTTAGGTCGACAAATCACCATACCCGATATTCTTGAGGAAATTTTTCACGATTTACATTTTACGGATTATCGGTTTCATGAGGATGTGAAGCCGTCGTTTGAGCCACTGGAATTTTGTGTGCAATATCGTGAGACCGATTTTAATTTTGTTTCGCGCCTCATGGAGCAGTATGGCATTTTCTATTATTTTGAACATGCAGCCGGGACACATACGTTGGTGATGGGTAATTCTACGGCCGTTCATCAATCCGTTCCGACTCAGACCACCGTGAATTTTGCTCCAGACAGTCGCGCCTTGGATGACGATGCGATTCTTGAATTGGAATTTGATAAGGAAATTCGTGCCGGACGCTATGCGCATCGGGATTTTAATTTTTCTATGGGGGTGGCGGGGCGGTTGTTGCAACACCAGGAACCCTCGATTATCGAGTTGGGGGGCAATGCGAACTATGAGTTGTTTGATTACCCTGCTGAAGCGCCGAATCGAGATCAAATTCAACGGCTTGGGGGAATCAGGATTCAAACAGAGGAGGCGCAACATTATCTTATTCGTGGGCGCAGTAGCTGTCGCGCCTTTGTCTCGGGGTATAAGTTCCGTTTGGCGGAAAATCGTTCCCAATCCGATTTTCTTCCCGGGGTCTTCAACGTCGACTATCTTTTGACGAATGTCTATCACATGGCCTCGATGGGCCGAACCTATAGTCCGGGTGCAGGCGATGGTGGCCAGGAGGAAAGCTATAGCAATTCCTTTTCCTGTATTCCTTTTACAATTCCCTTTCGTCCTGTTCAACAGACTCCCAAGCCCATTGTACAAGGTCCCCAAACAGCTCTTGTCGTGGGGAAAGAAGATGAAGAAATTTGGTGTGATGAGTATGGCCGCATCAAAGTCCAATTTCATTGGGATCGCCAGGGACAGAAAAATGAATTTAGTTGTTGCTGGGTTCGGGTTTCTCAATCTTGGGCCGGCAAAGGATGGGGGGCACAATTCATTCCACGCGTCGGTCAGGAGGTGATTGTTGAATTTTTGGAAGGGGATCCTGATAAACCGCTGGCTACCGGCTGCGTCTACAATGCTGAGAATAATCCACCCTATGCCCTGCCGACCAATCAGACGGTCTCCACGATCAAGACCATGTCCTCTAAAGATGGAGGGGGATTTAACGAACTTCGTTTTGAGGATAAAAAGGGCAAAGAACAAGTCATGATTCATAGCCAACGGCGCATGGATGTTCGCGTTCGTGCCAGTCTGTATGAAACGGTCGGAGGGAATCGAGAGGAACGAGTTGGGTCCGAGGATAAAGGGGACCACAACACGCATATTTGTGGTGATATTAACCATGTTCTCAAAGGTGGGGAATTTTCAACTGTTGAAAAAAAACGCAATGAAACTGTTAAAGAGGAAGTGATTGAAGAATATCAAAAAGATCTGATGACGGTGGTTGATCAGCGGGCGACATTGAATGCCAAAGAAATTGTGATTGAGGCGGAAGAGACGCTCAGCTTGAAATCTGACAAGATTATTGCGCAAGGCGCTTCCAGTCTTAATCTTAAGGCTGGGACGGTCAAAATTGAAGGAACCCAGGCCATTTTCCTGAAATGTGGCAGTTCGTTTGTGACTCTCACGCCATCAGGAGTGATGATTAAGGGAGATAGCGTACTTGTGAATTCTGGAGGTTCGACGCAACCCGCGGATGCTCCCTTGGAAGCAGAAGATCCCACGATTGAAGATCCCTTTGAGGCCGCAGGCGCCACGACGGCTTTGCCGGGTCAGGGTCGAGGCGGCGGTGGGGGAGCTCCACGCCAACGGACAAGTCGTTCTATTCCCTTGCGCCGTGCCCCGGAACCACCACCCCCTCCTCCAGAAGGGCCAACAGTGGTTCCTGGGATTGGCCGGGAATTTCTCACCATCGAATGGGTCGAGGCGGAAACGTGGTGTAGTGAACCTGCCACGCTTCGCGGAACAACCAGCGGTTATACCGATGGGGAGGTCGAGCCCGCTGAAATTCGTAATGTCATGGATGGATCGGTTCAGGACGGTGTGAATCTGACCATTCGAAGTAATGCATATTCTCAGGCGGTGGACGTCAAAGAATGGTTGCCACGCCAGGCTGGGCCGGATTATGAAAGTGAACGTGATTTGGATGCCTTTGCAGGTGGGCAACAAACCAATCCGGCTATCAAATTACGGTTTATTCCTAATTTAACAAACACGGCCTATTCAAGTGGGAGCGCACGATTTAATCTGAAATCTGAAAATTACGAACTCACGATTGGTGGGGCTATTTCGTATGTGAAAGGCTGGATTCAATTTATCATTCAACTGGGCAGTACGGTTCCCGCCGGAACGGGCGGCAGTGCTGGAGTGAATTTTGGGGCCAGTACCCCTGGGGCTTTTTCTGGGACGGATTGGCGGTTTGCCAAAAGCTCAACGAGTTCTCCAACCGGTATGGTGTATTGGGATGGGTCTGCATGGCAAAATGTTCCGGCTACCTGGAGTGATCCTTCGAGCACTCTTTTATACCCAATTGGGATTTGGAGAGAAGGTTCGACGAATAAAGCGCAATTTGGCAGCAATTGGCCAGAGACCGTGCCCGCGTGGGGCGCTGCTCAGAATTCTACTCGTTCCTCGGTCCTACCCACATGGACTAGTACCATTAATTCTGTCTGGACGAACAAATTCGATATCAAGCGGAAAGAATGTGGCAGTACTGATCCTCAATGTTGTCGATACAAAACTCAAACGATTGTCTCATTTTCGGAAGTCGCCACCAAGTCAGGCCGGGACATTGTCCTGGCAGCCAATAATGCACGATCAAATGCCGGCGCTTGGTCTTTGGGGGAAAGCAGGGCTAACATGCCTGCTCATGAATTCGGCCATCATTTGGGCAACCCTGATGAATATGCGGGGGGCGTGGGGGTTGATGCGTCATTAAATACGGATGGGGCCACGGCAGGTATTGATGCGAATTCTATGATGGGTCAAAACATGACGATTGTAAAGAAACGCCATTATCGAACTATTTCTCAACACTTGGCCTCCATGGTGAATACTCAATTTGGGCGGTCATATACATATGAGGCGGTAACGGTGGTATGAACGCCTCTAATGGTGCGCTATTTCCCCTAGACTATGGTGGAGACTGGAATGTGTCGTTAGGTGCCATCCACCATTATATTGTTAGGGTTTTCGCCATCTTTGGAATAATAGTTTGCCTGTCTTTACTTGATCTTAAGGTGGTCCATGCTTCCACTTTTGAATCTTATCAGGAGGATTCCATGACAGATACTAACGACGATACCCTACCTATGCAGGCTGCTCCAATTGAGCGGAAGCCTGCGGAGACAGAATTTCGTCTTCAATTCAACGTCGAAGGAGGCGTGGTGTATCCCAATGGATTATACCCATGGATGACCACGTTGGTTGTAAAAGGTGGGTCCGCCCCACGGGCTGCTATGTATTTAAATCGGCATAATGGTGACTTAATCGGGAGGCCTATTGGATTATTTTCGGATTCGTTATCGGCATCAAGGGCACAACAAATTGACGAACGATTTGCGGAAATGGATTTTGCAGGTTTACCCGCACCGACGGATGGGGATGTCACAGGCAGCACGCTTCATCTTGATTATCAAAAGGGATTTCGCATTATTCGGCGTACATTTAATTCCTCAAACCATGATTTTCTTCTTGCCGCTGCTCCGATTATGGATGAGCTTCGTGATCTCATGTCCTATTTGCTTACCAAGCCCGAGCGAGCGATTGCGATATCTCTGGAGACAACCGAGGTTCAAGGGAAAAGGTTGTCTTTTGATTTCAGGGTAACCAATATTGGTGAGCATGATGTGGTGATCGCTGATCCTCGCGTCGGATCTCTAGACCCTCTACAGCCACGAGCATTTGTTCAAGTCGCGTTATTGCCAGAATCTGTTCCAGGTGAGATGGAAATTCCTCCACAGTGGCAAACTCTTGCATTAGAAGAAGTTCCTGGTCAGGTGTTAGAGGGAGGACATACAATTCGTCCCAAGGAGTCCCTCGTGGTGAAGTCCAAGATCTGGACTGCACCTGCGAATGGAGAGTATGTGGCGCAAGCCATTTGGCAGGACTATCAGGGTCCCCCTGATATTGACATGTCATTGGTTCAGCCCCTTGTTCCCGCAGATGTTACTCAAAATGAACAGCCTTTTGTCGTGCGTGGTTCAGCATTTTCATCTTATCTCAAATTTGTTGTAGGCAATAATCAAGATTAATCCATTTAGATTTACCAGGATGTTGAAGTGCTATGAACGGAAGGAATGCTTGAATGGGTGGAATAGTGATGCATCGAACATTTTTTTCATGTAAAGGATTAGCATGGCTAAACACGTGACCGCAGGGGCTATGTTGAAATGTAGTTTTGGCACGGCTCCAGGTAAATTTATTGTTTTGCCTGCGAATAACACCATAGTTGAGACTCCCGCAGCCAATATTTTGGATCATAAACCTACTGTCAACATTCCCCCATTTGGCATGTGTTCCTCTCTGAGTAACCCCGCGGTTGCTTCCGCTACCTCTGCGGCATCAGGGGTGTTAACCCCCATGCCATGTTTGCCTGTTACTCCGTCACCATGGGCTCCTGGTGCCTCAGATATTTTAATTGCCCATCAACCTGCATTAAATGATTCTTCCAAGTGTGCGTGTAATTGGGGAGGAGTTATCGAGATAACATCTTCCGGTCAGGGAAGCACTACTATCCCTTAAGTTGAGAAAGGTCTTGTCTTTTGTAGGGCTGGAGAGTCAACTTTATGTTTTTCTCCATTTGAGTGAAGGCACCTGATCGATCGTAGGATCAGGTCGGGCTTGGGGGAGGAGGGCGAATTAGAGGTGAATCCACTGGAGTGGCGTTTTTGGACTAGAAATGTTGGCGTGAGTTTTCTTTGAAGATGACGACAAGTAGATAAGCCGTCAGATATTTGTCTGCCATACCTCACAAAAATTACCAGCAGTGCAATAATATATGAGCAAGTCTATTGTTATTGATTGATTTTCAAAAGTATCGTGAAAAGAAACGATGTACGGCCAAATTTTGTCCTGCAGCATAAGGGGCGAAGCATAAGGCGTGGGTGACATTGAGGTCCTGTTAAGCTGAATGACCTAGAATGGGTCAGTTGTCGTTCCCAGATTTGGTCTTTGCAAGATGGATGGGCTATTTGAATTATGGATGCCAAGAGCTTTTTGCTAGCTGGTGAATTGGACCGTACCATTCAGCAGTTAGTTCAGACGGTTACAGTGAATCCCACAGATCAGGCTTCCAGAACATTTTTGTTCGAAATGCAATGCTTTGCAGGGCAGTTTACACAAGCTACGCGGAATCTCGATGTTCTGAAAGAGCTGGATTCATCCAACCAACATGGGATCCACATCTATCGCGATCTGTTGCTCGCTGAAGAAACACGGATACAGATGTTTGCCTATGGAGGTGGCCCAGAGTTTTTCCATGCTCCCGCTCCCTATCTAGAGATGTTGCTCGCTGCGATCAAGTATGTTGGCGAATCGCGCTTTGGCCAAGCTCGAGAGTTCTTGGAAGCCTCTTGCTCTTCTTGGCCTCTAGCGACTGGGAAAATCAATGGCCATCCTTTTTCACGTATTAATGATTGTCACAATTTTCTAGGGCCAGTCTTAGAAGTGATGGTTGGGTCTCATTATTATTGGGTGCCCTGGAATGAGATTAAAATGATACGATTCAAAACGCCACACTATCTTCGCGATCTCTATTGGGCCCAAGCCCACTTGTTTTTACGAGTGGGCCGCCAACTCCCAGTCTTTATCCCTGTCTTATATCCTCGAACGTTTTCCATTTCAGACGAAGCGGTGAAGCTGGGGGCCCAGACAATTTGGGAAGAAGTCGGGGAGGGAATTGTTGCGGGGAAAGGGCAGCGAATATTTGAATGCGATGAGACCGAATACCCAATCCTTGAGATACAGACATTGGAATTTACGTGATGATCATTTCTGGTGTGGGGCATCCTTCGCCCGGCTCAGGATGTATCCTTAGACAGGTGCGTTGTGAGTTCTTCGGTAAAGCTCAGGACAGGCTTGTCGAATAAATCAGGATGTACCCTTCGATCGGTGCATTGTGAGCCTGTCGAATAACTCAGGATGTAGTTTTTGGGTAGGGTTAGAGTAACTGTAGGGGTGTCCAATCCGCGATAGGGGAAAAATCTTTGTCGATCGTTAAGAGGTGGCAGTGATGATTGATGGCCGCTGCCGCGATTTGGCAATCAGGGGTCGACAGCGTGAGTCCTTTTGCTGCGGCCTGACGTCGCAGTTTGGCTGCCGCGACAAAGTCATTTCGGTTTACCGGCAGCAAGGGAAACGCATCTAAATAGTTCATTATTTTGTTGAAGGTCCTATCCTGTTTGAAGCCTTGGAGGATTTCCTGAAGAATGATTCCAATGAGAACAATGTTTTGCGAATCTAGTAGTAAACGTTCAAGCTTTTTAACCGCATGATGGCTAGCTGGTCCATCTTTTCTGAGTGACAGTGACCAAACTGATGTATCAACTAAGACGATCATTTTCGTTTCCGTGCGCCTTTGTAATCATAGTTTGAATCCCATTCAAGCGTTCCAAAGACCTCTAATATTTTTTTTTGTTTTCGACGAGTCACATATTCCTGCAGTGCTTCATTCACAGCGGCTCGTTTCGTCCTATGACCTCCTAGACGTTTTACTTCTTCCAGAAGTTTCTCATCAAGCGCCAGGTTGGTGGCCATTGCTGTTCTCCTTGTTCTGTGTTTTTATGTGCAGCCTTCTACACATCATTTTACACAATAATCCGTAGTACGGCAATTTTCATGTAATTCATGATTTACTTAACCTATAAATATTCACACATTTTCGTCTGTACAACTTATTCGGAATTATGAACCGTAAAATTGGTGATTTGGCATTGAAGTGGTTGTGTTTGCCGGTGTTTGCTTCCAAATGGAATAGGAGCATAGGTGGAACGGGTGGTTGGCTTGATGATGTCGTAGATAGTTTCCTCATGGGATTGGATGATCGTGCCCGTCAGGGCAATTTGATCGCAGGTGATGGAGAGGTCCTTGATGGCATAGGCTGTCCGATTTTCGATGGTGAATTCGGCTAGAAATGTATTTGGCTGAGTCACATTGGCTTTTGTTGCATAATTAAATGTTCCGCTCTGATTGATTCGTTTAAGGGCACCTCTAAAAACCGTCTCCTTTTCCGCGATTGCGGCGTCTGCCTCTTGCTCCCGGCCTTCGGCGCGCACAAACTTGGTGCTCTGCGCACCGTGCGCCCTCATGTATTCGCCCATACACTGCGGTTTTACGCGAGTGACTTGCTTGCACTCACAAAAAAATCATGATTATTAGAGGTGCCCTTAATTTTTATCTTCAATGCTTTGGTCTTTCGTTCCTTTTGTTCCACTGATCTGCTAATTGGCGCCGCATTTCCTGCCTTTTTTTATCCCTGCGTATTCTCGAAATTTCTTTCCATTCATTCGGTGGATGCTGTACACGTGGGTGGTTTGTCCAGATTGGTTTTTCTTGAATGCTCAATGTGGTACGCTTCTTGATCTATTGAATGAGCCGTACATGGTTCACAGTTCTTTTTGCAATACTCTTTCTCATGAGTCTTCTCGCAAATCTTTCATTGTTCGTTTTTTCCCTGAGCCACCTATGATGGATGACGACCGGACTGTTTTTCTTTCTGCCTACTTTCCGCTCACGGTAGAGGCAGCAGAGGGCGTGCTCTATCCTGGGGAGTTGCGATATCTGCATTCCTTTACAATTGGGCGTTCCGAAGACTGTGACGTTCGGTGTTATGATCGTTCCGTCAGTCGAGTGCATGTTGATGTCTTGTTTGAATCTGGAAAGTGGTGGGTGGAAGACCATCAAAGTCGAAATGGGACTTTCGTCGATGGGGACAAGGTTGAGCGATTCTGTCTCACCGGGTTGTGTCAGCTAAAGTTGGGGAAGGATGGGCCAATCTTATCCTTACAGGTTGATAACTTGCTTGATCATGCCGTGCAATCCTCTGCGGTCGTTCAAGATGATATTTCTGCACCCTCGTCCGTTTCTCACAATCTAAAGACTTCTCAGCCTGTTTTTCCAGAAAAACTCGATAAAGGCGTCTCTCCCTCAGTTCATAGTGAGCAACCGGTAGCCATTTTTAACAAACCTCCGGATAGTCAAGATGGCGGAAAATCGAAATCATTTGGAGATGCTAACCAGGATCTGCAAAATTTGCCTCAATTAGACAGCCAAGCTAGTGAAAAACTACCAGAGCCTTCCCATGTATCCAGTCCGGACTCAACATTTGACCCACCTAAGGAAGGTAGTAAATTATCAAGATTTCTTCGCAGAGAGCCACAGGAATCACCTACGGAGATTTTTCAAAAAGTGCTTCGCAAGGGTCCTGACTCTGAAGCGGGTCCCAGTACGGAAGCCATTCGCATAGCCTACAAAAAAGCCTCTCAGCAACGTTCTCGTCGTTCTCTCATGTTTTTAAGCGGGATTGGGGTGCTCGCTCTGTTCTTTGGTGTCGTGGCTTGGGTGCAATATCTCAAAGTTGAGGGTATGAAAGAATCGGCGACCGAGCTCTTTTTTTCTATGAAATCAATGGAGCTGGGACTCTCAGAACTAGAAAATTTAATGGTGAATCAATTATCCCCTGAAAAATTACAGGGGATCTTGGCACGCCGAGAAAAGTTGCACGCGATGCAGGTGCAGTATGAAAATTTTTTGGAGAAGATTGGGGTGTATTCTTCCTCCATGAGTGAAGAAGATCGGGCTATTCTGCGCATGGCCCGGTTGTTTGGGGAATGTGAAATTGGGATGCCCTCTGATTTTACCAAGAAAGTGAAATCCTATATCCAAAAATGGAAATCGACCAATCGATTAACGAATTCTATCCAACAAGCTCAGAGTAAGGGGTATGGCCAGAAAATTAGGAAAATCATGCTGGGGCATCATTTGCCCCCGCAATTTTTTTATCTTGGGCTTCAGGAAAGTAATTTTAATGTTCGAGCAGTGGGTCCCACCACGCGGTTTGGCATTGCCAAAGGTCCTTGGCAATTTATTCCCTCGACGGCAAGTGATTTTGGATTACAGAACGGCCCCCTAGTCGCTTATGAGAAATATGACCCACGGGATGAACGACATAATTTCGAAAAGGCCACACAGGCTGCCGCGAAATATTTGAAACATATCTATACGACAGAAGCGCAAGCGTCTGGATTGTTGGTGATGGCCTCGTATAATTGGGGCCAAACTCGTGTGCGAAAACTGATTCGGCAGTTACCAGAAAATCCTCGAGATCGAAATTTTTGGGAGCTGCTCAAGCGCTTTAAAATTCCTCGTGAAACCTATGACTATGTCTTTTATATTTTTTCTGCTGCGGTGATAGGGGAAAACCCAGCCCTCTTTGGCTTTTCGTTTCCGAATCCCTTGGAAGAGGTTGAAGGATAGGTCTGTTGTTCTGAGCGTAGGAGGAATTCTTCCTAGCCACGCCAAGAAATTTTGGTTGGCTTGAATTAGCTGCTTCTTCGTAATCCGCGTGGGGCCTCAATGCCGTATTTTTTCATTTTGTAATAAATCGTTCCTCTGCTGACCTTTAACACCTCTGCCGCTTTTGTCGTGTCCCATTGTTGTTGGGTCAAGACTTGGAGAAGGGCTTGTTTGCTCAGTGATTCGAGTGGAGCCTCTTCATCTTCAGTTTCAGGGGAGATCCACGATTCCATATCTTCTAAAAGCGTGGCTTTCTCAATGATTGGTGATTGTGGTGCTCGAATCATCGCGCTGTAGAGAGTGTTTTCTAGTTGTCGAACGTTCCCTGGCCAAGAGACACTGGTCAGTAGTTGTAGGGCATCGTCAGAGATAAGAGGTTGTTGGGTCAAACCCATATCGGTTGAAATTTTTTGAATGAAATGCGTGGTCAATTGAGGAATGTCTTCCATTCGCTCACGAAGGGGAGGCAAGCCTACTTGGACGACACGCAACCGAAAATAGAGATCGGGCCTGAATTCTTTTTGTGTGATGGCTTGCTCCAGATCTCGATTGGTTGCCGCCACAATTCGCACATCAATGGGAAACTCCTTTGCGCTTCCGATTCGCATGATCGTTTTGTTTTGCAAAAATCGGAGAACTTTTGCTTGGGCGCTTAAGCTGAGTTCGCCTATTTCATCTAGAAAAATTGTTCCTCCGGCCGCTTCTTCAATTTTACCTTTTTTGGAATTTTGGGCACTGGTAAAGGACCCTTTTTCATAGCCGAATAACTCACTTTCGATCAAATCTATTGGAATGGCGGCACAATTCACGGGAATAAAGATTTGCTGATTCCGTGAACTGACTTCATGCATCGCTCTGGCGACTAACTCTTTTCCGGTTCCATGTTCGCCTCGGATCAAAATTGTGGCTCGACTGTTTCCGACTGTTTGTATCAGTTGATACAATTTGAGCATGGGTGGAGATTCACCGATCAACCCAGCAAAATGTGTCGCTACTGGGTGGGACGCATGAGATGTGATGTCGTGTGCTTCAATCGGTGCTGTGTCCTTCCGCACTAAAGGAATGGTTAATGTTTCATCGTCTGCTTCACTCTCAAATTGAATTTCAAAAGGATAGATCTTGATGCGGCAAGAGGAAGGTAAGGCTACTGAACCTGTCACGGGTTGGTTGTTCACCAATATTCCATTTCGACTGTTATCAATTAACTTATGACCATCGTTGGTTTGTTCTATGACGGCCTCTAGTCTAGAAACATGAGGGTTGGCTAAGACGAGATCATTGTCATCGCTTCGTCCGATGGTGATGCGGCTTTTGGAAAGCAAGGTTTTGTGCACCACAGCCGACCCTAGAAATGTTTTGAGTTCAATCATCATAGCGCTATGAAACCTATGCAATATGTTTGTTCGTTGTCGAAGTGAGTCGGACTTAGATCGGTCAACAAAGATAAGAAGAAAAACGTCGTCGTCTTACTTGCCCAATGTCTTCTTGAAATTTGACACTTCTCGACTGATGGTCGACAAGGCAGCAGAGGCACCTGACATTATTTGAATGCCGCGTGTTGTTCCTTTAGGCCCAGGTTGAACCGTCAACCCTTTCTTGAGGGCTTTCACGTAGGTCTCGCTTTCACTCTCACTTTCTTGGGGTATTAATGCCTGCGCAAAAGGCTGTGCGCTGACAACGGCTTTAATCACTTCGTCACCGAATGGTTCACTAATAATAAAGCGTTCAGGGCCATCCTTTCCACCAAACACTTTGGGTTCGCCTTTTTGGATAAAGGCTTGTCCCCGAAACAGATTCGGCACCAAATGCACAACTTTCCCATTGGCTTGAAAATAATCTAATTTCAAATACGCATCACGATCTGTCTCTACGTTAATGATGAGATAATCGCCTTCAATAAAACGTCCATCTGCTTTATTTAACCAAATCCGTAACCCAAACGCAGGGTCGGAATTGAAGGTGTCCGAGGTGACTTCCTCTTTGATCTTTTGTTGTTCTTGGCGTCTTCCCACTTCCCGCCTAATATCATTGGGGCCAATTTCGGCAGAAATCATCACACAGATCTGTGTCCCCTTCCATACTTCGTCATTCACCTTGACCTTATGTAACATGCCGGCACTCATCGTTTGAATGAGCTCTTCCTGTAGCTCAAAATTCTTGACCTCGGCCTTTGATTCCACCCAGACTGCATACGAGCTGACTGTTTCTTCACGGGCACGTGCAAGTGCTTTTTTCCTCGCCAGGGTGCGTGTTTCATCATCAGAATGTGAGTAGCAACCCTTCCCTGTGACGGTCTCAAGAGGACCAGGATCTTGGGAAAAGGCCGAAGCTGGGAAAACTAAGATTCCTAAAGAAAGAATAGTACAAATGACAATGGATCTCATAAGCCCTCCCTTAACGGTTTCTTAACAAGTGGGCACGGTTGGAATGCCTACGGGTCAAAGATGAGATGATTACCACGTTCGGTGGTTCCTTGATTTTCATCCAGTCTGTTGTACCCTAAGATCAATCTTGTTCAGGCACTCATCAGGGTATCAAAATGTAACAGAAAGATCGAGAACTGAGCGATCTGCCCAGGACATTCCTGCTTGAGCTTTCCTGGTGATGTTCTTGGAGGCAGTGATGGCAGAGAAGATATCCACCGTCTATTTCTCGTTTCGAAAAATTCGACATAGAAACATACAAATGACAAGGAAAATCAATGTTTTTGGGAATTTGCAATATTTCAACCTTATTCCTAGAATGCGGTCTAAGTTAGTCGATGCTCCACGCTTAAGCCAACAGCAACGTTCGCTACGAGAAGATTGCCATCAAGGTTTAATCTAGAGGATGTGATCTTCCCCGACGACATCGGGCACAATGTTAAGCTGGCTGCTCACATACCATCGGTAGTCGGTGTTCAATCGCCGAGTGCTTTCGCTGCCGATTATCATAGATTTCGATGTATTCAAAGGTACTGGATTTTGCCAGGTGTCGCGTGTCGTACCGTTCTCGGTGAATCAGTTCTACTTTCTGGGTATGAAAGAATTTTTCCGTGACAGCCTTGTCATCACAAGTGGCCTTTCGCCCCATGCTTCCGCACAGACGAAGACTCCTGAGCAGTTGCTGATAGCGCTGAGAACTATACTGACTGCCACGATCAGGCTGGATTGTCGTGCCCCTGGGGAAGCCGCGACGGCACATGGCCATGGTTCGGGCGTCACACACCAGATATTGTGTCATCCATCGATTCATCGACCACTCCACAATGGCTCGTGAGTACAGGTTCAGCACCACAGCCAGATATAGCCACTCCTCATCGGTCCAGACATACGTGATGTCGGTGGTTCATGTCTGATTGGGCGTCTAAGCTCTGGTTGTTAGAAAACTTTCACGAAGCTGAGAAGCTGGAATGGGATGATCCGTGGTTGAAAAGTTTAGATTTGGAGTATCACAATGTGGACCTGCAAGCGGGTCTGTATGATGGCATGGCCGAAGAAGGTGATGCGCCGCGCTTCACGACGAATGAATTAGTCAATTTATCGAAACATACCCCACCCCGAAACACGCGAGCATTTGGCCGTTCAGAGGTCATTAAGCATGTCGTCAAAAAAGGTTAGGCCGACTTCCTAGAACAGAGAGCTAAACACCAAGACCAACATCGTTCACGCTATGTCATCAATTGGTCAGTCTTACAACTCCAATGTAGCCCACCGTTCGTCATAGCAGATCCCTTTGGCACCTATGTTCAAGAAAGCCGAGACTATTGCGCGGAAAGATTAGCTGACTCTACTCCAGACCCACTCTCTGATAAGCCAATTATATGAAGAAAGTTCATGAGCAGTAAGTAATGATTAGAATGGCTAATATAATTGGTGTCTGACCTTGATAGGTTTTGCCTTATAAAATTGGACGTATGGTTTGTATATCAAGCCCAGTGCAGGCCTGAATTGTATGAAATATTTATGCAACTGAATATTGCAACAATTTAATGTTGGCCGAAGGCATCTTCAGATCGGAGGTGCTTTCAGAGCTGCGACAATTGGCTTCACTGAAAACCACTACTTTTTTATGACAGCTGCGTCTTGCTCCTTGGAGGAGATTATGCCAAAAAACTCACGCGCTTGTAGGCAACAAAAAATGAAGTAGGCCCGAGGATCTGCTCCAGGTCCCTGGGGTTTCGTTGTGCCTCCTTGTTGAAATTATTTCTCATTTTTAATAATGTGTTCAACGAGTCGATAACCAAGTTTGACGTCTCCCGGATAGAACGAGGCGCTCTGGGCGTTTTTTGATCTTCGTATGAAGAAAATCGAGGAAAGGGAAAGAACACTTTTTTTATCTAGTCACCAAATCTGGACGCGAAGGAATGGGTTCTGTGTTTCCTTACATTGGGAAGCAAAGAGGAGAACTGGTGAGGAGTATGGAGCGGAGCCAAGGAGCCTGAAGAGAGAATTATGCCTCTTAGTCGTATCTACAAACACGTGCACTTGATAACCCCGTGGCAAGATGACCTCTTGAATAAAAAAATAATGTATGAGTTCGATCCAAGGAGGACGCGTGAAAGACTCTAAACCTTTTCTTGTAAAATTATTTGAAAAAGCCAAAGTATCTCTTATGGGAGATGGATCAGTGGAGAACAATGAAGCACTGATAAATGTGGCTTTTGATGGGGATGTCCGAACAGTACAAGCAATGCTGGAAAAGGGCGCTATGGTGAACTATCAAGCAGATGTTCATAGTATAACGGCATTGCAGATGGCGGCTCAAAACGGGCATGCGGCGGCAGTGGAGCTGTTGCTGGACAAGGGTGCCAAGCTGGACGTTCAAGATGACATTGGTAGAACGGCCTTATCTGTGGCGTCTCTGAAAGGGCATGCGGCCGTGGTGGAGGCTCTACTAGGTCATGGCGCTATGGTTGATCATCAAGCAAACAACGGGGCGACGGCCTTAATTATGGCGTCTGCGGAAGGGCATGCGGCCGTCGTGCAGCTGCTGCTGGATAAGGGCGCCAAGGCAGACC
>JAJDBS010000143.1 GCA_029261235.1 Nitrospirales bacterium
CTTCAGCCCCCTGAATCCACGTCAAAATTATGGCTGGAGCGATTCAGTCCCTACTATAAATGGCCGGAGCGCTATGGAATTCGGCTCACCGGACCAGGACTGGCCTACGAATATGTCTATGATGCTCGGAAAGTCGATTTAACTAAAATTGCCTATGACTTTGAGTATGACATCGACTGGAAGGTGGATCCTCAAATTTATGATGATTTTGTCAGGCTCGTGCAGGCATGGAAGAAACGGTATCATTCACCTAACCGACCTTTTCTCTTTTTTTCAAAGGCACTCAGTTATCTCACCGTATATGACGGTCGAGGGGACAGTCCAACCAGTGAGCGCTTTGACCATCCCTATGCTTTTATCTTGGAATTTTGCAACGATCAAGCAAAATCGTTTGAACAGATCAGAAAAGCCTTGCAAGATCAACCACCTAGCGGATCGGATGAAGAAATACGGCCACTTGCCGATCTCCTCACTTCCCTTCAACAGAAACGCCTCCTCTATGAAGAAGGGGGAAGGTATTTCACTCTGGCCCTGCCTGTTAACCCACACCGTTAACAGCATGCTCTCAACCTGATCAGGAACCTTCATTACTGGCCTTGATCTGTCTGTTCTCTTTAGTAATAACCGTTCTGGTGTATAACGTCCTCTCAACCATTATCCTCGTCCTGTTGAATTTTGATCAACAACAACCCCAATATTCTCCAAAAAAATTCTGCCACCAGTAGCAAATGAGAAGGGGGAAATAAAGTTATCCAGCAAGGTCACAGCCATTTTGACGCGCGAAGCGCACCTTCAGCATGCGAGCAGGGGAAATGGCGAGAATGCCAATGGTGGCTTTTTTGAATATTCCCGACCGTTGCATTGATGATGAGAGCCGATTGACTTCCCTCAGAACGACGGGTAGCCTATCAAGATATGCAAGGATCTGCCGAAAAGTATTAGAACAGCTCTTACTGAAAAAGAATATCACAACATTCGTCCGGCTAGACCTTAACCTCTCATTCTTATGATCTATCTCCCCACCATTGTAGCCGGCAGTCTTGCCATAGCCATCAGTATATTTTCTCCTGGACCAGGCTGGGGAGAAATATCTGGCCAATCTACCGAACAGGAGTCAGAACCCCTTTCTCTGAATTATTTCTTGGCGACCCAAGGTGGTCACCCGAATGTCTCAACTCATGCCTCCCGGCCTTTCTCTCAGCCAAGGAAATCCACGCAGTACCAGAATTATTTCCCTAGAAGCCTGAAGACACAATCATCGAGCTCTGCTCCGAATCAACTCCTAGATGAACAACGGGTAATTCCTGCTTCTGTCACGATAAACGAAGACGTACCGTCTTACATCGTTCATCAACCCTCCTCGCGCCATGATAATGGAGCCTCGCAAGACGTGACAGATTCTGCTGTTCCTGTTATCGAACAGCAAACCAACAGCGCAGAGGGCGCCGATTCGCAGGACCAAGTTCAGCACGACTCCCTCGCCCTATCACCACTGAACCCTGCTCAACAGGATAGCACCCCCACTTTTTCTCGTTTTGATTGGCCATCTTTAGAGCACAATCTTCAACGTATTCCTCAGGAACACTCTTTGGAAATTTC
Source organism: Nitrospirales bacterium (assembly GCA_029261235.1). Lineage (GTDB taxonomy): Bacteria > Nitrospirota > Nitrospiria > Nitrospirales > UBA8639 > Nitrospira_E. The sequence continues at coordinate 1,600 of JAJDBS010000143.1, forward strand.
AGTGCCCTTGCTATTTGAGGCTAGAGACATTGTCCTTAGAACTGGCAATCAATCTGTACCACGTTTTGGCAAAGTCTTTCACTCCGATTGGGCACCTGCGGATCCAAGCACCATTCCTCAATATGGCACAATCCCCCTTGTTATTAACGACGCCGTGGCTAAAAACTTGCGGTACTTCAAAGACGGTATCACTGATCGCTTTCAATCCTATCTAGATCGGTTCCATCACTATCAAGAAGTGGTCGAGCCCATCTTTCAGGAATTTGGAATTCCCACCGAACTGATGTATTTGTCGCTCGTTGAATCTGGATTCAACCCAAAGGCTTTCTCCCGTGCACGCGCCTCTGGACCATGGCAATTCATGAAAGCCACGGGTCGTATGTATAAGCTCAATGTCAGTTGGTATATCGATGAACGGCGGGATCCCATTAAATCCACCGTGGCCGCCGCCCATCACCTTCGAGATCTCTATGATCGCTTTGGTTCATGGCCTCTAGCTTTGGCCGCCTACAATGCAGGCAGTGGGAAAGTCTCTCGGGCGATCCGAAAAACAGGATCTCGAGATTTTTGGAAAATTCGGCGAACGCGGTCCATCCGACGGGAAACGAAGGACTATGTCCCACGTTTCATTGCCGCCACACTCATCGCCAAAAATCCTACCGCCTATGGATTTCTCACGCCTGATGGTGATCGACATGAATTCGAAGAAACGTTGATAACGAAGCCTGTACAACTCGCTGCCATTACAAAACACACAGGTATTTCCCTTGAGGAACTGAAGCGGTTAAACCCGGAGCTTCGTCGCAATATTGTTCCAAAATCTAAAGGTCCGGGATACCATCTCAAAGTGCCAGTCGGCATGGCGTCATTAGTTGCTACACAACAAACAACATTTCCAGTTTGGACCCAACCGCCGCCGCCGCCGACTCAATGGTACCGTGTTCGTCGTGGAGACAGCCTGTCTGTTGTGGCTCGTCGCTTTAGAATGAAAGTTCGCCAACTCAAGAACATGAACAATTTGTCGAGCAATCTCATTCGTGTGGGAAAGCGATTACGTGTGCGTGGCGCTGATGAAGATTATGCAGATGATAAAATTCTCTGGTATCGCGTGCGTTATGGAGATTCATTGGGCAAGATTGCAAGTCGCTTCGGCACGTCTGTCAGAAAGATCAAACAGCTCAATAAACTCTCGACTCATTTGATTTTCCCTGGAGACAGATTGCGTGTGAAGGGGACTCCGCCGACTAAAAAATCTCCGACAGGAGCCTCCAAATGGTATCGCGTACAGCGGGGTGATAGCTTGTGGAGTATTGCTCAGCAGTTCAGAGTGAGCGTGCGAGATTTGCGAGCGTTGAATAACTTATCCACGAGCATTATCCGAGCAGGAAAAATGCTCATGGTTAGCCAATAATTATCAACGACACCAGCCTATCGAACTATTCTCCTTCATCCTGTTCTTTGTCACTTTCTCCACTTGGCAGCTCCACTCGATCTTCTAAATTTCCTTGCTCTCCTCCATCGCCATTGACCTTCGATTCTGATTCTGTCGAAGCCTCAGCTTCCTCAGGTGCTAAGACTTTGATACGAAGATTGGCTTCTGTTGAAAAGGGAGAAAGAGGAAATTCCTGAATCAGTTGCTTGTAATGGTTGACCGCCTCATCCGTTTCCTCTTCGGATTCAGCTAATTTGGCCAATTCGAATAGTACTTGATCTTTGTTGAACGCTTGAGCATTTTCCAACACGGCACTAAAAGCACTCTCGGCTGCCTCTCGATTCCCTTTGAGTAGATGAGCCAATCCTAATCGCTGCTGCACTAATCCCACAAAAATAGGGTCTTGCCTATGCTCTTGAATCAACGCGGTGTACGCATCAATCGCACCTTGGTAATTTTCACCGTCCATTAGACTATTGCCCAACAAAAACGAAGAAACCTTTGCACTCGGCGTCCCAGGGTACTGATCAAGAATATCCTGGAACATTCCAGATGCCTCTTGAACATTACTCTTTCCCTTTTCAGCATCATCGAGAGGTCTATCTAAATATAGCTGTTGAGCCTGCCCTTGTAATTCCCATGATTCCACTTCTTTTTGCTGGGATAGCCAATTGAACGTCGCGAGACAAACAATAAAGACGAGAACGAGAAGGATGCCGCCCCACACCAAGCCGCGGTGTTCTTCGACAAAAAACAACAATTGCTCCTTGCTAGACAACGCCACGACTGGTTCAGCTGCCGCCGATTTCTCAGAGTGGTCTTTTATTTTATACCCCATCGCCTGTACTTCCTCTCCACTAATAAAAGAACTGTATTGAATATTTTCGAGCTTCCCACGTTTACGCCGTGATGCCTTATACCCACGTCACTAGGTCATGTCAAACAGTATTCCACACTATTTTCAACAAGTTGACAAGGCCTAACTGCCTGTTATAATGAGGAAATTATTGATTTTGTTCTATTTTTGGGCGGATAGCTCAGTTGGCAGAGCACTGCCTTTACACGGCAGATGTCGCAGGTTCGATCCCTGTTCCGCCTACCAATTTTTATTTGGCATAAG
>JAJDBS010000144.1 GCA_029261235.1 Nitrospirales bacterium
TTCAAGGCCTCGCGATTTCTATTGGGCCTGGAACATTTACTGGTTTGCGGGTTGGTTTGGCCACGATGACGGCGTTCCGGTTTGCCTTGGGTATTCCATTGGTCGGTGTGTCGACTCTCGAAGGCTTGGCATGGAATCTCCGGCAGTCAGAGTTGCCGATTCTGAGTACGGTATCGATTCGCACGGACATGGTGTATTGGGGGTTATTTCGATGGCGAGATGATCAGCCAGTTTGCACGGAAACAGATCAAATTGGAAATCTTTCAGAGGTCTGTGCAGGTTTATCCGAACCGACGGTGGTGCTGGGAGATGGTTGGTTACGGAACCACGAACGTCTCCAATCCACAAGCGCTTCGGTTGTGGAAGGACCAGCGGACGCGATGTGGCCATCAGCGAAGGGTATCGGCCTTGCCGGGCTGAAGTTATTGGAACAAGGAGACGTTCTTCCAGAAAGCTGTGTGCCTCGTTATATTCAACCCTCGTATGCGAAAATTCCACAGGCCGCAGGTACTCGCTCAGGTATGAGTGAGGTTCAGTCATCAGGATGACATCCAATCCAGAATATCAAGAAGCGAATCCTGAGTCCGATTCGATGACCGTTGATGATGGCTGTCGGACTATCCGGAGTGCGACAATAGAAGATCTTGACGCATTAGTCACTCTCGAAGAAGCATGCTTTGCAGTCCCCTGGTCCAGGAGGAGCGTTGAGGCTGAATTGGAAGGGAATCAATTTAGTCGCGTACTGATGATTGCTCATCCAGAGCAGACCAATGATGTGCGAGCCATTGGGTATATTTGTGTATGGATCGTATTTGAGGAAATCCGTTTTTTGAATTTGGCGGTTCACTCAGACTTCCGCCGTCAAGGCATGGGCAAGCAGCTCATTCAAGAAGCACTGGGACAAGCCATGGCAGTCGGTTGTTGTCGAGGTCTGTTGGAAGTTCGAGCAACGAATATGCCAGCACAAGCTCTCTATAAATCCTTTTGTTTTCAATCTTATGCGACCAGAAAGGCCTACTATACGAATCCTACCGAGGATGCTATCCTTATGACCCTAGAACCTCTGATTCCAGGACCGGAAGAAAGGAGGCATGACCGCGGCAAACCAATTGGTAGTCAGTCGACCATTCACACGAATTCATGATGAACAAGGTGAAAGGAGGGTGCCTCATGGTAACCGATGAACAGATTGCAGAGAGTTTGCGGACTTCGAATGAAGAGTATCAAGAATTGGAAGAATCTCATCACCGGTTAGATGTCGAATTGCAGAAATTGCTTAAGCATCATGTGCTGACGCCTCAAGAGGAAATCTTGAAAAAACATATTCAAAAAGAGAAATTGGGAAAGAAAGATCGAATGGCGGTGTGTGTTCGAGACCATCGAGCCTCATTAGAACAGACGACGGCATCGACATAGTGCATCCTCTACTTGTTACGTTATTGCCTATCTAAATAATGGCTGCTTTTTCTCCAACCATCGCCATGAACATGGTGATGAACCCGCTTCAACGCCACATCAAAGAAATCAAGCGCCGTCTCATGATCGTGGGCGCGACGATCATGGTGTTTTTCGTCGTGGCCTTTTCCTATTCTGGTTTGTTGATCGAATGGTTTAAGCGGCCGTTTGAAGATGATTTGATTTTTTACGCTCCCGCTGAAGCGCTCTTTGCCTCCATTAAGATTTCCTTTTTAGCGGCGATCGTGGTGAGTGTACCCATGATCCTGTATCAATTTTGGAAATTTATTGAGCCGGCCCTTCTCAAAAAAGAACAGAAATGGGCAGTGCCGCTATTTTTCTTGGGGCTGGGATTTTTCCTCTTGGGCCTGGTGTTTTGTAATCTGGTGATCTTGCCGCTCGTCATCAATTTCTTTGTCACATTTGGTATGGATCGAGACATTACCCCAGAATTGGCTGTGGGTATGTATGTAGATTTCAACGTGAAATTTCTCTTAGCCTTCGGCTTTGCGTTTGAAATACCGCTTGTTCTCTCATTACTGGCACGGGTCGGTTTTGTCCAAGCGGATGTATTGATTCAATACCGCAAGTACGCCGCGATGGTGGCCCTTATTTTGTCCGCGGTCGTTACGCCAGATGCCACGATGTTTACCATGCTGCTTATGGCGATTCCATTGATTATTTTGTATGAGATTGGCATATGGGGCGCAAAGGCTTTCGGGCGTGTGCCGAAGTCAGTGCCAGACGAGCAAGATGTTGATGATCCAGATGATGTCGTTGCAGATGAGCCTAAAGGTTCATGAAAATTGAGGACACGAAAAAGTCCAGTATGAGGCGAAGCAGTACCATTACGGAAATGTTTCGAAAACTGCGTCGATGGTGTGTCGGCGTCATCTGCGCGTTGCTAGTTCTGAGCCCTCAAGTAGGCCGCACGGAAATTCGCCCTCCTTCTTCTTCAGAGCCGCCGACATCTAATTTGCCATTGGTTCATCCGAAGGCAGCAGAGCGACCATGGCAGGGAGCAGCACCGAGTATTCAGACCCTGGTGGTGACTCCGGACGGTGCGGTGTATGCCGGGTCTTTTGGCATGGGGCTCTTTCGTAGCAAAGATAAAGGACAGTCTTGGGAAGCGCTTAATCGAGGCCTCACCGATTCCTTCTTGCTCTGTCTGACCGTGACGCCTGGGAAACATGTGTATGCAGGAACGATGCGAGGCGGTGTGTACCGTCTCTCGTTAGAAGGGCAGCAGTGGGAATCGATTAGCCAGGGTTTGGAGGGCGTCGAGGTTAAATCGTTTCTTGTTCACAAAGAGCAGCTGTATGCAGGTACGGGGCAGGGAGTGTTTCGTTGGCATGAATCTGACCAAGAATGGCTGAAGACTGGGGTGGGCTTAAATCAGGTCTTGGTGCCGGGGTTAGCCATTTTAGATGATGGCCGTTTATTGGCTGCCACGTCTGGTAAAGGACTTCACCATTTTCAACTACATGATCCTGAGCAAAGTAAATGGATTGATTCGCAATCCGTGTTTGTGGATCCTCTTGAACGCTTGCCTCATCGGTATCTTCGTGTCATTGCGGTGAATCAAGCACAGCATATTTTTTTAGGGACGCAAGATGGGGGCATTTTTCGAAGCCTTGACCGTGGTCTGTCGTGGGCGTCGCTAAGCGGCAATCTTCCAAATGATTCGATACGAGGCATTGTCCCTATTAAGCAGGATGTGGTCGTGGCGACTGGCAAAGGGATTTTCCGTTGGAGGCATGATGCGAAGCGATGGCAAGAATTGAATGAAGGGCTGACACGGTTGGCCATTCAAACATTGACGATAGCTGCCACCGGCGATTGGTATGCTGGGACCAGCAGTGGGGCTTTCCGGAGTGATGATGAGGGAGCGCATTGGCAGAATATTAGCCAGGGTTTTGGGGTGCAGATGGCCCCCAAAGGCCCGTACGATTAACCTGTGCAGTTGAAAAAGTCCGCCATTAGCGTTCTCGGTTCGTTGTCGTGCTCACGTACTGCCAGTACGCTCCGCGCGCCAACGACCCTGCGGCCTTGTTGGACGGGCCTTTTTGAACAGCACTAATACATTTTACTGTGTAACGAGTATGAGGAAAGGACGGAATTGAATCATGAGTGAAGTCGTTGTGACAGATCAGACCCGTGTGACTATTGCGATCAAAGTCGAAGAGGAAGCTTGGGGTGAGATTCAATTGAAATTTTTCCCTGACGTGGCTCCGAATCATGTGAAGAATCTCGTGACGTTAGCTAAGGATAAATTTTACGATGGCACCACGTTTCATCGTGTGATTCCAGGATTTATGATTCAGGGCGGCGATCCCAATAGCAAGAATGCAGATCGATCTAGCCATGGTTCCGGTGGGCCTGGACATCATGTGAATGCAGAGTTTAGTAAGACGCCTCATGTACGAGGTATTGTGTCCATGGCGAGAGCACAAGACCCTAATAGCGCCGGATCACAATTTTTCATTTGTGTGGCTGATGCCAATTTTTTAGACAATCAATATACGGCATTCGGCGAAGTGGTGAGTGGCCTAGAACTTGTTGACCGGATCGTGAACGTCCAACGAGATGGGAATGATAATCCACACCAACGTATTGAGATGACCCTCACTGTTACTGGAGCCGATGTCTAAGAATTGGGTGAAGGGTGTTCTCCTTTTTTTTCTCATTGTCAGTGCTGTCGGCTGTGCGTCCCCGCAGTTTTATTCGCATGTCGTCTATGAAAACCCGACGTCTTTTGTTCGCTTAGAATTCTCTCCATGGGCTGAATCAGCGAGTCCTGAAACATGGAACGCTCATCCTGTCACGCTTTCACAAAGCCAGATTGATAATGCGTTGAAGGGACTACGAGTCCGAGAGCATCGGGCAGCTCCCATCCGGTGGGTCCGTGGGGAGGCTGAGTTGGAACCAGCTTTTCATGAGGCCGAGATCGAGTTGTTGGGCCCTCGATTATTAGAAGGGCTAGAATTAGCCGTTTCTCAGGAACTGGTGACGTTTTATGTGAGTCACCCGGTGAATGCCACGACACGAGAAGTCACATCAGGCGGACTCTATGTGACTGATGGTCGGTTACATATTATTCTCAGTAATTACCGATCCGTCTATGGGATTCCACCGGCTGGGCTTATCTATGATCGACGATTTCCGCTCTTTTCATTGGGACCCTTGGGTGTAGATATTTTCTATCAAACTGGAAATGACGCGCTGGTGCAGGCAGAACAGGAGGACCTGTATGATGCCATTTTTGGCGATGAGCGTAGTGGAGAGATTGTGCTGGAGCTGTCTCAGTTGTCTATGATGGACATGTAGGGTCTTTTGAAAAAACCGCCAGCCTTCGCCAAGGCTATGGCTGACTAGCGGTTACATGCCTGTCGAAGCAGCTTCGCGCAGGCAGGTCGCCAAATTCCGGTGCTCACGTATTGCCAGTACGCTCCGCGCGGTAAGATAAGTCGCACACTACGGGATGCAGCAAACAATACTGTGGCCTTGCTGGACGGAATTTTTTGAACAGCCCTAATGCTGCTGATTTTAACATGCTAGTAGACTTTTTTTGCCATTGAACCCAGTGTTATTGAGCACAGTCATGTAAAGTACAGAAAAATCAAAGAGGGGTGAGGTGTCAGTTGTTTGGGAGCTGACGCCTCACCCTTGATGTTGTTCCGACAGGCTCCTAGTGAGATGTTGGGGCAGATGCCACAGTGTCTGTCGACGCAGAAGTCGGACAGGCATCTTGAGTCATATAGAGCAAATAGTTCCCCATCCCTCGTATATCGCCCTGTTGTTCCAGAGGACGGTGATGTACCAACACCATTTCATAGTCTTCCTTCGTACTTACTTGAAAACCTATCGGATCTGAATAGATTTGACGGTCTGGAAATCCTACTAGGGTTCCATCGAGTAAGACGTCAGGCACGGTCCGCAAGAGCGTTTTCTGACGGCTACGATTTTCCAATGCGATGAGTAACGCTCCGTTATGTGAGTGAGGGTAGGCGAATTTCACGCAACCGTCTACGAGGAATTTGAGTGGTTCTTTGATCACATGCACACCTGTCTCAATCGCGATGCCCTCGTCTGATTGATTCGCAGGTCTTTCACCGAATTTACTGAAACACACGACATTCACGCCGACTTGATACACTTGCATCGGATGCAACTCTTTTCCTTTGGGCGCGGTATAAATGGTAAATCTCGCCATCGCATCTTTGGTCGGCGCAGCCTTGTGATAAAAGGCCACCAGCGCCATCAGCTTATGGGTTTGATCCAGCTTGACGCCATGTCCGACAGGAAAGCGCGTTTCCCGCATTTCCATTCCGGCTCCCGCAAAAAATAATGGTTCACCTGGGCAGGAAATACTATCTTGATCCATGTCTAACAGGAGAATATGGTGGAGGTATTCCCGTGGTAAGGGTTTGCCTTCTCTGGTAAAGATCTCGGTCTTATACCCCGTCATATAGCGATCTTCAGGGATGTTAAAGAAATGTTTCGGCATGCTGGCCGCTAAATCTCCACTGTGTCCGACTGGGAGATCAATGGGGCCAAAGGTAATAGAGATGCTATCAGGTTCAAGTGTCACCGACGTCATGGGTTTGTTGAGTGTGGGAACTTTATGTGTTGAATGAGCCTCTGGTTCATGCGCAAAGGCAAGTGGTGCCGTGAGACAACAGATTGACAAAAACAAGAAATACATTCGTCCAAACATGAGCGCTCTCCTTTTAGAAATGGGATGGGTATATCAAATATGAGGAGGTTCGAGCATTGAAGTTTTTACTGAAACAGACCATTCGTGTCATGATGCTGAGGGTATAGATTGAGTAGACATCACCATCCTCCATCTTTCACAATCAATTGTCGGGGGATAGAAGACAGTCATGGAGGAAGGAAGATAATCTGACCTCAGATTGGGTATGATGACCTTACCTACCACCCTAAAATGAGTCAAGAACCTTGAGCATAATCTATGTGCCACCTTCAGCAGCCAATTGGTGCGCATTGCTAACCCTATCATGGTCAACATGAAAAAGACTGCAACGTCTAAAAAGGCCTCGAACGTATCCAAAGTACAGAGGTCTGACCTCGATCTGATCACCAATCGATTAGCGGATCTACGCAAAAAACAGGGCTTCTCACAAGCGGAATTGGCAAAATTGTGCGGCATTACACGGCAGGCGGTTTATGCCATTGAAGCCAATCAATATTTGCCCAGCACCCAAATTTCGCTGCAACTAGCCGAGGTCTTACATTGCACGGTTGAAGATCTGTTTAGTTTGCAAGGACGAGAAGAGGTTGTTGAAGCTGAGCTGATTGGACCAGTGGGAACTCAGAAACCCATGCGCGTGAAGTTGTCGCAAGTGGGGACGCGAATGCTGGCGCGCCCGATGTCGGAGTTGGGGGATATTTTGAATTTCGTCATGCCCGCTGATGGCGTGGTCCTGGATGATGTCACAAATAACTCTCGAAAAAAACAGATATCAGTTCCCGTCAAACTTCTACATTCGCGTGAAGTCATTGATCAGAACATCATGATCGCCGGGTGCGATCCCGCCTTATTTTTAGCGGGCGAACATGTCCGAAAAATCAATGCATTATCTGGCGTAACGAATTGGACGATGGGTAGTGCCAATGCGTTGAACGCGCTTCAACGCGGAGAAGTGCATATGGCGGGTTTACATTTAGTTGATATGAAATCCGGACAAAGTAATATTCCCTATCTCAAGCGCCACGCACGGAATCGAGATTTAGTTGGAGTGCATTTTGCCTCATGGGTGCAAGGCCTGCTTATTCAAGCGGGAAATCCGAAGCGGATTGCTTCGGTTCAGGATTTGCTCAAGCCTGGCGTGCGTCTCATTAATCGTGAAATCGGGGCGGGGGCACGGTTTTTCTTAGATGCGCTCTTAGAAAAGGCCGGAATGACTGCAGAGAAGATTAAAGGCTATAGCCATGAAGTTTCTTCTCATTTAGAAGTGGCCCGATATATTCGAGATGGGATGGCGGATGTGGGGGTTGGTGTTGAGACGGCAGCCCATTATTTTGGATTAGAGTTTATTCCACTTCGAGAAGAACGCTATGACTTAATTATGCGCACCGATTTTCTGAACACGCATCCCATGGCCTCAAAGTTTCTTGATGCCGTTGTGAGTCAGCCGTTTCGTCGAGAGATTGAGGCCCTTGGGGGGTATAACCTTAATGATGTTGGGCAAATGCTTGAATGGTAAAGTGTATAAGTTTTCCTTCTCTCTTCCGTTATTCCCAACATTCTTTATCGGGAATCCACCTTCCTTTTCTCTCTCGCCAATTCAACTCTCTCGTCCTTACAGGGAGAGGGTTGGGGTGAGGGTGAAATCCCATTGAGCAGTTAGAAGAACATAGCGGCCAATTGTTTCTCCGTGATGCCGGGTTTCGTTCCGGCAGCCGCGGTCCTTTTGTTTCGGCAAAAGGACCCAAAACCATGTTGGCCGTGGCGTGCCCCTTCGGGGCCCTGCGCGGTTCGCCGACTTCGGCGGTGCGCAAACTCGCTTCGCTCAAACAATGCGTACCTTCTTCCCGAAGTTGGCTGCACTGCTCGGCCACGCCACAAGGCCAGGGAAGTGTCGTGCAGACATGAGCTCTTCTGCGTGGCGGACCAACTCGCTACGCTCAATCGAGGTCCGTATGACGAGTTGAGCGTCCACCCCAAAGACCTGACAGCTGGCGTCGTTGAGCGAAAGGGAGAGAGTATCGGGGAATGTTCTAAGTCGCGAGGGTGGCTCAAGAGAAGCTGGAGATGCGATGCAAGTGCATGTCATAACACACGAAACATGACCCAAAATATAGGAATAGGCAATAAAAATGCCTTTTAGGTTAGATCGCAAAGTATCAAAGACCTGATTGCGGATTTAATTCCTTGATTTGCCTGTTCAACAGGCTGGCGTTCCTCCTGCGAGCGGGAGGAACGTCTCGCCGCACGATTGACGAGTGGTGAGGGCAATGGCGAGGACGCCTGCGTCTCCTTTTAAGTATTTTGTTGAATGTCAAACTTTGACATGCCAATATTAGTATAGTATATATATAGTATGTGGGAGGTATTTGAGCATAGGAACGTAGTCAAGAAAATTCCAAAGATTCCCGATGAAGTTTTGAAGCGATATGAAAAATGGAAGGATATTGTCGGTATTTCAGGCCTGGATGGACTCAGTCTGATCAAGGGGTTTCATGATGAAACTTTAAAAGGGAAATGGCTTGGCTACCGGTCGTCTCGTCTTAGTCTTCACTATCGGATAATTTACAAAATAGAGGAAAAACAACTCTACGTGATGGTCATCGATATCAATCCACATGATTACAAAAAGAGGTAAGATGAAAGACTTCAGGAAATCAAAAAAAACGGTCGAAGTTTCTGTGGGTGAGTCTGTCAGGATTATCAGGGAACTCCAAGAACTGAGCCAGAATGATTTGGCAGCATTAACGAGAATCCCACAGTCAACCATCTCGGGCATAGAAAACGACCGAATTAATCTCGGCGTTGAACGTGCGAAAATCCTCGCGAAATCCTTGAAGTGTCATCCTGCTGTTCTTGTTTTTCCAGGATGGACCATAGAAGTAGCAGCTTAATCATCGTAGATACTTGCCAAGATTCCGCTGAATTTCATCACCGTTGGTCATTTCAATTGTTAGCGAGGTTCTTGCCTCTCGCGCCCTATCAGGGGTTTGTACCGGAGAGGGACAAACGGTGGAATGAGGATAAAATCCTCATGAGTAAATAGTCCGCCATATAGTGCCAATCGAATTTTGATATTACCGGGACTCGGCCCGGCAGCCGAGTTACTTTGCTTTCGGGGAAAGTAACCAAAGCCATTGACACCCAGTCTGGCCTCATAAGATGGGGCGGATGCAGAACAGGGGAGAGCGGACCAACTCCCTCCGCTCAAACAAGGCCCGCGTAAAGATATGAGCGTCCTTCCCAAAGGCCAGTCTGCAGGCGTCGATTTTTGAAATTTGAAGATCTCTGACAATGCACACATTCTTTGCAAAGTCCGTTGTGCGGCTCAGCTCCACCATGCGACCAGGAGAGCTTCGTGAAGAAAAGAGTTTCCTGATTTTGGAGTTCGGACCAACTCGTAATGCTTCAACAAGGCTTGCTGATTGATTAGAGAGTCATTCCCTGGGACCAGACGGCAGGAGTAGATAGGCGAACATGGCGTTTATCGTGCTGGATCCGCTCCTAGAAATTTTAGATTTGATTTATGTAGGGGTGTCGCTGAATGGCTCTGCTGCTACCTGATATTTGTCTTCATAAACAATGTATCCTGGTCTGGTTGTACGAAGAACATCTACTGTAATCCCGTTATTTTCGAAAATTTGGCGAAGTTCATACATTTTCTTTATATGCTCCTTCGCCAAATCTTTAAACCAACTAATTGCAACATTTTTGGAATGAGGTTTTGATGAAGTAGAAAATTTTCGAGGTTTATTGAGATTTTTTCTGAACCAATTATAGATTTCATTCCATTCGTTTAGTTCTTTTTCTTCCAAGATATTAGCTTGCTCCAATTCTGAAAAGGCCTGAAATAACCCCTGCCTGCGCCCAGAGTCCTTATCTTTACTACGAATGACGAAGCGAATATACATTGGAAATGCCTAGGATTTCTCCAGAAATTGGTTTCCTGTGAGCTTAGATTGTGTTTCGGTTTGAAGCTGTAAAGTCTAAATGTTTGGAAGGGAAATATTTTGATGATCATTGAATATTTGTAAAGGAATCACTAAGCAAGGAATATTGGTATAGCTCATAGGAAGGAATGCTTTGGAGGTTTTGGGAGTGAGGGGTGCGACTTTGATTGGGACATTGACGAGTTTGGCTGGATGGGATTTGAGTGTCGATCATGCTTTTTGAGGATAGCCCAATGGTTGGGAAACTCTTTATAATGAGAATTCTATTGCCTAGTACTGGTCTCGAAACGAGGATTATGAACAATAGGAGATTCTACTGTGTCTGAAGTAAATACTGTGAAGTACTTGAAAGATTACAAACAACCTGATTATTGGGTGACGCATGTTGATCTGACTTTTGATTTGCGTGATGGGGAGACGTTGGTTAGCGCCAAGTTACAGGTGAAGAAGAATGGCTCTCATCAGAGCCCGCTTGTTTTGGATGGAGAAGAATTGGAATTGCTTGAGGTGAAGCTGAATGGTGTGGCTCTCGCCAAAGGGGCGACTCTGACTGAAGGGTATACGGTGTCTCAAGAGTCTCTTTTTCTTCAACCCATAGAGGATAATTTTATTTTAGAGACGCGCGTCAGGATTTTTCCGGAAAAGAATACGGCTTTGGAAGGTCTGTATAAATCCAGTGGCAACTGGTGTACGCAATGTGAAGCTGAAGGGTTTCGGCGGATTACGTTTTTTCCTGATCGTTCGGACAATATGGCGACATACACGACGAAGATTGTTGCCGATCAACTTGCGGCCCCTGTTCTACTTTCTAACGGAAATCTCGTCGATCATGGGCCAATGGATGGCCGGCGTCATTATGCGGTGTGGGAGGATCCTTTCCCCAAGCCGAGTTATTTGTTTGCTCTCGTTGGGGGCGATCTCGCATGCACTGACGATACTTTCGTGACTGCCAGTGGGCGGCAAGTGGCGTTGTGTATTTATGCCGATGAAAAAGACCTCGATAAACTTGATCATGCGATGGCCTCGCTGAAACGTTCCATGACATGGGATGAAGAGGTGTATGGTCGCGAGTATGATCTGGATCTGTTCAATATTGTTGCCGTTGACGATTTCAATATGGGTGCCATGGAAAATAAATCGCTCAATGTCTTTAATACGAAGTATGTGTTGGCGCATCCTTCTACGGCTACGGATGCTGACTACGAAGGTGTGGAAGGTGTGGTGGCGCATGAGTATTTCCACAACTGGACCGGGAACCGTGTGACCTGTCGGGACTGGTATCAGCTGTGTTTGAAAGAAGGCTTGACGGTGTTTCGAGATCAGGAGTTTTCCGGTGATATGGGTTCTCAGGCAGTCAATCGCATTGCCAACGTCAGAAGTCTTCGTATGGGACAATTTCCTGAAGATGCCGGTCCCATGGCTCATCCGCCGCGACCGGATCAGTTTGTCACGATTAATAATTTTTATACCGCCACGGTCTACAGTAAGGGTGCTGAGCTCAATAGGATGTTACATACCTTGTTGGGTAAGGAAGATTTTCGCAAGGCTTCAGATCTCTATTTTGATCGTTTCGACGGGCAAGCGGTCACAGTTGAAGATTGGGTGCACTGTATGGAGGAGGCTTCCGGCCGTGACTTGAGCCAATTCATGCTGTGGTACACGCAAGCGGGGACACCCAAGGTGAAAGCCGACTGGTCCTACGATAACGCGACGCAAATCTTTACCCTTAATCTTGAACAGGAGAGCCCAACGATCAAGAATCAGTCAAATGGCCAGCCCAGACATATTCCGGTGAAATTCGGG
>JAJDBS010000145.1 GCA_029261235.1 Nitrospirales bacterium
TTTTTCAGGATTTTTTAGATCAAAAAATTACCCAACAGGAATTGATTCAGAAGGTCCAAGGTTTTAATCATTCATCCTTGCCATCTACTGACACTGGATCATCCCACTTTTCTCCTCCCGAATAACCCTATGATTTCTTCCCTCGCCAGGAGGAAATTTTTCGCTCATATCGTTTCAAAGTTTCAAAACTTACTTTTAACGCCTTCATGTCTCTGACATTCTTGATGAATTGCTGTAAATATTCAAAAAAAAGATAGTATAAAAATTCTGAAAGATGGCAAAAGTATGGAGACGAATCAGGGATGGCTAGTAAGCCTGAAGAAAACAGAACAGTTATCCACAAGGGCAAGGGCAGTTGAAGGAAAGAGGAGGGCGGCTGAAGGAAGAAAGAGGGGCTCTTGAAGGAAGAAAGAAAGGGCTTCTGAAGGAAGAGATGAGGCGGCTGAAGGAACTGTCGTCGGTTAAAGGAAGATCAGTCAATAACTAACTCATTGAAAATATGTCAGAATTCATGGTTGCGTCTTTGATTCACCCTCTCTCTACGTATAAACGTTTTACGTTTTAAGAAATAATAAACGTATAGAACACGTGATGGATAAACTCTCTAAAACTTCTTCTCAAGCAGAACTCTTTACTGAACCGCGATATCTTTTGGCGGAAAAGCAATTAGCCTCCATTCCCTTTTGGGAACCCAAGAAAAAAGGACGAAAACATACCTCCAACGTTAAAGTCGTCGCCTTAACGAGCATGATCCAGGGCGAACCCATCAAGCTCACCCTCAAAGTCTTAGCTGGTGGGGATTATGGCTTTCCGAATACTACCGACTTGGAATTCTTTCGAGCCTTTGAACATATCCTGACCGAACGCTTACTTCAACAAGGGGCACTCAACAATCCCATTGGCGTGACAGGACGGGAAATGTTAGCGGCGGTGGGTCGGGCGCCAGGTGGGACTGGTTATCGTGAACTCCGGCGATTTTTTGGAACACTCCATGCCTTGTCCTTTGAGGTGGAGCGGACACAGGGTCCGAAACACAAAATGGGGCGCTTCCATTTGTTTCATGCCATGTTCCATGAAGGGGAGAAGCGTGAAGATGGCACGATCACCGACATGAATGAAATCGAAGTGGCCCCCTGGTACCTCAAAAGCTTACAAGCGGGGAATTGTTTGGTGATTGACCATGCCATCTTTCAACGACTCTCCCTCTCCCTCTCCAAACTCCTTCATCAGTTTCTGCATGCACAATTCCATTTCCATCAAGGCGTGGCCACCGAATGGTATACCGACATCGCCAAGAATTGGCAGATGAAAGAATATTCCGCCTTGAGCCGTATCAAACAACAACTCGATCCTTCCCATAAGGAATTACAGCGGGTCGGGTTTCTGGAGTCCTGGGACTATCTTCCGTTCAAGCGTGCAGGGAAAAAGGTCTATCAAATTCGGTGGCAGGCGGGGCCGCAGTGGGTGGCAGCTGAACAGGTGCAAAAAACGGAGTATGGCCTGCTCATGGAGCAGCCGAGTGAGGCGCTCCTGTTTCTTACAGCCAAACAAGACCAAGCCGAAGGGGAGCACGACCAGGTGAACCAAGAGGGGACAGTGGTCAGTATCCTGGAGGTGGTCGGCTCGACCGATCGCAAATATCTCCCGTTTTGGAAACAGGCGGTGCGTGATCTGCCGCGCAGTGTCATCTATAAGGCCTTAGGGGATATTCGAGAACGCCTCATCAAAGGGGAGAAGATCAAAAACAAAGGCAGCTATCTCCTGACCCTCATGAAACTCGAAGCTAAAAAACGCGATCTTCCTTGGGCGCCTAAAGAGTAGTGGAGGGTGTCAACGGGTACTGTCGCAAAGAGGCCATTCCCAATATTGCTAGGGTTCTCATTCCCCTACACACTCGAAAAATTCCGTGAAAACGACATATTCCGTTTTGGCAAGAATGAGATATCCCATTCTTTTGACGTCAAAAAGTCTTTTTGCGACAGAGCCTTCGTAAATCATTTCATATGATTGAAAGAGGAAAATATTTTTTTATATAGGCTGTTCCTCATGTAGGAAAAATGGGAAAAATCAACAAGACGAGAAAGCAGGGATTTATGGGAGAAGATGTTTAGCGCTAAACTGAAAGTTTAAAACGGACGGTAGGCAGAATAAGTAGGAAGGGTGAATTTCGTTGAATGCTGTAGAAATAGAAGAAGCGATAACGAATTTAGCTGAGGAAGCCTTTGCCTCGGAGGGTTTTCCGTATGCCTTTTTAGAAGCATTTGGAAATAAAGCTACCACAATAAAACGATTGAAAAGTGGTTCTTCCAATGCGTCTGATATCGAAGGTGGCGTATTGCAACGGAACAACATTCATATTGCTGTGTGCGAGTCTGGTGAAATAAATGAAACGTTGTGCAAGCTAAAAGCTAGCTCAGCCACCACTAAGGCAAAAGCTAAATTTGTGTTGGCTACGGACGGTAGCGATCTGGAAGCTGAAGACCTGATATCCGGTGAGACAGTCGCATGCGCCTACAAGGATTTCCCCAATCACTTTGGCTTTTTCTTGCCTTTGGCAGGGATAACGACCATCAAGCAAATCCGCAACAACCCGATTGATATTCAGGCAACTAGCCGCCTAAACCGCTTGTATGTCGAGTTATTAAGAGTCAATGAGGATTGGGCAACGGATGAGCGCCGTCATGATATGAACCAATTCATGACGCAGCTTATCTTCTGTTTCTTTGCTGAAGATACGGCTATTTTTAATGGCGATAACTTGTTTACCACGACTCTTGAACAAATGACGGATAGTCGCTCGGATAACACCGACTTTGTGTTGGCCGAGATTTTTCGTGCAATGGATGTTCATCCCGATAAACGGGCTGAAGCCAAATTGCCAAGGTGGGCGGATGCGTTCCCTTACGTGAACGGTGGTCTTTTTTCTGGCTGTAAAGATGTCCCGAAATTTAGCAGAATTGCCCGTTCATACTTGCTTCACGCGGGCAGCCTGAATTGGAAAGAAATTAATCCAGACATTTTCGGCTCGATGATTCAAGCTGTCGCCGATGATGATGAGCGTGGTGCGCTGGGTATGCACTACACCAGTGTGCCGAATATTCTCAAAGTACTGAACCCGCTATTTCTGGATAGTTTGCGAGAGCAGTTAGAAGAGTCTGGAGACAATCCACGCAAGCTTTTAAATCTTCGAAAACGCATCGCCAAAATTCGAGTCTTTGATCCGGCTTGTGGATCAGGAAATTTTCTGGTCATTGCCTATAAAGAGATGCGAGCCATGGAGCATGAGATTAATAAGAGACGGACGGAGACACATCAGAAATCGGAAATTCCGTTGACTAATTTTCGTGGAATAGAGCTGCGTGACTTTCCCGCTGAAATAGCCCGTCTCGCGTTAATTATCGCTGAATACCAATGTGATGTTCACTATCGTGGGCAGAAAGATGCCTTGGCCGAATTTCTGCCATTGGATGCTATGAACTGGATCACCTGCGGCAATGCCCTGCGTCTTGATTGGTTGTCTATTTGCCCACCAACGGGCACTGTCGTGAAATTGGTTGCGGATGATTTGTTCCAGACTCCGTTGGAACAGTCTGAAATTGATTTTGAAAATGAAGGTGGTGAAACCTATATTTGTGGAAATCCACCCTATTTGGGTAGTACATGGCAATCCAAAGAACAAAAAACAGACTTGGAACAAATATTCAAATATCGAGAAAAAAGCTGGAAATCACTTGACTATGTAGCCGGTTGGTTTATGAAAGCGGCGGATTATGGCACCCATACTGATGCAGCTAGCGCATTCGTTAGCACTAATTCCATCTGTCAGGGACAACAGGTACCGATTCTGTGGCCACTGATATTTGAGTCTGGCCACGAGATTTTCTTTGCTCACGCCTCATTTAAATGGGCTAACTTGGCAAGTCATAACGCTGGTGTAACGGTAGTTATTGTCGGAATTTCCAACCATGCTGAGCCGAAGCGTAAGCTATTTTCTTTGGGTGATGTTGGTAAAACGGTTCTGAAAGAAACTGCTAATATCAATGCCTATTTGGTGGCTAGTGACAACGTTTTCGTTGAAGTATCCGATAAGGTATTGAGCGGAGCCTCCAAAATGGACAATGGGAACAAAGCTGTAGATGGTGGCTACCTTTTGCTAGAGCCTTCCGAGGTCGAAAGGCTTTTGTTACGCGGACAAGACCAAAAATCACTGTTAAGACGATTTGTCGGTTCTAACGAAGCTATTAACGGAAAACTACGCTATTGTCTCTGGATCGATGAGCAAACCAAGGTTTTAGCCAATAGTATTCCAACTGTGAAAGCTAGAATTGATGGCGTCGCAAGTTCAAGGCTTCAGAGTACTAAGAAGTTGACGCGTGACTCAGCATCTTATCCGCATGCATTTCAGCAAGTTCGTCAAACAGGCCGCGAAACTCTGATGGTGGTCCCAAGAGTTAGTTCAGAAAATCGCCCCTACCTTCCAGTTATCCCAATGGAGCGCGGTACAATAATATCCGATAAGTGCTTTGCATTCTACGACGCCCCCCTCTGGAACATGGCCCTAATTGCCTCACGCCTGCATTGGGTATGGATTGGCACAGTCTGTGTTCGATTGGAAATGCGGTTTTCTTATTCTAATACGCTTGGCTGGAATACTTTTCCAATTCCTAAGCTTACAAATAAAAACAAAGAAGATTTAACGCACTGCGCAGAAGATATTTTACTTGCCCGTGAAGTGCACTTTCCCGCCACTATTGCTGATCTGTATGATCCTGAGAGTATGCCACCTGCCTTGCGTCGTGCTCATGATCGCAATGACGAGGTACTAGAGCGTATTTACATCGGACGTCGATTTAAAAACGATACGGAGCGTCTTGAAAAGCTCTTTGATCTGTATACACAGATGATTGCTGATAGTAACAAAATGAGCAAAACCTAGAAGAAGGTATTCCATGATAGAACATAAAGCCATCCCCTCAGTTTCGGTTAACTATGCCTGCAATGGTCGCTCGAAGAAATCCAATGAACTGGGGATGCGCGTTATGCAGGAGCGAGTCTATGAAAGGCGTGGTGAGCAGTACCTCTTAATTAAGTCTCCACCAGCTTCAGGCAAAAGTCGCGCTTTGATGTTTGTTGCGCTGGATAAGCTGCACAATCAGGGCTTATGCAAAGCCATCATCGTCGTTCCGGAGAAAGCTATTGGCTCCAGTTTTAATGATGAGGCTTTGAGCCAATTTGGCTTCTGGGCTGATTGGGAAGTCTCGCCGAAATTGAATTTGTGTAATGCGCCTGGTGAGGATGGTGGCAAGGTCAATTCCGTTAAAGCCTTCTTGGATGGGGATGATCGTGTTCTCGTTTGCACTCACGCGACCTTCAGGTTTGCGGTCGATCGTTTTGGTGTAGAGGCGTTTGATGGCTGCCTGATTGCTGTGGATGAGTTTCACCACGTCAGCGCGAATCCTGATAACAAGTTAGGCGCTCATCTTGGCCAGTTCATTGCTCGTGATAAAGTTCATATTTTGGCCATGACTGGATCTTATTTTAGGGGAGATGCGGAGCCCGTTCTTTCACCATACGACGAAGCGAATTTTGAAACTGTCACGTATACCTATTATGAGCAATTAAATGGCTATGAGTATCTTAAGTCCCTGGATATTGGCTATTACTTTTATTCGGGATCATATGCTGATGAAATTTTGAGTGTTCTCAATCCTCGTGAAAAAACAATCATCCATATTCCTAATGTCAATTCTCGGGAAAGCACGAAAGATAAGATCAAGGAGGTTGAACATATCATTGAAGAGCTGGGTGACTGGCAAGGTATCGACCCTGATACGGGCTTTCATCTGGTGAAAACTGCAGATGGTAAATTAATCAAGATTGCCGACTTGGTCGATGATGATCCCACCAAGCGAGATAAGGTCTCTGCTACTTTAAGGTTTCCTGAAGCAAAAGATGATCGAGATCATGTTGATATCATTATTGCGCTTGGTATGGCTAAAGAAGGGTTTGACTGGATCTGGTGTGAACATGCGTTGACTGTTGGCTATCGCTCCAGTCTTACCGAGATCATTCAGATCATTGGTCGGGCCACGCGTGACGCCAAAGGGAAAACACATGCACGTTTCACAAATCTGATTGCAGAGCCGGATGCTTCAGAAGAAGCGGTGACCGATGCCGTGAATGATACCTTAAAAGCTATTGCCGCTAGTCTTTTGATGGAACAAGTGCTTGCCCCTAAATTTAATTTTACACCTAGGAATACTCAGAATGACCCAGTAGAGGGTTTTGACTATGGTGTGGACGGCTATAACTCTGCTGGCAATAATGTTGGCTTCAATGAATCGACTGGCCAATTTCAGATAGAAATCAAAGGTCTTGCGGAGCCAAAGAGTAAAGATGCACAGCGTATCTGTCAGGAAGATCTCAACGAAGTCATTACGGCCTTCGTTCAGGATAAGACTTCGCTTGAGCGTGGGTTATTCGATGAAGAAATGGTGCCTGAAGAATTAACGCAAGTTCGCATGGGTAAAATCGTCAAGGATAAATACCCCGAATTGGATGAAGGAGATCATGAGGCGATTAGGCAGCATGCAATCGCGGCACTCAATCTTACGCAAAAAGCCAAAGAGATTGTTAATGAGAATACTCGATCAGAGCAAGGCGGTAGCACAGCGTTTGTCGATGGTGTGAGGAGCTTTGCCATGGATGTTCGCGATCTGGATATTGACTTGATTGATCGTATTAACCCGTTTAGCGAGGCTTACGCCATTCTTGCCAAATCTATGAGTGAAGAGAGCCTGAAGCAAGTGGCGGCAGTTATTAGCGCGAAAAAAGTCTCGCTTTCTGAAGAGGAGGCGAGAGAGTTGGCTAAGCGAGCGATCAGATTTAAAACGGAACGTGGTCGTTTACCTGAATTGACTTCGCCCGATCCCTGGGAAAAGCGCATGGCTGAAGGCATTGCTTTCTTGCAGCGTAAGGTGGCGGGGGAAAGTCATGGCTGAGAAGTCTAACAAAGAGCTACTCGACGAACTAGGCGTTGAAGCTGAACGAAACAAAAATCCTACTTCCTCTCCTCGCGATGAACGGGTTGTCTCAGGGTTTGAAGAAATACAACGTTTCGTAGAGCTGAAAGGACGCGCTCCAGCGCATGGTGAGGAAAGGGATATTTTTGAACGATTATATGCAACAAGGCTCGATCAAATCCGTTCGAAAGAAGAATGCCGCAATCTGGTTCAAGGTTTAGATTATCAAGGACTTCTCAACGATGCTTCGTTTGTCGCAGAATCTCAGGCAGAATATGGCAGCGACGAAGAGTTGCTTGCGGAGCTTGGCGTTGAATCACCAAAGGAAGGCGATGTAACTTTTCTCAAGCACGTAAAATCGCGTGCGGAAGTAAGAGCTAATGAGGAAGTCGCATCCCGAATGCCTTGTAAAGATTTTGAAATTTTTAAGCCAATATTTGACGCTGTTCAAGAAGAGTTGAAAAGTGGCGTTCGTGAAATGCGACCATTCAGGGATAATGCCGACGTGCGTCAGGGAAATCTTTTTATCTTATCCGGTCAAAAAGTCTATGTAGCCGCGATTGGTGAAGAATTTATTACCGATTATGACCGTAAGGACAGTCGTTTACGTGTTATTTACGATAATGGTACAGAAAGCGATATTCTTTTACGGTCCTTGCAGAGAGCGCTCAATAAAGATGAATCAGGAAGAAGAATTACCGGAAAATCATTAGGTTCACTGTTTTCAAGTGAAACCAACGATGAAGACTTCGCGAGCGGAACGATTTATGTTTTGCGAAGCAGGTCTGACCATCCAATAATAGAAGAGAATAGGGACATTATTCACAAAATCGGTGTCACGGGAGGAAGCGTTGAAAGGCGTATAACTAATGCCAAGCTCGACCCCACATATTTGATGGCGGATGTTGAAGTTGTCGCAACCTATGAACTTTACAACATAAACCGCTCCAAGCTTGAGCATATTCTCCATAAGTTCTTTGATGACGCCAAGCTGGACATTCAAATCAATGATCGTTTTGGAAATCCAGTAATCCCAAAAGAGTGGTTTTTGGTGCCGTTGTTTATCATTGATAATGTTGTTCAGAAGATTAGAGAAGGAAATATCAGCGATTATTCCTATGATAGGGGATCGGCTAAGTTAGTGCTGGTATCGCCAGAATGAGAAGGTGTGAGTTCAATTGATCAACGCAACACTTTATCCTATCTACTCAAGATGGAGTGTCACGGATGAAACACAGAACCCGAATCTACTTTAGCGCCGCACAGCGGGCGGATATTTGGGATCAATGGCAGCGTGGCTTCAATGAGAATACGAACCGGCTGATCAGACAGTACTTGCCAAAGGGCATCGATTTATCCATCGATACACAAGCCCAGCTGAATAACGCGGCAGTGAACGAACGCCCGAGAAAAACATTAGAAGTCGAAGTACCAGCAGAGAAATTTCAGGCATGTGTTGCAGCGACCAGTTGAACTCACACCTAAAAGCAGCCATTCAAATTTCAAGTAAATATATGATTATTTTCGCCAATCTTTTATATAGAGAACATTTGAATTGGTAAGCTGCATAACCTTCTGCTTCAGCAATTTCTCTTCTGCTTTTTTCCCATACTTATTAACTTCGTCAATTGCTATAAAGGACTGCTTGCCAATTGATTCATACAGGTCAACCAGTTTTGCCACAGCTTCATTCTCAATGTTTTTAAAAAGCACAGAATCGTGAATTACAAACGGTAGTTTGGTAGCCTCAAGAATTGCGAGATCTAATAAAATTAGATTGGAATAGGCTTTGCCCGTTCCAGTGTCTTCAATGGCTTTAAAGGTGTAACTATTTTGTCCCAAAGAAAGAGTCGGACTCCGCCTGTCTTCACTGTATATCATGCTGACATACTTTCTTGTCTTGTCATTTATGACATCTTCAACTAGCTTGAGAACTCTAAGTTTTTCGATAGTCAATGCATCCTTTACTTCCCTGTGTTCACTTTTAACACGCTCATCAGTTTCAAAATACTGGATCTCTGAGGATGTACTCGTATAAGTACTTGCGAGACCATGCACTCGATCAATTATTGCGCTCGGGTTTTCGACGTTAGATAGTACTGAAGAAATATGAATATCAATATCATGTATTTCCGCATTAATCGACTCTAAGGTTTCGGATAGATCCCTTTCACTCTCTCGTAACTCACTCTTAAGAATATTAGATATTTCTGAATGAAAGCCCTCAACTTCAGAAACTCTAGCTACATTAATGTCCGGGAAAAATTTTAATAACTTTGCGAAAGTTTTACTTTTAATATGTTTATTTTTTGATAAGTCATCCCTGACCCTAATCAAGCGACTATCTACGCTGATTTTTTCAGATAATAATTTATCTTTCCTAATTTTTAATTCTAAAATTTCACGATTTACAATTTCCCTGATATTGATAGCATATTTTCCTAAATTTCTTTTAATGTCTTCAATTTCTTGGTCTATGCCATAGATACTTTTGATATTTTCTCTGTATTTTTGTTTTGAGACTTTTGGTATCAAGTTTTGTTTAAACGCTTTTCCTATAGTCAATTTCTCTTCACTGAGATTCTTGAACCTATCAGATAAAATTCGAATTGTTTCATATTTTCTGTATATTTTTAAAATATTCTCTATGCAGTCAGATGAACGCTGCTTTTTAAAGCTATGAAGCGGTTGATTTACATCTAAATTCTCTTTTCCCCAGACTCGCGAAAACAACGAAACAAAGGATCTGAATGTTAGATCAAAATCCTCCAATAAATAAGCCTTCTTTAGGAGTGCCTTGTACTCATCTATTGTTATGGGATCATCTTCTTCATAAGCTTCATTGCATTTGAAAACAAGATCTGGTTTAAAGGTGCCTCGCTTAAAGTAATACGGTTTTGACTGAAAGATAAGTTTAAACAGATAATCATGATGCCCGAGTTCCTCTATAACATCGCTATTATGTTCCAAAAGGCTGTCACCGCCAAACACATAATCTACTATCATTAGTAAAGTTGACTTACCAATTGAGTTGGTGGCCACATTGTCACCTAATACAACATTTAATCTCTCATGAAAGGAAATCTTCTTTTCTCTAAATTTGTCACACTGCAATTCAACCAACATATCGGACAACCCTTTTATTAATATCTAACTCAATTTTTTCAAGAACGTACAGCACATCCAACGCAAGAATGAATTCACCGACATCGTTGAATTTACCAACCCTCATTTCCATGAGATCCGACACTGTTATTTCCGTTACGTCATCAAGAAGAAGATGGCTTGCTTTCCCTAAAATTGACTCATCGAGCGAAGAAAACTTATTCGGTATAATCATTCAAATACCTCACAATTTTGAACGAAAAAGGACACAAGTATCTCCGCAGCATCTAACGTTCTTGGGTTTGTCTTAGCGTTAATCCAAGAAACAATATTTTCAAAAATGACCTGCTGACTGAATCCCATTCCTTTTTGTTTTAAGTAGTAAGTTTTAATCTGCAACGAAATTAAATCAGAAAGGTCATCATTCGATTGATTTAGGGAAGAAAATTGATCTTTTAAAAACACGTAATATTCTCTTACATTATTTTTAATTTTTGATTGAGTTGGCCGAGATACACTGCCATCTAACTTGTCATCTATTTTTTTAGGGGAAAATACAATTTCTGAATCAACTGCCATTTGTGGGTCATGATATATAGCATCAATAATTGCAAAAATTTCTTTTTCAATTTCATAACGCTTCCACAATTCTTCCTGCCCGCTGCGGTCCAATAAATTCTTTTTCAATTGAAAAAGATGCCTATATTCTTCAACAGTTCGGGGTTTATCAAACTTTCCATGACATGTCTTGCACAAGGGGATGACATTATTTTCATCGTTTACATCCTCACTGAGTCTCTCCTCTCGAGCCAACAGGGCAATTTCACTTGGTTTCGGATTTACAGGGTATATATGAGCAATTTCATATTCCTTATATGACATCCCCTTCTTTTTATAGAAAAGAGGCTCTAAGCATAATGGACATAATCTATTTACTTGGGAGACTAGCGCAGCATTCTGAGCAGGGCTGTATTCTTTTCTTGTATTTCTCATCAACAATTACCCACTCTTGTACGCAATTTATTAAATATCGCCAAGCAACTCTACTAGGTACATTTTGTTTTAATGGGTTCTCTTTTAAGTATAAGCGGGCAGTTAATCGAAAGGTCTATTGAGCAACTAAATGTATCATTTGATTGCCTCCAAATGGCTGCTCATTCCTTAGTGCTTTCTTTCGCAACGCCATCTAAGCGAATACAGAATTCAGTTAGATTAAGATTAAAGGAGAAAAGAGTCCAGCCCACTTCCCAGAAACAGGTTTAAAACAGGTTTTTCCCCAAACGGGGTCTTGGCAGGAACGACCTAAGTCGTTGATTTAATTGGTGGGCCGTGTAGGGATCGAACTTACGACCCGCTGATTAAGAGTCAGCTGCTCAAAATTGGGGAACACGGGCTTTTCTCTATGGCGGCTATCCACGAATGCGGCTTAAAAAGGTAGACACACGCAAGAGGAGGACCAGAGTGTTAAGAGGCGGTTGATGCACTGATAAAGGGGCCAAATTCGAGCAGAACGCGCAGAAGGCAACGTTCCAAGAACGGGCTCTGGAGGGTTAATTGAGACATGTTTTTGTATCAGGGCCGTGCTCTGAGACTTCGCGTTTTTCTGGTGTGGGGCGGTGGGCTAGGGGTTAGGTCTTTGTTGGGGATTGGTCAAACGTGATATCCAAGATGACGCGGGCGACGCCAATGGTTTCGGCCCAGGTAATGAGGCGGCTGGCATCCAAAAATATTCGCACATGGCCTCGGGCGGTGATGGGGATATATTTCTTCTTGTGATGGGTGAATTCAATAAAAAACCCGCCAGTGTCAGCTTTCATAATGTGAAACGTTATCGGCGGGGAGGAAGCCAGGAGAGGCTTGAGGTCTTTTTCTAAAATTTTGATGGGTTCGGGCGGCTTCGTGGGCATAGATGCCTGTATCGTACCCGAGTGCCTGTATGGAGACAATGCTTTTTTCTGTGTCGACCTATTTAGGCTTCGGGTTTTGTCGGTAACGAATCCTGTGGCAAGGGGTGGAGGTTTCCGGTAATGCTGTGTTGACTGGGTTGGGGTGGCACGGTCTGGGTGTTGAGTGGACGTGTCGCGGTGATGGGACGCAGGGTTGAGGGAGCAAGTTTTGGCAGAATCGGCGTGGGATAGACCTCTACCGGCACCCACGCGGTATAGAGGATTTTGGCGGTGTGTGCGGGTTGAAACAACACCCCCACGCGTTCGGGTAACGTCATCGCCACATTGGGATGAATGAAGGCTTCTTCGACCCCATGAATATCGCGTTCAGCGCCCCAAGTTTCCTCTAAATGGCGTCCGGCCGAGACCCGTTGGGCTCGGGTGACCGCCTTAATGTGCGTGCCAGATTTATCAGCCATGATTTGGGCCGTATCGAATTCTTCTGCTCGATAATACAGATGAATTTTGGAGTTGGTTTTTACCCGCTGAGCAATCGCCTTCCAGTTAATTTTGGTGTCATGTCCATTCAATAAGTCGCCTTCTGATTGATAGGCGAGACACAGATGCGCATCAAAACTCGTGAGCGTCGCCAGCGCATCCGCAATGGTTTCGGTGATCAAAAAGGCGATCTCATCGATGACCACAAAGACATGGGAATTCCGCTCCGTTTTCAGTCGCATCGTTTCTTGAATGAGTTCTGTGATGAGCATCGTTGTGGCGGTTTTCACCACTGCATCATGGAGTGAGGAACGTACATAGAGGACCTGATTGTCCTGCAAAATATTGGCGAGATTGAGTGTCTCGTCTCCGTCCTGGACATCCAGGCTTTGGACGTGGAGTAGCTCCCGCAGCACCGCACAACTGGTCCCGGTTTTCTCGCGCACGTCCTCCTCTTCTAAGAGGCCTAAGAGCGCACGAAGGGTGATCGATTCTTTCGGAAACACGTCATTGAGGACTGCCCGTTCTTTGCGGTGATAGTAATCACTTTCATTCCCGGTTGAGGCCAATTTCGCGCACGCAATCACCCGTCCGAGGCGATCTCGATACGACCCTCCAGCAAACAGATCATACTTCAAGGGAAAGACTTGTTCGTCATTGAGATCGAGCGCCACCAGCTCGCGGTTGGTCTCCAGACATGCCTGTTTCATGATAGAAAATCCATAGGGGTCGGGCTTGGGATCGATGAAAATGACGGTGTGATTCTTCCGGATCGCCTGGTCTAATTGGACGCCAATCAGGACACCTTTTCCGGTCTGTGTGGGTCCGATATAGCGTTGATGTTGGACCTTCCAGGTGGCCTCATTCACTCGAATTTCTTTGCCATGTTCGTCCAATCCAAAGAAGATGTTTCCCTCCTGATAGTACCGTCTCGGGTCAAAAGTCTTGGCCTGTTTCCCTCTTGTTTCGACCCGAATATCACTCAATTCATCGCCGGATTGCCGCACCCGAAACCGCCGTTTGAGTGCGGAAATTTTCGGGATCATCACCCGTGCATGCACCACCGAGAGGAGCCAGCCGAAGGTATAGCCGATGAGGGGAAAGCCTAAGACCGCCACAAACCCTTCCCAAAAAAAGGTCTGCATGTTGGCCAGAAAGGCCGGGAATTTCGTGGGCTGACTGATGTATCCCGCTCCCGCGATCAGCGCTGGCACGAGGAGCCCGAACACGATGAGTAACTTGAGGCTCACCAGGCGCAGATAGGCGGCCAGCCGAGCGGTGTGGGTGACGTCTTTTTCGTGTTGAGGAATCTGTGTGGGGCTTGCGCCGATGAGCCCAAGCATAAAGAGGATGCTCGCCAAGACGACCCAATACCAGGGATCAGCCCACGCCTGAACAAGTTCCAGGAACCGCACCGCGACGCGCGCGATCCAGTCATTCATGAGCGTGGGTTCCCCTCCTGGCTCGCCTGTCCATGGGTGCGATTATCTTGCACATGCATGTCTTCGTTTCTTGCATATTTCTCGCATTTTTGCTAATGCTACATAATATGTTACAGAATTGTAGAGAAATATGTCAAGAAACATGCAAGAGTATGTGCCGCTCACACCGTGGTGTCGCGGGCAGGATTTGGCGGGGCGCTGTGCCCTCGATTGTGGCACAGCGCCATATACATAAAAACTGGCATTCACCAGTGTTTACGCAGTGTTACGACGCCATGACCTCCCTGGACGTCCAGTCATGGCGAGGGCCGCCCTCTGGGCCTGTGACTCCGCTGCACGCTCCGTCACAGGCCCATTCACCCAGCGCGTCTTCGTCAGGGCCTTCCGCATGGCCTACACACCCTGACAACCGCCCATCAGAATGTCCGGTTGTCAGGGTGTTCCGCAGGGCTTCGCAGACTCAGCGAAAGGACACCCCGACGAAGACGCGCGTCGGGCGCGCCCACATCGCCCTGGGGGTCT
>JAJDBS010000146.1 GCA_029261235.1 Nitrospirales bacterium
GGCGATGAAATCATCCAATCGTTCGGGAAACAACGTCGCTTGGTGGCGATCGTCGCCTTGAATAAATCCGCTCATCACAGACACCTCCGTTCGAAAGGTGCAGTATACTCGCTTCGCGAGTTTTCACACAGCCTGGGCCCAGAGTGTCTAAAAACTCGGAATTTTCTGGATTCAGGAGGCGCCTCACTCCTTGCTTAGACAAAATTGTGGCATACATGCGATCCTCGGAGGCTAAAATTTTAGATCCAAATTTCATACGGAGTTTTCACACACTCTGGGTCAAAAGCGGGTACTTCACGTACACTTCATAATGTAATGGATTCCGCCATTTCTAAATATCGACAAAAAGCATTGGCGAGTTGCATTTGGCGAGGCGTTTTACATTCAGCTTCAAACACCTGTGGCGAGGCCACAAGCATGGCCAGACACTGAGCGCGGGAAATCGCAACATTGAGTCTATTTCCGCTGTACAAAAACTCCATCCCTCTTGGGCAATCTTCATAAGACGAAGTCGCCATAGAATATATGGCAATCGGGGCTTCTTGTCCTTGAAATTTATCGACGGTTCCTACACGAGCATCTTGGAGACGCTGCTGTATTTCGAACACCTGAGCATTGTAGGGGGCAATAATCAAAATATCATCCAAAGAAACAGGACGCACCACGCCGTCTCGATCTATCCATGTGGCATTGGATGATAAAATTGCTTGTACAATTTGTTGAATAGCCTCAGCTTCTTCGATAGATGAACTGGTATTCCCTGAATGATCGACAGGGCAATATCGCAATCCAGCGCCTGCAAAAGCACTTTCAGATTGAATGATCTGCCTCTCACATCCGCCCACGGAATGAAGTTTTGAATCGTAAAAAAGCTCGGAATGAAAGGCGCAAACATCAGGATGAAGCCTCCAAGAGTCCTTCAAGAATAATCCTTGCTCAGGACTGATTGTCTGCGCTCCTCCAAGAATGTGATCTAAAGATGAACCGCCTGTTCCGTCTGGGTGAGATCCCTGTGTCGGTTGATCTAACTGCTGAGGATCACCCAATAAAACAACCGACTTGGCTGCCGGGCAAACGGCTAAAACATTTGCCAATGCTATCTGCGCCGCTTCATCAATAAACAGAACATCTAGCGTGGCTACTGCATCTGCTCTGCTCCAAAGAAAATGTGTGCCTCCAGCCACGTGCGCAGTGCCAGAAGAAAGAGCAGAAAAAACTTCATCATTATTTCTGGCAAAGATCAACATGTTTTGATCCGGCTCTTGATCTTTCGACTTTTGGATAATAGTGAGATCGAGGCCGTCTTCGTTTACCGCCTCGATCACTTTATCAATAAGGTTTCTAATCACTTTGTGGCTATTCGCCGTGATACCAACTTTTTTGCCTTGTTTGACAAGAGCGCAGATCATTCTTGCGCCGGCATACGACTTTCCTGTCCCTGGCGGCCCTTGTATTGGCAATACACCGGAGCAAATAGTATGAGCAACCCTTAAGGCGGATTGAAGAATCGTTTCGCCAGGTTCACTCATCGAGTGACCACAAATGTCGGGTAGCTTTCTCAGTAGTAATTCACGCGCTGAAAGATATTCCCCAGCACCTTCAATGCCATGTTCGGCAACATATTCAGCAATGCGCATGATTGAATCTGCTTGTTCGTTTGTCCGAATAACCAGATGTGAATACACGGCCTCAGGATGGATATCTTTTGTTTTCTTAGATTTCTTGATATCAATCGTACGTCTATCTTTACAAATAGCCGCAGCCGTACCAAAGGTCTCTCCGCCATTTTGAATGAGCTTGTCACCTTCTTTGACGTCGGTGTCTTGCTGCTCGAAAGCGTATCGGTCTGTTGGAATCCCCGTCTTTGTACTCTCAACCGTTTCCAAAAAATAAAGCCCTGCAATCGCTGCTTTTTCAGAGACAAGATCATCCGGCGTCAAATCCATCAGCCTAAAAAATTCCCACCAAACAGCCTTTTCTTCACGACGATGCCAGTCAAGAAGATAGGCAAGCAGCCATCGCGCATGTTGCGCTTCAGACCGCTCCACCCGATCGACGGGCACATCATGAGTAAGCGTTTCAATAAGCGCCTGAACCTTGTGAGCTCTTTCATTGATCTCTTCTTGAGGTGCGAGTTCTGGTATGAGCGGCCTTGGTATTTTTTGCCCTCCTACAATGAGGTCGCCCCTTAACGTTTCAAGCCAGTCTCTAAGGGCATGCGTCGCAAAGCAGTCGTCAGCGTTAGATTCTTCAACAACGTGTTTGGTGACGTCGTCAATACGCTTGCTATCATTGAGTTCGATACAAGACGTCAATGTGGTAAGCGCAACATTAGCATCATGCAGCACGATCTTTCGTTGAAAACCAAAAAATGGTTCTAATTTCTTGATGGAATAACTCTCGACTCCTGCATACATTGCGTTTCGTACAACACGAAGAAGATCAACGAACACCTCGCCAAGCAGGAGATGATCGACCTCATCTTCCCTTGAGGCATATCTCCCCATAAGGCGCTTGAGAGCAGCAGGTTCGTATGGTGTGAAGTGATAAATATGCATATCGGGATATATTTCACGTCTTGCAGTGATGTCATCCATAAACTGCTCGAATATCGCTTTCTCTTCATCGCGATCAAACCCCCAAAGACTTCTATACACACGCTCCTCATTTTCAAAATAGGCATACCCTAAGAGGTATTCAAGGCCATGCTCACCGACAAAAGGATCACTCTCAATATCAAAAAACACATCTCCAGCCGACGGTTCAGGTAAAGCGGAGAACCCCACTTTCGGAACAATTTCTTTGATGTCGTATGTCAGCTCGCCGGACTCTCGCGCCCGAACCTGAACGTTCGCCTGATCTCTTGATTTCACATAGGTAAGAACAGAGGCTTTTTGCGGCGTAAAAGGAATGACCTCGGGTAATTCGGCGAGTGCTTTCACGTTCGCAATACCATTTCTATTCAGCTCAGAAATTTGGTTTTTCGAGATATTGGCAACAAGGCATAGATGATCGTCATCACGACGCCTGGCATCGCAGTCGCTTCTCCAGCGACAAATATCACAATGTGATGTAGGTTCAGGGTACGTGTCACCCAAGTCGTCATTCACGACGGCACCTAGAGCTTGAGCTTTCACTTTTCTGTAGTAAGCCGCATAGTCATGAAAGCGGAACGTTTGAAGCTCATAATCAGACCAGGGCGCGACGATATAGATATGCTCAGACGGAAACCCTTGAACGTCAGAAAGTAAATCTGCATAGAGACAAAGCTGCAAGATGCTACCGCCTTTTGTTTCCCGAGAAAGCTTTGTGTCGATAATTTCATACGACCAATCACCAAGCCTACTGGGCTTTTCTACACGCCGCAGGATATCTGCTCGGCCAACCAGACCATTCGCCCGAAGGGCGGCTTGCACAATAATTTGAACGCCGCTTTTCATCGCCTCGAGCGTCGCGTGTACACTGACATCGGAGATATCAACGCCATCAATGCATACATATTGAAACCCACCATTTTGCAGATGCTCCAAATACGCTTGTTCGTGTTGATTCCCTCTTTCCTTCAAAAGCTCCAAAAGAGGATCGTACTGTTGTGACTTTTCTCGATGTCCTTGTACAACATCAAGATCAAGCGCACTCAAATGGTGGCAATTGAGATACCCAACAAGGTCAGAAGCGCTGAGTGCAACTTGCCCGTTTACAACTTTCATATCTTCACATTCCTTATTTGGGCACCTCTAAAAACCTTCTTTTTCCGCGATGGCTGCGTCAGCCACGTGCTCAAATCCTCGTGTATGCGCCTATACACTGTGGTTTTGCGCCCGCGGATTTCTTGCCCGCACGAAAAAAATCCTGGTTTTCAGAGGTGTCCATTTGTGATCCCTGTGAGATTTCATCTATTTTTGCTCCATTTTTTATCAACGTCTTCAGACGCAAAGCTCGCATGGCAAGCCGGGGGTTTTCTCTACATTTGGGGATGCCCTACTGAATCTATGTCGGATTTGGGTCGTTTCCACACAAAAGCGGACACGAAGGATGTAGTCAAAGCCCTATGCTTCGAATGGGAAATCTTCATCAGTCCTAAGCTTCAACTTCCCTCCTTTTTCCTTAAAACCTTTTAGCAAATCAATTATCAAGTTCAAAGCCAAGCATGACGCCTGAAAAGAGTCGATACCATGTGTATCAGGTCAACTCTTATGCAAAGCCTCTAGCAAGATTGGGCAAGCCCATTCTTCATATTTCCCATCAAGAGCCTAAGGTTTCCCGACCATTGCAATACTATTAAATCTTTCGCCGTCAGAATCAACACCTACAACTTCTAGTTTTGAAATATAATCTTTCATGGGATTATTAGCGAGTTCCTTCTGTAGCGGTATGTCCGCTTTGGGTCGTACTCGAAATTGGCTGCCCGGCGATAGACTCTTTGACAATCGTTTACGTTGTTCACAGAGTACGGCCAATAGAGCTTATTGAGTTGCCCGAAAATAATGAGTATATATCTAGAAAATTCGGCGGCATTTCTCTACACTCGTGCCAACAGACTATCATGCTGAACGTGCCGTCCACATAATGAACACTGAGGAAAGCTTGTGTAGCATTGGGATAGATACGATCGACGCGATCCTCCAGTGCATCGAGTGAAACAACGACAACCGCAAGTCCTAGAGCCTTCGCTGTCACGAATGGAACAGTATGTTCAGGGTAATCAGAACCATCAAAGGAGGATAGTGACATGATCAAATTTGTGATGTGTTTACGCCGGCACCCAGATATGACTCGCGAGCAGTTTCAAGATTATTGGAATAATAAACATGGCCCGTTTTTCATGAAAAATGCTGCCGTGTTGAGGGCTAAAAAATATGTGCAATCGCTTACAGTCGATACCCCGTTAAACGAAGGCCTCAGGACTTCGAGAGGCATGTTGCCAGAATATGATGGCGTCGCGGAGGTGTGGTTTGAATCAGAAGACGATCTGATGGAGGCAATGAATTCACCAGAGGGGCAGAAATTAAGTGCCGCACTCCTAGAAGATGAGGGGAATTTTATCGATCACTCTCAATCGTCGGCATTCATTGTGAAGGAGCATGAGCTTTGAGTAGGTAAGAAAGCGGTTCGCCAGACGCCCAAATGGGCGCCAGCGGCCTTTGTCTTGAGCGTCTGGTAATGGGTCGAACTCTGAAATTTACCGCCCGGCAATAGACTCTGTGGCAATCATTTACACTGTTCAGTAGAGTTCGGCCACAAGCCTACAAAGGAGGCTGGTATGATTAACCGCGCGGCTCATTTTCAAGGCCACCCCACATACGTATCACCTCCCCATTCATCGTCCCTTCAAGACTTGTCATGTACCCGACTGCCGCCTGGCCAGCGGTGACAACTCCACGACCAGCCTCTTCAAGGGAGACAACTGGAGCCGGGCTAACAACATTGAGGCGCAATCCCCTCGGCAACATTGGCCCCACGGTCCGAACAAAAGAATCGACGGCGGCATTAAAGGGACCCGTGGCTGCACTGGCTGGATTCGGATAGTCGCTGAGATATCCACTGGATAAGGTAAATGAAGCGGAATCATTGGCATATGGTGTCCCAATTCGTACCAAGTTGATTTGGGCCAGAAATTTTCGTTGGAATCCAACATTAAAATCGTCATCAGTCAGTTGATCATAGGGTTTGAACGTGCTGTCCCCGCCAACAACGGCCACGAGGGCATCAAATTTTCCAATCTGTTCAAACATCGCGTTGACAGACGTGGTGTCCGTATAATCTACCTTCACGTCTCCATTCCGCCCAGCGCGCACAATCTCATGCTTCTGAGATAGTCCCCGGTCAATTTCACGGCCAATGATCCCGCTGGCGCCCAATAAGATAATCTTCATATGTTGATCGTTCCAATGTAGATGAATATTTTTCCGCGGGGCCTATCCGGCAAGTTCTGCAGCGGTATCAGCAAAGACACCCTGAAAGTCATTAGCTTCTCGCTCGGTCTGGCCACCATGTTTCAAAAAAGCCGCGATAATGGCTTTCGTTTTTGCCTCTTTGGCACGCTCAAAGAAGTGTCGTAGCTCGAGTGCGACCCCGGCAGCTTCATCTTGAATAGAAGCCGCGATGATATCTTTATACATGCCGATATCGCGAAGTTCTAATTTTCCAGTGACCAAGAGGAGTTGGTTAAGAAATGCTTCTGCCTCCGCCTTGGGAATGAACTGCGTAATAATATTGAGCGCTTCAGCTTGTTGTGCCGTAAAGTCGTTGCCAACCAGCAGTGCTTGAAGCGCCTTCCCTTTGCCCATGCGACGGGCAAATTGGACTCCGCCTTGTCCTCCTGTAGGAATATTCACATTCAACTCAGGCTGAGCAAATGCGGCATTCTCGGTACCATATGCCAAGTCACAGGCCATCACAAATTCATTGCCGCCCCCGCGGGCAATGCCATCCACGAACGCAATGGACAGTTGCTTCATGGCCTTGATGTTTTTGATCATCTCAATAAACTCAATACATCCTGCTTGCCCTTCTTGCGTGCCATTAATGAGATTCAGGTCCAGGTGAGCCGAGAAAAACTTCTCATTCCATGATGTAAACACCACGACGTTGATATCCCGCTCGTCTTGGAGGGAAAGGACGAATGCATTGACTTCGTGAATCAAATCAATGGTCAAAATGTTCGCAGGCGGGTTATCAATAGCAACATTCGCGACCCCATCGTTCCTTGTGATAGTCAGTTTGTTCATTGACGTTCTCCTTGTGTATGTCTGTATTCCTGACATTATATCTAGTCAATTACGCATTGATAGTAAATATATCTGAAAAAATAAATACGTCCACTTTTGGTCCAGGCTGTGTAAAAACTCCCCTGCCCAAGCATTTCAACGCTGCAGTAGACGCGACAGCCCAGCTCCTCTTCTGTTTTTTGTTTTGCGTGGCGTATTTATTTTGCGGCACCACGAGGCGCCCTGAGGCGTCACTGGTGGTGCTGATGCGCCCA
>JAJDBS010000147.1 GCA_029261235.1 Nitrospirales bacterium
ATGATGGGACCATCTGATGGATAACGAAAGATACGCTCGCCGACAAAACACACATCAA
This sequence comes from Nitrospirales bacterium, assembly GCA_029261235.1. Classification (GTDB taxonomy): domain Bacteria; phylum Nitrospirota; class Nitrospiria; order Nitrospirales; family UBA8639; genus Nitrospira_E. The sequence goes on from JAJDBS010000147.1 coordinate 59, forward strand.
TGATGCATGACACCGCCCAAAGGGCTGGCGTCATCATCGCCATCGCCATCCAGTTATTCCACAGATCAAATTCCATCATCCAATAACTTTCCAATATGTCATGATTCGTGATTGCTCTCTTTGGAATGCGCCAGTACCAAAATCGAATACAGCGATGAAGAGTGATCGTTTACACTCTTTCTCATTGCAGATAGTTCCCACAGTGCAATCAGTAGGCCATAAACATGTGTTCCATTGACCAACCAAGAAATGTCAATGAATCAGTACTTTTCGCCTACGTAATTCGGCACGGGACGGGACCTCGATCAATTAAACCACTCCACCACGTATCTAATAAGATACGAGAAGTTATCCAAAGAGATACGCGACCTTTCAAAAGGCTTCTCAAACAGGAGGAAGCTTTGAAAACTCACTACATGAAAGACAAAGAGGCTTGCTTAAGTAAACAGGTCGGGAAGGTTTTGATAGATGGGAGAGTTTTTAAGGGATGAAGATCTAGAGAAAAATGTTACACAAGCATTCCTACGCTATCGCAAATTTACCGGGGCAATGGTTTCTATTTTTCAAAATTTCCTTTCCGTGATTATCTCTCATATGAAGGCTTTAAAATTTCTTGTACCCACCGCCGCCTGGGGTTTCAATGATGAGCTCATCACCTGCTTTCACTGCCAATGAACATTTCCCTGGCACTTCTTTTTCAGCACCCGATTGTTTGATGGTATTACGACCTGGATCTCCTGGCTCGCCACCGCCTAAGCCATAAGGTTTTGTGATACGTCGGTCTGACAGCAGAACGATTTCAGCGGGCTGAAGAAATTGATAGGTTCGGATGAGTCCATCCCCTCCTTGATGCTGCCCTTTCCCTCCAGATCCTTCACGCAATGCATATTGAGCGATTCTAAAAGGATAGGCATATTCTAAAGCTTCCACTGGCGTGTTGAGGGTGTTAGTCATGTGTGAGTGGCGCCCACTCGCTCCATCTGTATGAGGACCCGCACCCATGCCACCGCCTATGGTTTCGTAATAGGCAAATGGTCGGCCATTGCGTTGATCCCAACCACCGATTGTCAGATTATTCATGGTACCTTGGCTGGCAGCAGGAATACGATTTGGGCAGGCTTGGGCTAACGTCCCCAACAAGACATCGACAATTCGCTGAGAGGTTTCAACATTCCCGGCAGCGACAGCGGCTGGACGACTCGCATTCACCAACGTGCCTTCCGGCGCAATAATATGAATGGGACGCAAACATCCACTATTGGCTGGAATATCCAATCCGAGCACACACCGAAAGACATAAGCCACGGCCGACAAGGTCACCGGATAGACCGCATTGATGCTACCGGGCCGTTGTCGATCAGTTCCTGAGAAATCGACGGTGACGTGCTCCCCTTCAATCGTGATCGATACACGAATCACTGCAGGCCCTGGAGAGAACCCGTCGTTATCCAGTGCATCTTCAAATCGGTAACAGCCATTGGGCAACTGGCCAATGAGTCGACCAGTCATGCGCTCGCTATACTGAAGTAAGGCGTCCATATCTGCCGCAAGTGATTGGAAGCCAAATCGAGCCCCCATTCCCTGCATTCTCGCAATGCCAATGTGATTGGCTGCCAGTTGAGCTTGCAAGTCTCCTGAACGTTCTTCGGGTGTGCGAACATTCGCCATGAGTAATCGCCACACATCGTCATTTTTCTTCCCCCCCGCCATCAACTTCACGGGAGGAATGATCAAGCCTTCTTGAAAGATCTCTTGGGAGAGTGGCATCGACCCGGCTGACATCCCTCCGATATCGGCATGATGCGCTCGATTAGCCACGAAACCCAAAAGAAATGGTTTTGATTCCTCTTCCACAAAAATTGGAGAGACCACTGTTATGTCTGGCAAATGTGTGCCACCACGGTAGGGATCATTCACTATCGCGACATCCCCAGGCGCAAAGCTCAGGGATTCGAGACATGCTTGCACAGAAAGGGGCATAGCACCCAAATGCACCGGAATATGAGCTGCCTGGGCCACAAGATTTCCTGACGCATCAAAGACTGCACAGGAAAAATCGCACCGCTCTTTAATGTTCGGAGAGAAGGCAGCTCGTTGCAAACGAGCGCCCATTTCCTCTGCTACGGACACCAAGCGATGTTTCATGATTTCTGTGCGAATAGGATCAGTCATTGGAAGCTCCAACCTGAATAAGAATATTCAAATAGGAATCAATTCTGGCATGGTCAGCAGGCCCGATATACACAGTTGTATCATCCAAGACGAGAATGGCTGGTCCGGAGATTTCATGACCTGGACGCAGACGATCGCCCCAATAATGTGGAACCCCTTGAATGCCCTGGCTCACGACAACCGGACGCTCCTCCCCCCTGGCTGCTGTCGCATCAGCAGCCCCTAACGGAACTTTAAGGATCGATGGAGGGGTAACGCGACCAATTGCGCGGACGCGCACATTCACGATTTCAATTGGCGCATCTTCTTGGCAATAGCCATAACGCTCCTGATGCACCCGATCAAATTCCTCTCGGAACTGGGGCATGAGCGGCACATTTAAATCAAAGGCTTGTCCAATATATCGGACATCCACCGTTCGAATAATGACGGCTTGTTCAGGAGAGACACCCTCTCTATGCAAATCCTCTTCGCTCTGCTTCACCATGGCTTTTGTCTGCTGTTCAAGCATTTCAAACGGCGTATCATTCGGCAGCATCACCGTATGCACATAATCCAACTGCACATCCGCTGCTAACATGCCTAAGGCCGACAGCGTCGCCGCCATAGGGGGAATAAACACATGAGGAATGGCCAAGGATCTAGCCAAGTCACAGGCATGCAACCCTCCCGCTCCTCCGAAGGACACCAATACCGCCTCACGTGGGTCTTCTCCCCGCTCCACCGAAATGACTCGCAGCGCTCGCTCCATATGGGCATTGGCAATTTGAATCATCCCTAACGCAAGACAGTGTCTACTCTCCAAACCGGATGCCGTGGGTAGAGAGATGTGATCACTTAATTCGTCGAGAGCCCTGTTTGCTGCATCACGATCCAAGGCCATCTTTCCTCCCAAGAACCCGTCTGTCGGCAATCGCCCCAAGACCACATGTGCATCCGTGACTGTCGGAATACAGCCACCGCGTCCATAGCTCACCGGACCGGGGTTGGCTCCCGCGCTTTGTGGCCCAACACGTAGATTGCCTCCTGCATCAACTGTTGCTAACGAGCCTCCCCCCGAACCCACCGTATGAATATCAACAACCGGCACCCGAATGGGACAACCACCGACTTCAGCTTCCGACGTCACATGAATATCTCCATGAACCAGCGACACATCCGTGGACGTTCCTCCCATATCAAATGTCAGAATTCGGTTAAAGCCTGCTAACCCGGCGAGATATCGCGCACCCACCACACCACCTGCTGGTCCAGAAAGAATGGAACGCACCCCATGCCCTCGCGCTTGCGTAACCGAGAGACGGCCTCCGTTGGATTGCAGAATATGAAACTCGGTGGATGCCATCTCTCGCTCCAACTGACCAAGGTACGCGTCTAATACTGGTGAGACATACGCATTCACCACCGTCGTACTCGTTCGCTCGTATTCTCGAAACTCTGGCAAGATTTCTGAAGAGGCCGTCACAAAGAACCCTTCAGCACGCAACCGATTGGTCACCCATCGCTCATGTGCGGGATTCACAAAGGAGAAGAGAAACGAGACCGCCACCGATTGAATCTTCTGAGCTTTTAATTCCTCAATGATCGCATCCAGTTCGATTTCATTAAGAGGAGTAACGATGTTCCCCTCATAATCCAACCGTTCTGTGATCTCAAACGTCCATTCACACGGAACCAACGGTGGTGGAATAGACGGGAAGAGATCGTATAACTCTGGTCGGTCCTGACGTCCGATCAACAACACGTCACGAAAACCTTTTGTGGTGATCAACGCCGTACGCGCACCTTTGCGTTCTAGGATCGCATTCGTCGCAACTGTCGACCCATGCACGATGTGACGGCTGACCTGGTGAGGGAGTTGAAGCAAGCCTTCTAAAACGGCTTCGGCAGGATTCGATGGAGTGGAAAGGATCTTAAATCGCTGAAGAGATTGACTATGCGAGGCATAGACCACAAAGTCGGTGAATGTCCCTCCGATATCAATACCAATCCAAGATCCGTGTTGATGATTGTCAGGTATCGCCATCACTCTCTCTCTGTAGTTTCCAAAACGACGAGCTGCCCTTGAGCTTAAAATTTTATTCTGGAAGGATAGAGAATCGGATGGGAGACTTCTGCAAAGAGTTACCCCTTGATCATACCTTTTAAAACGACACGACGAGGGCTCCCACTCGCATTGTCTTGAATAATAAGTATCGCATGATGCGTTCCGGAATCTGGACTGGTATAAGCCACCTGCATGGAACACGATTCTCCAGTGTGAAGCGTGATCCCCTGACAGGTATTGTCGATTATGGTAAATGCACCGGCGCTTGTACCTGAAATCTCAATGCGATCTATACGAAGAAGACCCAGACCAATATTGGAAAACCTAACTGGCTGCATGGACGCTTGAGGTGAAGAAGTGGAAGACCCGTCTTGCTCAAAGAGCAGTGCATCGGTACTGATACTGGGTAAGGGAATAGCCCCTCCACCACTCAACAACACCGAAACCCCATCAACATTGGTGCTCGCTGTGGCCAAGTCGGGAAGGTAATCCTGGTCAAAATCCTGGACCACCACAGCCGCAGGCGTAGCTCCCACACCAAAATGTCCGACGGTCGCAAATGAGCCAGTTCCATCACCAACAAAAAGGGAGAGACTATTGGAATCCCGATTAACCACAACGAGATCTAATTCATCGTCTTGATTGATATCCTGAATTTCCACACCAACAGGGGCAAATCCCACTTTCATGGTATCTAACATCCGAAACACACCTGGCTTTTGTTGCAAAAGAATACGAACCGTATCAGCGTATAAACTCGTGACTACCACATCCACGAGTCCGTTGTGATCGATATCTGCCCCCTGAATCGCACTCAAGGTAAAACCAGGCTTCAGATCCTGAAATACTTGAAAGGTACCGTCACCAGAATTTTTCAAAATGGAGACGAGGCCGTTCGCAGAACTCCAACTTGGTTGGCTCCAAGTTACGGCCAAATCTATCAGATCATCGCCCGTAAATTCACCAACCAACACACCGGTGGGAAACAGATCCTTCCCACGTTTGTCTTCATAGGGCAACGGTTTCTCTAATCGCCCCTTTCCATCATTCATCAGAAGGCTAAGATTAAATGGGGGGTAAGAACCAAATCGACCGCTGTTGATGGCCACCACATCACTCCAGCCATCTCCATTGAGATCATGGATTGCTAAGAACGTTGCCCCCTTCCCTGCCGTCTGTTTAGACAATTCCTGAAACAGTCCCTTCCCGTCACCTTTAAGAACCACCACTTGATCTGACCCGCTCAAGGCTAGGACCAAATCAAGGACTCCGTCCTTATCCATATCTTCAGCCACCAACGCCAAGGGAATTTTACCAACACCAAACGACACGGCCGATCGAAACGTTCCGTTCCCATTCCCTAAGAGCACTGAAACATCATCCGATGTACCATTAGCAGTCACTAAATCCCCATAGCCATCACCATTAAAATCGCCCGTGGCAATGGCTTGCGGGGCTCGCCCAACTGGATTACTTGGCGTAGGGGTATACGTAAGATTTTGTGCCTGAGTTGGGGCGTGCCACACGGCGCCCCCTACACACATCAATCCTATGAGAAGACCTTGTTGTATACGCGTGGCGGAAATCATCATGCGTCTAATTGAGTGAAGGGTCTGAATACGATTTCTCTATGACAATTTCAATTTCATCCGTCGCTGCCATCCCTCGATTTCGAAACCGTGCTGTCCAACCAGGATGCCGCTCAAGAGTTTGAAATATACTTTTGATAATTTCAGGCTTCACCTGCGATTCCCATTTCTTGATCCACACCATCTCGTCGTCCTCACCATCATATTCATCTGGAAATTGAGCCTCCAGCGAAAACCGTAGATTAAACGATTGCTCTTCTTGGTACATGACTTCTCCTTCACGTCAATACATCATAGATGTTGGCTATCATAGAAATACCATGCCGCTCAAAAGGAGGTCCAGGAACCTTGCTAGTTTCTCCTCTCACTGTGATCTTTGTCCTACAGTTCCGTTATTGAAACTTTGAACTACGGACTCAGAAAGAATTAGAAAAACGACTGATCGGACTAGGAATTTGAGGGACAGAAGAGGAAATGGATTCTTCTGCCGACCGAAGAGCTTCGATTCTCACCGGAGCGGCAATGCGCCCTTGCCAGTTGATGACTTAGGAGATACGTTTAGTCGGATTTTTACTGTGGAAAGTGGTCGATACTGGATAAAAGACAGGCTGGCGCTCGAGAAAGCTGATGGCGGGATGACCTGGGGCCACATGAACAGCGGGTTTTCCAGTCATATCATAGTCCGTGACAAAACCCAGCACTTCTGAATCATAGGGAAAAAGCCGAACCGAAGCGACATAGGATTGGGCACCAGACGGAAGCATGCATTGTACGTCTTGGGGCAGTCCCCGACGTTGGGTCAACTCAAAAGCTCTTTTAAGACTATGGCCCGCTTGCTTGGGCAGCACCTCTTTCATCGATTTGCCTATAATGATTTCTCCGCCCAACAAATGCTGGCACGTAAACGGAAAGAAGCAATCCCGATAAATGCCAGCGGCATCCCATCGAAAAATCTTGTGAGGGAAAAACGCGACGTGTTCAGGACGGAAGAGTGCTCGAAGTAAATTCTGCCATCTGTCGGTAGACCAGCGCTCTATTGACATCGAACCCTCCTTGGTAACGATGAAGCTCGTATTGTAAGACGACTCCAACACCCAATCAATAGCTAGATCAATCGTTGATTGATTTCACCCTGGAGGTCATACCTGAAGGACGTTCTACCTAGTAGCAGTCCCTATGCCAAAGTGTGCCTACTGACACGACACAAAAGAGTAAGAACGGGCTTGGGCCACTCATCGGTAACTGGACAAATCTCTCTTAAGAAAAAAATCTCTTTTTAGCAAAAACCTCATTTGATGATGACCTGGACATCAGTCATTCGCTCCGACCATTCAAGTGCTCATTCCCATTGAGACCATCTTCCTCCGAATCAATCCACATCCGTTTCGGGAAACCCAAGCTATCCTGGCCAACCCCATAAAACAGGGCATGGGCGGCGACGAGATAGGTCATCCATCCAATGGTTCCATCGACTTCTACCACAAGATACTCAGGATCATGGGCTTCGGGGATGGCAAGTTCTCGCCCCGGCAAATTCATCATGACACGGTGCACCCCGACATGCGGAGACACTTCCATGCCTGTTCCCGCATAGCGAATGGCCATCATGCCATTAGGGAGGAGATCGTTGTGGGTTGAATCGATGGATTGAAACGCTTGAGGATTGAGTTGAGAATCACACGACCAGGAAGGGAGGGGAAAAGCCCACAGGAGCAATGGGATAATCCAAGGAACTCTACCGATAAGCGGTCCATCTCTGAAG
>JAJDBS010000148.1 GCA_029261235.1 Nitrospirales bacterium
ATCTACGAGATCGAGACATCGTGAATTGGCCAGTGGCGGAGATGGCCGATGCGGCGGTGATTCTTGTGGCGGATATTGATCGAGGTGGTGTGTTCGCGCAGATTATTGGGACCATGGATCTCTTGGCACCAGAAGAACGGAAGCGAGTGATTGGTGTGGTCATTAATAAATTCCGTGGCGATCTGACGTTATTTGACGATGGAATCAAGATTATCGAGGAACGGACGGGAGTGCCAGTTTTTGGTGTTGTTCCCTATCTTCGTGACTTAGAATTAGATCAGGAAGATAGCGTAGACATTGAGCGATTTCGTATGACCCCTTTCGGGCGCGAGACGGTTAATGTTGCGGTCGTGTTATTGCCCCACATGAGCAATTTCACAGATTTCAATCAGCTTGTTGCAGAAGCAGATGTCGCTTTGCGTTATGTGGCGTCTCCTAACGAACTCCATGGAGCGGATGTGATCATTGTGCCGGGAAGTAAAACCACTATTGAAGATTTGAAGTATCTTCAGAATGCAAAATTCAACGAGGCTATTATAGAACAAGGAAAGCGAGGTGGTGAAGTCATCGGGATATGCGGGGGATTCCAGATGCTTGGGAACAAGATCGTTGACCCGCAGCATGTCGAGACAGGTGGTTGCTCGAAAGGGTTAGGATTACTCGAAGTGGAGACAGAATTACTGACGTCTAAGCAAACAGTACAGGTTCGTGCTCGCACTTGCTTTGGGGCGTGGGATCAACAACATGTGGTTGAAGGCTATGAAATTCACATGGGTTTGACTAGCAGAGGGAAGAGCGCTCTTCCCTGTTTTCGGATTCTGTCGAATGCCGCGCAGTCTTCCTCAGGGCAAGCAGATGAAAGAGATGATGGAGCAATGCGTGCCGACGGATTAGTATGGGGAACCTATATTCACGGAGTTTTTGATCAGCCAGAATTTCGACGTGAATGGCTGAATCGAGTGCGGTTGCGAAAAAAACTTTCTCCGTTAGCCGTGGAAATGTCTGAAGCTGTTTCGACGAGATTAACCCATGCTCTTGACCGTTGGGCTGATCACATGGAAAAACACATTGATGTCAAAACGATTGTTTCTACTCTTGGACTCAAGGGGAAGTGAGATGATGGCTATGTCGACCCATTATTCTGCACATGCACATTCATGAGAGTTAACCGTACAAAGTGAGCGTGAGAAACTATTCTTGCCGACCCTAGATTCCATGCACCGGCAGAATTTATATAGAGTATTTTAGTCGATTGTGTACTGACGTGCGACATGAGAAAAGAGCCAACTGGAACCGCCAGGACTGGGCCAAGGATGGCGCTAATTCGCAGTAATTGTTCCCCAAGGTGACTGAGAAATAATTATTTACGACTGGTAACAGTCCTACTTGCCAGGCCTTTTCGCATTTTCATGCATAGATCAGTCAATCTTTCAAGGAGGGTCATTATGAAGATGGCATTGACTGTCTTACTTTTGTTGTTAGTGATGTCGGGCTGTGGAGGGAAGATTACTCGTCATGGAATTCCTGTGGTGCTCTTGTCTGGTTCCATTACGATTCAAAATATAACGCCATATGGTGTTGATAGCGTGATCGCTGATAATATCAAAGACGAATGCGAGATCGGGCAAGAACTGTCTGACTCTATTAAAGAAGCAGCAGAAGACAATGGATTGGAGTTGAGGGGTGTAGATCTTGTGGATACGAGCGAATCAGGAAATGTACTAAAGTTAGAAATTACCCATGCGGTGAGTAAAGGCCATCCAGGACTCGGCCACCGAAAAGGCACATCTATCCGAGGGGAATTGTTTGAGCATGGAAAACTATTGGCTTCGTTTTCTGGCGCTAGAACCTCAGGCGGAGGGTTTTTGGGAAAGTATAGAAGTTCTTGCTCTGTTTTGGGACGAACGGTCGAGGCACTTGGAAAGGATATTGTGACGTGGTTGAAGCAACCCTCCGACAATGCCTATTTAGGAGATGAGTCATTTTTTTAAGAGTTCTACTCGCGAGAATAACGTTTGTTATGTCTTGACAATCCTAAGCGGTCCTTCCTATTGTCATTTCCAACATATTTACGGAATGGATGAAGGGAAGCGGGTGGAAGTCCCGCGTGGTCCCGCCGCTGTAACTGGAGACGATCCTCGCAACACCACTGTCTGAGGAAGTTCAGAGTGAAGAGTTAGGACAAGTAACCTTCTTGCTTCTCACGACTTGCTCCTCACTGAATCTAAGATGGGAAGGCGCGGGCAGTAGACCAACTCACGTGTAGTTGAACTCCAGAAGCCAGAATACCTCATTTGTTCCAAGGCCAATGTTCCCTCGTGGGCTGGGGAAGTGGTGAGGATGAAGAAACGGGTGCAATCCTCAAGGTTCATGAAGCCTTGGGGATTTTTTATTTTGGTAGGTATTTCCATTTACTTGGGTAAGCTTGGTAAGCGAGTACGATGCCTCTACCCTCACCCTAGCGCTCTCCCTGAGAGGGAGAGGGGACATGACCGTTGTCTGAACATTCGAGTCCTCTTCTCTGTTATAGTAACGGGTTTTTTTGTTGTCTCCTTTCCAACTTCTCAAGTCTATTCTGAAGAAACTGATCCGATGAGACGTCGCCAACAAGGAATTTTGACGGGTATGCCGTTCATGGCCAATATTGCGCCACGGACGTTCGTTGATGATTTAGATCGGAAGATCTATCTTGCGAAACCACCAAAGCGAATTGTGTCTCTGGCTCCGAGTATTACCGAAATGCTCTTCGCTATTGGGGCCGAGGATGAAATTGTCGGCGTGACGGACTTTTGTAATTATCCGCCGGCGGCTTTAGACAAACCCAAGGTCGGCTATTCTCAACCGAATTTGGAACTATTGGTAGAGCTACAGCCACAGCTTGTTCTGGTGCCGACATCATTCTTGCGCACAGACGTTCTTGCCAAGTTGGACGAGCTCAAAATTCCCTCATTTGTACTTGAATCGAAAACCGTCGAAGGGATTTACGGTCATATCCAATTATTAGGACGGATGGTGGGACGGGCTCCAGAGGCCAATGCCTTGACCGCGGCTATGCGCAAGGAAGTGGCTGGTCTCACAAAACGCGTTGAAGGGCGTCCTCGCCCGACATTGCTCTATGTGATCAATTCAAAACCGTTAATTACTGTCGGACCTGGGAGTTTTATTCATCATTTGATTGAATTAGCTGGGGGACGCAATGCAGCTGAACGAGCTAATGCACCCTATCCTCGTCTGACCATGGAAGAAGTCTTAACGCAAAACCCTGAGATTTTACTCTTTCCCGTGGGTGAATTTGATGGCATTCCGCAAGCTGAACAGGATCAATGGAAACGTTGGACTTCTCTGCGAGCGATCCAAAATGGAAAAGTTTTTCAAATTCAAACATATCTTCTGAATCGGCCGGGTCCACGTGTGATTGAAGGGTTGCGACACTTAGTAACTTTATTTCATCCAGATGTCGCGCTCAGTGAAACCGTAGATGAAGCCCGTCCATAAACCGTTTCATGATTTCCCTCAATATCATTGTTAATCATGTCCTTTGGGACAATGGCTTGTGAAGCCAACTCTTGATGTGCCATCACCTGCGGCTTCTCAAGCGGAGCGTTCAGGCAAGCCCTCGGTTCCCATCCAAAGAGCGTTGACTTCAAGCCGGACACTCACACGGAGTCGCTGGTGGCTATGGATAAGCTCAGGTTGCGTGGTGACGGTGGTGGTGGTGGTGGGTTGTTTGGGGCTTGGCACACAAGCCATTCCCTATTCGAGAATTATTGCGATCATTCTGGACGCAGTCGTGGGGACCTCGATGGAACAGGACCTCGGTGATCCTACCTCGATTATTTTGTTACAAGTCCGCATGCCTCGCCTATTGTTGGCGTTTTTAGTTGGTGGCAGTTTGGCTATGGTGGGTGTGGCGTTGCAAGCCTTATTGCGGAATCCTTTGGCTGATCCGTTTGTGATTGGGATTTCCAGCGGAGCCGCTCTTGGGGCAGCCATTGCGCTCCTTTTTGGTGTGGGAATCTCAGTGGGGAGTATTTCAGCTCTGCCTGTTTGTGCCTTTGCCGGAGCATTGTTCTCTCTCATCATCATGTATCGTATTTCATCGGCCCAATTCGGATTTTCCGTCTATACGCTTTTGTTAGCCGGGGTGGTGCTTAATGCGATTTTTTCAGCGTTCATCATGTTCCTCACCAGCATTGCTGAGCCAAATAGAGTATATGGGATGTACGCGTGGCTGATGGGTACGTTGACGGGGCCGGAATGGTCAACATTAGGAATGTTGGTGTTGTATCTAGGAGTAGGCCTGTTCGTATTGGGTATACATGCACAGTCGCTGAATCTACTCACGCTTGGAGAGGAAACCGCTCGGTCGTTGGGAGTTGAGGTCGAGCGAGTGAAAAAATCGGTGTTTCTCGCCTCCGCATTGTTAACCGGAGCCGTCGTGAGTTTTAGCGGGATCATCGGCTTTGTTGGACTGATTATTCCTCATGCTGTGCGATTAGTGGTTTCCGCTGATCATCGCTTGCTCCTACCAATGGCCGGGTTGGTCGGCGGAATGTTTTTGATGCTGGCCGATACGGTGGCACGGACCGCGTTGAGTCCCAGTGAATTTCCCGTTGGTGTGATTACCGCGTTAGTTGGCGGCCCGATCTTTTTATGGTTGTTAACGACGCGCCAAACGCAATTGGGTATGAAGTAGGGAATATTGAAAAAAGCCACCAGCGGCGTTCTCGCCATTTTGCCGTGCTCACGTACTGGAAGTACGCTCCGCGCGTCAAAAGGGCTGCGGCCTTGCTGGATGACTTTTTTGATCATTCCTCTAGCGGCTCCTGAATAAAAATTCTTTTAGGTCCGATACGGGCCTTTTTTAGAAATATGCAACAGGCCTAAGTAACGAATGATGAATGACCAACCTCACTTCAATGTGGCGTATTCGCTTGAAAATGTGAGCTTTTCCTATGGACGTCGGAATCGAGCTGTCTCGGAGGCAGTCTTGAATGACTTGTCTTGTCTCATACTTTCTGGGCGAGTGTTAGGCATCCTTGGTCCCAATGGGTCAGGAAAAAGTACCTTATTGAAATTACTCGCTCGAGTTTTTGAGCCACAACAAGGGAAGATTGAGCTACTAGGCGATTCGCTCTCGAGTCTTTCTCAGTTGGAGGTGGCAAAACGCGTAGCCCTCGTGCCGCAAGAAACCGTGCAAGTGTTTCCTTTTACTATTTCGGAAATGGTGATGATGGGGCGATCTCCTCATCATCAAGGCTGGGGTGGATGGCATTGGGAAGATTCTCAAGATTGGGCGATTGCACAGAATGCCATGGAGGAGCTGGATGTCGCGCATCTTGGGGATCGACTTGTCACTGAAGTGTCAGGCGGTGAACGCCAGCGCGCCGTCATTGCTCGTGCGTTAGTGCAGGAACCACAAGTCCTGTTACTCGACGAACCGACGGCTTTTTTAGATTTGCACCATCAATTGGATATCGCGCGTATCATTAAACGATTGAATCGTGATCGAGGGTTGACAGTCGTGTTAGTCTCACATGATCTGAATTTGGCCAGTCAATATTGCGATCACGTGTTGTTGCTTAACCATGGGCGTCTTGCTGCAATGGGGTCGCCTCAGAAAGTGCTGAATCCGGAAATTATTGAAGCTGTCTATGGATGTTCAGTGCTCGTCGATCAGCATCCGCAATCCGGGCTGCCGCGCGTGTCTTTGCCAGTATGAGAATTTTGAGTAGTTAATTTTTTTAATTTTATAAAAAAGGAGGATTGTTTAGAAGAATATTCACAGTTGTCACGGGGAAGCTGGTGTAAATCCAGCACGGTGCCGCCACTGTAAGCGGGGAGTGATTCTGCACAACGCCACTGTCGAACTCCGTAAGGGGTGAGGCGTAAAACGTGAGGGGAAGGAAGAAGATATTCTTTCACCTTACGCTTCACGACTCTCGCTTTACGAGAGAGATGGGAAGGCGCAGGAAAACGAGAATCCGCAAGTCAGGAAACCCAACAACAGGTTCTTCCATAACACCCCTTCGAGCTAAAGGGAGCTGGATCATGTTTACGAAAGTTTTCTCCGCCATTATCCCCACGATTTGTGCATTTCTTATGTGTGCTGGCCTCACGAATCCGGCCTACGCAGCGAAAGATCGTGTGAATCAGGATGTCCCACTTTCCGTTCAACAATTACCAGAAGTTCTCGTTACCGATACACGGTTACCCAGTGTCCAAGAAAATATTTTAGCGGTTCCTGCCAAAGTGACCGTGATTTCTTCTGAAGATATTCAGCGGTCGGGTGCCACGACGGTCCAAGAGGCGGTTGCCCAAACGACTGGAATCATGCTGTTTAACCAGGTGGGCAATTCTTTTGAGCAAACCATTGATTTTCGGGGTTTTAATGGAAATCCTGTGCCTGCGACCAGTGTGTTTGTTGATGGCGTACGAGTCAATGATCCTGAATTTGGTTTTGTGAATTTTGATCTCATTCCCTTGGAAACCATTGAACGAATAGAAATTATCCCAGGCGCATCAGCCATTTATGGAAAAAATGCCTTAGGAGGGGTGATCAATATTCTAAGCAAACGAGGAGCTAAACAGAGACAGATTACAAGTGAAGCCGCAGGAGGAAGCTTTGGGCGTCAACGTTATACTGTCAATGCCAGCGGTCCAATTGGAAAATTTGATTACTTTGGATCCTTTAGTAGAGAGCGAGAGAATGGGTTTCGCGATCGCTCTGAATCAAAATTGTCGCGAGGCTTTGGCAAGGTAGGATATCGTCCAGCAGACGGGACGGACCTGACTCTTTCGTACACGTATATCAAAAGTGAGTTGGAGCAAGCCGGTTCTCTTCCTCGAGATATTGCTGGTGATGATCCTGAAGAAAACTTTACTTCAGGGGATCTGATGGATCGGGAGAATAATTTTGTCAGGATGACACTTCAGCAAGACCTTTCGGGGGGATTTACGTTTACTGGGAATGGTTTTTATCGTCGATTACAAGAGGAATCGTTTTTGGTTAGCCAACCGTTTACCGTTGGAGGTAATAACTCCACGAGCACGAATCTTGGTGATACGGAGTCGTGGGGTGGGACTTTTCAGGTAACGCATGAATTCAAAACTGAAACTATTCGAAATGTGTTATCGGTTGGTGGAGAAGTCGTGAGGAATGATTTTAAAAATAGGTTGCTGTCAATTTCCGATTTTGGACCATTTGCTATTCGGAGAAAAACAGATGAAGAAATAACGGCAATTTTTGTTCAGAACACGATTCATCTGTTTTCAAATGTGGTGTTGGTAGGTGGGTTTCGGTATGACCGAAATGAATTAGATTTTCGAGATCGCGAAGATTCAGCGAACAATGGTCGAGAGGTGTTTTCTCGCGTCACGCCCCGCGCCGGTCTGACCTATTTCTTGACACCTCAATCCAGTGTGTATTTTAGCTATTCTCAGGGATTTCGGGTTCCCACGAATGGCGAATTATTTGCCCTAGGGGCATTTGGTTCCAATCCAGACCTGCAAGCTGTTCGATCGAATAATTTTGAATTTGGATTGAAGGCTCAAATCACTACCTGGGCAAATCTTGCGATGGCGGTCTATCAATCGAATGTGCGAGATGAGATATTTTTTACCTGTATAGCATGTGATTTCAGTCCTGAAGATGGCCAGAATCGAAACCTCAATAAATCCAGGCGACGTGGGTTTGAGTTGACGCTCAAAGTGAAGCCTAACGAGTTTGTGGATGGTGTCGTGAACTATACCTATACCGAGGCACAATTTCGAAGTGCGTTTAACATTACGTCGACCCGTGCTGTGGAGGTGGGTGACAGTTTTCCGTTGGTACCAAAAAATCGAGTGAATGTTACGGGTACCGTCCATCCAATCAAAGGATTAAGTGTTTCGCTCAACGGACTGTATGTTAGCACGCAATTTTTACAGAGTGACGAAAGTAATGAGCGTGATCGCTTGCAAGGATACTTGGTCTTAAATGGCCGAGTGGCCTATGAGCATGCTGTCCCTGGTGGAATATTAAAAGGGTTTTTTAAGGTGAACAACTTGTTAGATAACAATTACCAGACTTCGGGAATCTTTGCAGCGAATCGAATCACGGGAGGAGGAGCGACTCAGCAGTTTGTGGTTCCAGCACCAGGCATTGGATTTTTTGGTGGTTTGAATTATCGTTTTGAAAGTTTTCCTTTCTGAACGCAACCACTAATAGAACAAAAGAACAAAAGCAAAACTGGCTTTCATTAAGATTCACTATATGGTTTTGCTAGTGGAAAGATTAGTAGGTGTTCATTGTGTATTTAACATTTCACAAAGGAGGCGGGTTGTTTAGAAGAATGTAGACAATTGTGATGGGGAAGCTGGTGTAAATCCAGCACGGTGCCGCCACTGTAAGCGGGGAGTGACTCTGCAATTTGCCATTGTGGGCTGTGAGCCCATGAGAAGGCGCAGAAGAGCGATAATCCGCAAGTCAGGAAATCCAACA
>JAJDBS010000149.1 GCA_029261235.1 Nitrospirales bacterium
TTTTCGATGCCATGGCAATAGCCCATCGTCCGAATCATTTCCAAA
Organism: Nitrospirales bacterium; assembly: GCA_029261235.1. Classification (GTDB taxonomy): domain Bacteria; phylum Nitrospirota; class Nitrospiria; order Nitrospirales; family UBA8639; genus Nitrospira_E. The sequence goes on from JAJDBS010000149.1 coordinate 46, forward strand.
TCAAACTTCGTCCGTTGCTCAATACGTTGCGCCTCTAACAATTGGTTCGTCTTGCGAAAATACGCAAGGCGTTCCTCTAACTCCTCTTCAATCCCAGTGATCGCCCGCTCATACCGTTCAGGCGCAATCACATAATGGCTCTTGGGGTAAATCGCGATTTTCGGAAGCTTACGCAGAACGGTGCCCGTCAACGGATCGATTTCATACAGCGCCTCCACCTCATCACCAAATAACTCCACTCGTACAGTGTTGGAATCCGAGGACGCAGGATAGATTTCAATGACATCGCCACGCGCTCGAAACATCCCACGCTGCAACTCAAGATCATTACGCGAATATTGAATTTCGACCAGCTTCGCTAAGATCTCCTCTCGTCGAATCTCCATGCCTGGTTCAAGATAGAGCAACATCTCATGATACACCTCTGGTGACCCTAGTCCGTAAATGCACGAGACAGACGCCACAATAATAATGTCATTGCGTTGCAGCAGAGTCGTCGTGGCGGCATGGCGCATCTGATCGATTGTGTCATTAATAGCCGAGTCTTTGGCGATATAGGTATCAGTCGTAGGAATATAGGCTTCCGGCTGATAGTAATCGTAATAACTCACAAAATATTCCACGGCATTGTCAGGAAAAAACGATTGAAACTCCTGATACAACTGAGCAGCTAAGGTCTTATTGTGCACCACGACCAATGTCGGCCGTTGCACATTGGCAATCACATTGGCCATCGTAAACGTCTTGCCAGATCCGGTGACTCCTAAGAGCACTTGATGCTTAAGGTTTTCCTCGAGACCCGCGGTCAAGGCGGCAATGGCCTTACCTTGATCGCCCTTAGGGGCGTAGTCAGATTGTAGAGAAAAAGTACTCATGATTGGCCTTCTGCCAATGTAACACAGGCAGAAGAGATGAGGCAGAATGAGGAAAACCTGTGAGAGGTTTCGAAGCCGTTTAAAAAAGAGTCAAAGACTTCGTCTCTATTGGTAGCCCAAAAATATCTGTTGCATTCTACGTTAACAGATGACGAATTTCGCCTCTGCAATACACCAAGTAAAAAAGAAGGAAAAGTTAAAACAGACCAACGATCTGGCCGTTGTCATCCAAGCCAATCGCTTGTGCTGCAGGAACTCGTGGCAAGCCGGGCATGGTCATAATGTCACCAGTGATAGCCACGACAAATTCTGCGCCCATGGCTAGGCGCACTTCGCGCACCGGAACGGTAAAGCCAGTCGGTGCACCTTTCTGGGTAGGATCGGTAGAAAAGCTGTATTGTGTTTTAGCCATACAGACTGGGAAATGGCCATAACCATTACGCTCTAACTCCGTGAGGCGAGCCTGAGCTGTGGGTGGAATCTCCACATCATCCGCACCATAAATCTCTCGAGCAACCACGCGCATTTTTTCGGCCAATGAAATATCGTCTGGATACAACACCGAAAAATTCGAGGGCTCCGAATCGACAATATTTCGAACAGTTTCAGCCAAGGCTGTCGCACCTTTTCCGCCTTCAGCCCAATGATTGGACAGAACCATGCGAACGCCAAGTTCTTGGCATGATCGTTCAATCAATTCCAACTCCGCTGGAGTATCACTCGCAAATTGATTGATAGCCACGACGGCCGGCACGCCAAATTTCTTCACATTCTCCAAGTGCCGCAAAAGATTCGGAAGCCCGAGCTTCAGAGCGACTAAATCTTCCTTCTCCAACGTTGTTTCCTGAGCACCACCGTGAAGCTTCAGGGCTTTCACCGTCGCAACCACAACTATACAAGCTGGCGTGAGGCTGGCTTTCCGACACTTGATATTGAAAAATTTTTCCGCCCCGAGATCAGCACCGAACCCAGCCTCAGTAACCACATAATCCGCCAACTTCAGCGCTATTTTTGTGGCCACAATGGAATTACAGCCATGCGCGATATTTCCGAATGGTCCACCATGAATCAACGCGGGATTATGCTCCAGCGTCTGGACAAGATTCGGATTCAATGCATCTTTAAGTAAAGCAATCATGGCTCCCTGGCCTTTGATGTCTTTAGCAAAAACCATCTGCTTGTCAGCTGTTCTTCCCACCTTGATATTGCCTAATCGTCGCTCCAAATCTTTCATATTTGAAGCCAAGCAAAAAATCGCCATGACTTCCGAAGCCGCGGTAATATCAAAACGGCCTTCACGAGCGTAACCATTGGATTTTCCACCCAACCCCGTCACAATGTTGCGGAGGGAGCGATCATTGACATCTTGCACTCGCCCCCATGTGACTCGTCGCGAATCAATGTTAGGTGCATGCCCCCAATGAAGATGGTTGGAAACCATGGCGGCAAGGAGGTTATGCGCCGCCGTAATGGCGTGAAAATCTCCGGTAAAATGCAGATTGATGTCGGTCATCGGTGCCACTTGAGCATAGCCACCGCCACAGGCTCCGCCTTTCATTCCAAAACAGGGCCCAAGACTTGGCTCCCGGATCGCCACAATTGCTTTAGCACCTATGCGATTGAGACCATCAGCCAACCCAATTGAGGTGGTGGTTTTCCCTTCGCCTGCTTTTGTAGGCGAAATCGCTGTCACAAGAATGAGCTTTCCATCCTGTTGATCGCCAAGAGAGTCCATTGTCGACAGCGGAATCTTGGCTTTGTATTTCCCATACAACTCGAGAAGGTCGGGATCCAGTCCCAATTTGTCGCGCGCAATTTCCGCAATAGGCAGCAATCGGGCTTGGTTGGCAATTTCAAGATTTATTGATGAACTCATAGCTGTTCCTTCAAAAAATAAATCGAATCATAGCAGGATATCTCCAAGATCTTCATCCTCATATTCCATGTAAGCCATATCCATTGGTATTACCTCATCAATTTTGTTAAGACTCTACCATGCGACATTTTCTGACTCTAATATATGTGCTTGTTTTTGTGTTGACCGGAAGCCTGTCCCTTGTCTCAGCGGAAGATTTCCATGTTGGTCAACAGGTCGTCCTGGAGGCCAAAAAACCTATCGGCGTGCCGCTTCATCGTGAACCTTCTCCCAGCTACCTCAAGCATGTTCCCAGCGGGACAACGGCGACCATCGATCGTAAGGCTCAAGGCGGCCATTGGCTATCGATCACCTTAGCTTCAGGAGATACGAGTTGGGTCCATAAAAAATATATTCGGGCACATACTGTCAAAGCTGCCCCCACACCAATCGTTCCAAACACACCTTCTACTCAAAAATCTTCTACGGCATCAACGATAACTCTCGGAGGTGAAGATCGAGTCTGGACCGACAAGGCTCAATGTCAGGCAGCTATTCAAAAAGGCCTCCGCATGGCTAATTCTTCGTCAGCGAAATTACGGGTTGCCAGTTGGAATGTGCGGTGGTTCCCAGTGGGCTCTGCACCAGGACAGCATCAGGTCTCTGCTGAGCCTACCGATTTGGATTGGTTAGTTTGCACTATTCGGTGGATGCAAGTGGATATTCTGGCTTTTCAAGAAAGTCTGGCTACGCCGGAAGCCACACAGGCCTGGAAAACTCTCACGAACAAGTTGTCAAAACAAACGGGCCATACCTGGCGGTGGCAACGACAATCTTGTGGGCGTCCAGACAATCACCACGTCGGATTGTTATGGAATGATTCCCGAGTGGCCTTATCTCAAACTGGGAGCCTTTGGCAATTCAACGCGAAAGCGACATCAGCTCGAGACGCTTGCAAGTCTGGGTTACGACCTGGCCACTATGCCTTTGTTAAATCTCGGCAAAATGAAGGTGTAGATTTTCATCTTATTGCCGTGCATTTAAAATCAGGGCCTACGGTGTTTGCCGTCGAGCAACGGCAAAAAGCCCTCAACCGTATTGATAAGGCCGTGGCACCTTTGCTAAAGAAAGATCACGATGTGGTCATTCTTGGAGACTTTAATACCATGGGGGCAGGAGATCGGCAATCACAAAAATCCGAGCTCAAATACCTCAATCGATTTGTCCGTAAAGAAAAACCGGGATTTTCAGACCTCCCGGTGACCCCCCAATGCTCCCATTATTTTCGTGGACGCGGAGGACAGCTAGATCATGTCTTGGTGGCCAAGAATATGGAAGAAATCACCGTCAAGTCTGTTCAGGTTACCGGGTATTGCGCTCTGGCTCAGTGCCAACGTATTCGAGGGGATTATCCGCTTGCCTACCGCCGTTTATCGGACCATTGCCCCCTTGTCTTGGAAATTACCAATACAGACGATGATGACTAAGCCAAGGAAGCCATCCATAATTCACGCTCAGGACTCGCTGTCTACCTCTTTGGCCTTGCTGACTCGACGGGCCTCGGCTTCCACAAACACTCTCTGCACAAGCGGATGCTCTGCCTTGATTCTCACGTCCAATTGAGCCACGCATTCTTCAACGACTTCAGACGTGACTCCATCCAAAAAATCCACACTAATATTGACGAGAATAAATTCTGGCCCCATATGCATCGTGAGCACTTCATTCACATGCGTCACACCTGAAAGTTGTGTGGCCATCTCCCGAATGCTCTGCACCACTTCCTGGTTAGCACTTTCTCCGATGAGTAGCCCTTTGGTTTCATAGGCTAACCAGACTGCCGTTCCGCCCAGGATCAAACCAATGATGACCGTGGCGATCCCATCCAAGTAGACAATCCCTGTGACTTGCCCCAACCAAATCCCCAAAAACGCGACAACCAAACCCAGTACAGCCGCGGAATCTTCAAACAACACCATAAAAATAGTTGGGTCTTTTCCTCTTTGGACAGCCTGTACATAAGACCATTTGCCTTTGGCTCGAGAAAATTCTTTGAAGGCAAAAAACCAGGCCCCACCCTCAAAAATCAACGCGAGACCCAAGACGACATAATTGATCATGGGGTTCTCGACAGGCTCGGGATGGAAAATGTGGTGCACCCCTTCATAGAGCGATATGCCTGCCCCTAAGGCAAAGATGAGAATCGCGACCACGAAACTCCAAAAATACACTTCCTTGCCATGGCCAAACGGAAATTTTTCATCGGGGGGTCTTTTGGCTTTGTGCAAGCCAAGGAGTAAGAGGCATTGGTTCCCCGTATCAACGAGGGAATGAATGCCTTCCGCTAACATCGCGGAACTCCCCGTGACGATGGATGCGGCGAATTTAGTCACCGCAATCAACGCATTGCCAATGAGCGCTGCATAAATGACTTTTTTTGAAGAAGATGCCATGAGCCCCCTCTCTATCTCAGCCGTCACACGAATCAACAAATAGAAATAGGAAGATGGGACTGTACCCAAATTCCCAGCCGAAAGTCTGTGGTCTTATCGCTTTATCTTCTTCGTCGAATGATCAGTTATTCATACACATTCTAGTCCTTCCGCTTGAAGACCAAGGCTTTCTTCCTTGTTACAGACTTGGAACTCAGCATAGAACTCAAAATGAGCTTCCCATGTCATTCAACAAAAATTCCCCAAAAACCTCATTTTGTACGACCTATCGCAACCATATTAGACAATCTCATATATTGCATGCCAAACCCTTCATCGTCATCATATCTTGACATACTCAATACGTTTTAACCTCTACGATTTAAAATCGTATTCGTGTTTCGCACCTTACTCAACATGGGGAGGCATATTGATGACGACACCAACCAAAACCAACGATGATGTTGCTATTTGCCAAAATGCCGAAAAAAAGATTGGAACATTGTCTTGTTGACGTATTGCAATATCCTCTTGACTCGAACCTATGGCCCATTTTCTAGCAGAGAAGAAGCCCACGTTTTTGGATGGTGCAGAACTTGAATAACGAAATTTTTAGATTTTGAGCTACGGCTCAAATCCGGTCTGTATCATCTCGGGATGCCCAACTGCAGTGCAGCCAGTTAATAATTGATCACGTCAATAACGAGTAAAATCCTCCTATAATAGTGTTCAACCCTCCATAAGGTGTAAAGTTTAATTATGGCACCGACTCATCATCAAAATTCCACCAGCAATCCCAATAACAAGGGAAGAGATCTGTACTATGTCCAACGCCCTGCAGATGCCGAATTACTTGATCACTGTCAGAATGCAAGGCCTACGTATATTCTCCAGTCTCCTCAAATGGGGAAAACCAGCCTGATTGCTCATACAATCGAACAGCTCAATGCCAATACGCATCAGGCCGTGCGCATTGATCTCAGTCAATTTCCACTTTCTCAACGAGAAGAAGACTGGTTTTATTATATCGTACGGATCCTGGATGACCAGCTAGACCTCACGACCGATGCAATCAGCTGGTGGTCGAAACCTTCAGTATTTGCACTGCCCCCATACATCCGACTGACTAAATTGATGACTGATGTCATTCTCCCGGAAATGACCATGCCGATTGTGTTGTTCATTGATGAGGTTGAACGCACGATGACGCTCCCCTTCCGTGACCACGTCTTTGAATGGCTCACCTCAATGTACGAATCACGCGCCACGAACTCTATCCTGTATCGCATCTCCTTCGTGATCTCTGGCATGGCGAACCCTTCAGAGCTCATCCCTGATGGAGGCCCATTATTGTTTCAATGGAGTCATCGTGTCGTGCTCTCAGATTTCACAACAGAAGAAACGCTCGTCTTGGCTGTAAAACTGAGCTTCCATGAGGATGATACCGCAGAGATCGCGGAGTGGGTCTTCAAATGGACACATGGGCATCCATACCTCACGCAACTACTCTTCCAGATTCTGGAGGAACAACACCGCACGGTCTGGCTTGAAAAAGAGGTTGATGAATGTATCCAGGGTTTTATCATGAGTCCAGAAGGTCTACATGAACCACACTTTCAATTCATTCGAACGGCCTTAACGGAACCTGACGCCAATGGCGTCAATTTGCTTAACGCCTACTCGGACCTCCTCAAGGGTAAAACAAAAAACCTGAAGTCCAATCAAACTTCATTAGAACAACTTCGATTAATTGGGATTCTTCGTCAGGATGACGATGATACTCACGCCGAGATTGTCATTCGCAATGCCCTGTATCAGGAAATTTTTTCGTTGAGCTGGGTGAAACGGCACTTGTTCCCTCAGGGCGCTGTAACCTCATCTCCAACATCCCAAGCTGGGACCTGGTACGTCACAGCATTTCAGCCCTCTAATCTTATGGCAGCCAGCCTATTCCTACTAGGCATCGGACTACTAATCTGGTTCTTTAGTCCCCAATCTACGGAGACCTTCGTTGAGACCACAAAAAATGACGCAACTGTTCCAATTGAAGCTCCTCGTATTCCCAACCAGTCCACGGGAACAGAAAATACACCAGAAGCGCTCTCAGAAGCTCAGAACAAAATAGAAGAGCTCGAAGCTGCGATTGTTCGTCATCAATACCTTGCAGCATCGGAGATTGAAGGTACATCGCACAACCGAGAAGCACTTGAAGAGGCTCAAGAAAAGATACAAGTACTCGAATCGACGATCGCTCGTTATCAAGACCTTTCAGTAGATAAAGCTGAAAGTTTAGTTGACCAACGTACCCAGCTGAATGCCCAGCTCGCCTCAAAAGAGGAAACCTTATCCACAGCACAGACTCAAGTCGAAACTCTGAAGGCTGAGATTAGCGAGCAACAACATGTGCATGGTCAGGCAATTGCCACGCTTCAAATCGAACGCGACCAACTAGCCACCCAAAGGACAACCGTCGCAGTAAATTTGCAAGCCGCACTTGAAGAAGTGAAGACCTTGCAGATGGCAGTTCTGAAAAAATCCTCTCTGTCTCCTTCAGAAATGAATCAGTTAGTCGCCGACCGCTCAAAGTTAGACACCCAACTCCATGCAGCTCATACAGAACTGGCCCTCGCCTCTGATCGTACAAGAGAGTTGGAATCTCTCCTCTCGCAACAACAACAATTGGTCAAACATGAGAGTCAACTTCGGCAGGAAGATCGAACTGGCTTAGAAACACAGATTCACGAACTAGAAGCCAGAATTACGGACACCCGCCAAACACTTTCGACAACAGAAGCAAAATCACAAGAACAAGCCACCCTTGCGCAGACCGAACTGCGCCGTCTCCGAAAAGATCTCACGCACTATCAAGAACGTCTGGCTACCAGCCAACAAGAGCATTCTGCCCTTACCACTCAAACGGTCGAGATCAAAGACACCGTAAAACAAAAGAACCAAACCATTGAGGAAGAACAGGAAAAAGTCGCCAAACTACAGACCCAACTAGCCCAATTAACACAGGAACTTAACTCAGCGAAAACCCAAGTGGCCAACTTAGACGATCAACTTTCAACGGCAGAGATGAAGGTAGCACAGAACAAAAAGACCTTAGAGGCTATTCATGCATCATCCTCGGAACAAAATCGTCGAACAGGAGAAAAGACCACTGAATTGGCGCTAGTCCGCTCCACACTCCAGACACAGTTACAAGAAAAGCGGACAGCCTTAATCAAGGCACAGGAACATATTGCGCAACTCACTGAAAACGCGGCGAATATGTCAGCGACGGAGACTAATCTTAAGAAAACTTCAAAAGAACGTGACGACTACGCACAAAAGCTCCAAAGCACCGAGCAACAATTGTCTGAGGCCCAATCCCAGAACCAATTCACTCAACAGCAAATGGCTAAGGCTCAAACCAAGATCCAAGGCCTTGAACAATCCTTACGTACCGCTTCATCCAAAGCTACAAACGAGGGATCAGATAGCCTCGATTCTTCAACATCTGAACAATCTGCTCAATCCAATTCTGCTCGTCAGGGGGACATCGTCAAAGTCGTATCAATGATCACGGCTCAACTCACACAATCGCCAAGCCCAATACAATCAAAAACAACGAAGTTACTTTGGGCTCGCCAAGCGTATGAATTGAACCTCCAAACAACAGGCGCGCATTGGTCCACAATCGATCGTTCTCTTCGCGACGGGCTCCACGCATCTCCGATTCAACTCAAAGGCGTCTCTAGTAAAATTCATACGTTAACATTCGATCCGTCTGGCGACCACGTGATTGCTGGCACAAGTGATGGGAAAATGCTCGTATGGGCCATAAACCAGCCACTACAGTCACCTAAAATATTCACAGGACACACCGCCAGTGTGTTGACGGCAGCCGTAAGCCCAGATGGACAACACATTGCCTCTGGAAGCCTCGATTCCACCATTCGTTTATGGGAAATTTCCGAACCAACAGCCTCTCCGCGCATTCTTCAAGCGCATCAAAAGGGAGCAACAACCCTTGCGTTTCGCCCAGATGGGAAAGAGCTAGCATCTGGCAGTCAAGACCACACGATTCGATTATGGGACCTCATCAATGAAAAACCCCAACCAGTGACGCTGGGCACTCATGCTGGACGAGTGAATGCGATCACCTATACCCCCGATGGCAAAACCCTGCTTTCCGGCGGTGATGATCTGGCGCTCCGCGTCTGGGATCTCCAACGAAAGGATAGTCCTCCCAAAATTCTGAAGGGACACCGACAGAGCATTGCCACCATCTCGATTCACCCATCTGGATGGATGGTTGCCACTGGCAGTCGAGATCGTCAGATTGGTCTGTGGAACCTTCGCCAATCACTCGCTCCTCCAACTTTTTTGTCAGGATCGAAAGGACGAGTCTCACATGTTCAATTTAGTACAGATGGGACATCCCTCGCTTCCGTGAGTTCTGATAAATCCTTACGAATTTGGAATTGGCAGGAACCTAAGCAGCCGCCCATTCAATTTCCTGGGCACAAAGGCACGTTAGAAGCTATGGCTATCAGTCCTGACGGGAGAACGATTGCCGTCGGTGGGAGTAGCCAGAGCGTGACACTCTGGACCGGGACAAGACAACTGGCACATACCGTATGTGATACGGCAAGAGAAAACCTCTCTTTTTCGGAATGGAAGCAAATGGTGGGAGAAAATATTCCTTATGAACGTACCTGCCCCAATCTCCCATTACACCCGACCTTTTTAGAAGAGGGAAAGAAGTTGGCTCGACAAGGCGCCCACAAGAAAGCTAGAGCAATATTTGAAAGAGCCAAACAATTGGACCCCTACTTGAAAATTGACCTAGATACCGAACTTAAGAAACTCTCCGCCAAATCATCTTAACACGTAGACAGAGTCTACGATGAGGCAGAAAACGCGTCGCTGATGCAACCTCCTGACATTCGCACATAAAACATGTTGAAAAAATCCACCAGCAACGTTCTCCAAATTTTCCATCCTCGCGTATAGAGATTTACGTTCTGCGCGTCAAAATGACTGTGGCCTGGCTGGACGGATTTATTGACCAATGCCTCCAGCAAATCATGCCAGTTCCCTCTGATCAATATACGGGCCATTGGAATGAGAGATCCCACAGTCCAATGATAGAACGAAGTCAGTATTTCAATAGTGAAAAAGTTTGGAAGGTTTTTAGAGGAGTGGAATCGGCGAGACGCCTGGGTCTACTTTGCTCAACATTAGATAGGAACTGAAGCTAAAAATCTTAGACGCGATTTCTGCAGCTACACTGAACATCTCTGTACAGACGTCAGACCACCTAAACTCTTCAGCGAGAAAAAATCAGTAGTTTATAGATTGTTCCACTGGGTATAGTCCATCATTTCTCGTTGGGAAAGTTAGAAATACGTTTATGTACGATCATTCCCAACGTATTGCTCTTATTGAATTTGAATAGAGCCTCCAGGGGCGACCGACAAGATGGCTGCATCCTGTCCAACATTCAGGGCATTCACACTCCCATCAGAAAACGTACCGAGATCGACGAATGGATTGAACCCATTAGGCGCTGAAAAATCAGCTGGACTTCCCGCAACCTGCCATCCAGGATTAGCAAAGGGGGCAAAACACCCGCCGCCTGCACAGAGAGAATTCGTGACATTCACGACATTCGTTCCTGTACCAAAATCAACTAAGGCCCCATTCGTTAGAGAAAATATTGACCCTGCCCCGACATTCACAAACGTTCCACCAACAAGAGTCAAGGTACTGTTACCTTGTACAGATAGAAGATTGCCAATTACATTAAGTTGAGCCCCACCGGTCACATTGAACAAATTCCCATTCACCATTAAGGAACTAGCATTTAGACTCACTAGCCCATCACCAGGCACTAACGAAGCCTCTAGCCGTGCATTTTGACCAGCCACTCTCCCAAAATCTGACGCAGTCGTCACACTACTACGAATCATGGCGATCAAAGGAGACGATGCCTCGAGAAGAGATTGCAGTGCTTGCTCCATCACATTAGATTGGCCTTGTGGGGCCGTTGACCCAACCATGACTCCTGTCGTCACTTCAGCGCTCCCGTCAATCACTTCAATAATGGGAGCAACATCACTTCGAAGGATATCAACGCCAGTACTATCTGTTCCAATAACTGACGATGTCACAGGCCCCCGTAACGTTCCGTCCAAAACAGCAAGTAACGCAGTCGTCAACGTATCACTCGCCCCTTGAATATTGCTGCCTTCTAGAATACCCAGAATACGGTCTTCGACATTCACCAACGCAGGCTCCCCCAATTCTCCCAAGATAGAAACAGCCGCTCCTTGTATAGCTTGGCCAAGCCTCGGAGCTAACCCTAAAAAACTCGCATTCGTTTTTTCCTGGAGAGCAAGCTTCACTTGTGTGTTCCCGAGAACAACACCTTTCTTCAAAGTGACGACCCGATTATCCCCAGGCGTAGGATCAAGCGACGAAGCGCTACGAACCTGAATCGATGCATCAACCCCTGCACCGGCTTCCGGTTTTGGGTCAGGTGTTTCAAGTCCACCCAACCCTGCAGCCAATATAATTTCATAACAGGAGCCTGGAGAGACAAGACAAGGAAACTCGGCATTCGCCTCAGGCAACGCGGCTAAGATATTTTCGGGATCCAAGGGTTGTCTAGCGAATTGGGTTAAGTGCTCAAGTTGGTTCAATCGGCCCGGAGCGCGAGTATTCACACTGTCTGTCCCTAGTTGAACATCAGAATTTTTCACCTGTTCAAAATCTGGGAAAGTAAACTGAAACGCACCAAATTCTAATGGTAATTTTTGGTTGGAAGGACTCCGGAGTCCATTAGGACTAAGATTCGTCACAACTAAAGAATTCTGCGGTGCTTTGCCCAAATGCGGTGCTGTGGCTAATAGTCCGCTATCAGCGAGAAGCAATTCTTTGTCAGCAGTAAAGTCTCCTTTGACGAATGTGAGCGACCCCCAACCACCGGGCATTTCCACACCTGGTACCAACAGAGCTTGCTGTTGGATATTCCCCGATAGCAAACCAGGAGGAGGGCTGTCACGAGAAGGGAAAATGCCAACGAGAGGTGGCTCAACTCGAACACCGGGCGTGGGCATCCCGCCAATTGGACCTCCTGGTCCACCACCGGGATCTGGCGGTGTGCCCGGATCTGGCGGCGTGCCGGGATCTGGTGGTATGCCAGCTATAGGATCTACCCCAGTTGTCGGCAAGATCGTACCGCTAAAATTCTGAGCTCCTGGTTCCATACCATCAGTTGAAGCAGCAAGCGAAATTCCAGTGATTGCTAAGACAACTTGTTCATCCACCTCTGGGGTTTTCGAATCTGCACCTACCAGCGCTTTTTCCAAAGCTAACGCCAGTCCAACCTGTGTCGTCTTCACCTCTTTTTGTATGGCTTCTGGAATGTCACAATGTGACCCCACAGCACAGATAGCCCGCCAATCAGCAATCTGATATTCATCACCAATTGCACGGAGTGATCCGTTTAAAAAACCAACACATTGTCCAGCTGGGACTTCTTTGTGTTGGCGAATACCCGCCTGTAATCCTGGGAAGTCTAGCTCCAGCGTCCCTTCTTTCGCACAAAATGTTTCTAACAGCGCCACCTTACTAGATTGATGTGATTGAGCCCGAAGACGCGTCAGAATCAAATAGCCATCTCTGGGAATATCGTTGCTCACCGTATCACCTAACGTCGGCTGGACATCCGCCGTAATCAGCCCACCATCTGTCGTCGCACGAATATTGGGGGTGGAAACCGTGACGGAAGTTGGCGTTGTGCCTTTCATTGGCAGAGACCATTCCAAGGCTCCTACTTGCAAATTCACAGACAGGCGACCATCGCTCTCCTTGTCTAATATGGCCTCAGAATATTCTTGGACCGTGAGAAGCCCTTGGTTCTCCACTAACAGTTCGGCTATAGATTCTTCCTCTGTGGTAATAACATCACCTGCCTCGAGAGAAGACTTATACTCTGGGGCATAACCGAGACGGTCATTGGTTTTCGGAGTGATGGTCACAATGCCGCGCAACCCTGCGATACGTGCCTGGCTATATGTACCCTCTTGGGCAAACGCTTCGGCTGCCTGCAGCACCACGATCCATGATGGTCCGATAATCTGGAGCATGACCAAGGTGCTAAAAAGGATTTTTTGAATAATCATTTTTTCTTAGCTGATGGGTGATTTCTATGTGCGTTCCTATCGACCAAGACCTGTTCTCAGCATATCATAAGCATTCATGGCTTACCCTGGGAGTTTCTATCAAATTTGTAAACTTCATGTCTATTACGCGAAAGTGGTACACAAACGCAGCTCAAGATGATCACATGACGTCTTTTTCCTGCCCCTTTCCTCCCCTTTCCTCGAATTTCCAAAGCAACTGACTCGTTATGTCATGATGCTAGACAACTAGCAGATCAGCACCTAACGACAACTACGCATTCCATGAAATACAACTAAGGCTCAGCTCTAATTTCTTCCCATCGCTCCCGACGCGGCAGCAGACCACATCAATTCTTCTCTCGTTCATACCGAAAAAGCTCAGCATGTGGGGAGTGCCTTAACCGCGGCCTCATGCATTAACAATATCGAAGCGCCGTTTTTATGACTAGAATCAATGAGTTCGTTGAGGAAATGTTAAAAAAACTGCTGATCGTCGCAGGACTTTGTCTCGGTGTGGTCTCTATGGTCGGGTGCTCTCAACACGGCCGGTATATGGAAACCCATGACATTGTTCACCTCAATGTGGTCTTTTTAGATGACAAGAGCATACAAGACATGTGGAAATCCAAGACGGGACAACCTGGTACGCAATTTCAACCATGGCTGCGGGGGGATATGGCTTCAATCAAAACAGTCCGGGGATTTTATGATTTTTCGACAGAAACCCTTTACTGTCCAAAATGGAATTTTGAAGTCTGTGGGCACGAACTCCATCACGCGGCGTTGGGGCACTTTCATCCCAACCACTAAACGCTACCGATTACATCTTATTCTTCACGTTCCTCACACCCTTAGGGTTCCGTAGCAGAATCATTGCGTTCTTCATTGAGAAACGGTTTCAACTGATCATACGATTGACGGAGTAAAATCGCATCGTGATCCCACGCTTCCATGAACAGAGCCAATCGAGCCTTTTCATACATGCCAGGCATCCAAGCCATCGCAAAGAGATTTCCCTCGTCTGACCAATACACTTGCATCACGGACAATTGCTTACCCAAGGCATTCGTCACGAGATAGCGTGAGCCTACATCCGAATGCGGTGATTTCCCTGGGAATCCTGTTTGCATACGAATGCCTCCGAAAGCATAGGTGACATACACATGTATCTTGGAAGGATGTTTGGCCCGAATACCAGCGTCGACTTGATCACATTCATAGCCTAAAAACTCTAAGTGTTCGATGATCGCCTCTTTGGGAGGGGAAGACTCAGCATAGCCCCACGAATACGTGAGCAGACAGAGGAGGCTGCCACATACAGCAACCAACCATCTCCCCTCTCCACCAGAATGACACCATCGACTTCCCCGCTCCGTCTGATTCACCATCGACTCACTCCCTTTCATTGCCCATTTGACAATCTTGTACGTTATCTTCTTATGAAATAGAAATGAGCCACGATACAGATATCTTCCAAATTTCACTCACAACCCAAAGCAATCATGATGTCGCATTTCGAGTCAATTCAAATTGACCAATGCCCTGATTCTTTCTAAACGCTTGCTCTTATTGTAGGCGCCGTTCTAACCTGATGTAAATTTTTCTATTGGGCTTCCCCCCAATACTCATATTTATCCAAATCATCAGATGACAATCATTTTAAAAATCCCACTTCTCGAATAGGACCTGATATGCGTAACCATAGTCTTCATCTTCAAAAATTTTCTTGCTTGTTCCTTACAATTATTGTGTTTACGGCGGGGAGTTGGAGTACACCAGCTGCATGGGGCCAACGAGCAGATGCCAATGTTCTCGCAGCCAATGCAGCCATTGCCTATGACGACAAACAATACAATGAGGCTATGGCTCTGTTAGATCAAGCGCTCGCGCTAGATCCACAACACGAGCGGAGCTTGTTCTATAAAGGTGTGGTCCACCTCGCGCAAAAAAGACCAGAAATCGCCATTGGATATTTGGAAACCGTCCATCGACTGCGACCGGCCGACTTAGACATCAAAAAACACCTAGGCATTGCTCATTTCGCAGTCGGAGATTATGACCGCGCCAAACCATTCCTGGACGAAGTGTACAAACAAAACCCTGACGGAGAAAACATCGGTTATTATGTTGGATTTCTCCGGTATCGTGACAAACAATATGCGCAAGCCGTCGACGCCTTTGAACAAAACCAAAGTCCTGATCCTGACATGCAGCAATTGAACGGGTTTTATCAGGGACTCGCACTCGGGGTCTTAGGGTTACCAAACGAAGCTCTTCGTGAATTGGAGCAAGTACAACGAACGCAAACAATTTCTCCCCTCACGCAAGCCTCTATCCGTATTCGGGAAGCCCTTTCAGCAGAACAAGAGTCCAACACACAAAAACGGTTTCGACTTCAAATCAGTGCTGGAGGATTCTATGACGACAATGTGAGAATTAATCCTGACTCTGTTGGTGACATTCCTTTCACGACCAACAACCCCAACCCCCTGATCAAGACGTTACAAAGACGGGATGCGGCGGCGTATGGGGCACTCGGTTCCTTACGAGCAGACTATTCTTTCTTGCGGCAAGGGCCATTTGAAGCCACTGCCACCTATTCATTTTTCCAAACCCTGTATGGTGAGGATTTCGATGAATTTAATATACAAGACCATTTAGTCGGGTTGTCAGGCTTCTACCGAAACGTGATCGCCGATCTCCCCTTTCAACTTGGCGCGCAATATACCTATGACTATTTATTCTTAGGCTCCGACGGGTTCTTGGCTCGTCATACACCGACAACGAGTGCCACCCTCATTGGGCCGACATTCACGGTACCTGGCGTTGGGACTGTCGGGAATATCACGACTGCACTGTACCGTTACCAGGTTCAAACATTTTTCCGGGAGGTCGGGAACGATGATGTTCGATTTAGAGGAGAGCTTCGTGACGGATACAACAACACTATTGGCCTGATGCATGCTTTTCGTCTAGCGAGCGACAAGCTCTTGTTACGAATTGGCTATCAGTATGACAACGAAAGCACTGAGGGTGCGGCGTTTTCTTATCGGGGGCATCGACTTCTATCAGGCGCTCAGCTTCAACTTCCTTGGGGAAACATGAGCTTGCGCTACGACTATGATGTCCATTGGCGCAATTACAAAAATAGACAAACCACGGTCTTCTTCACAAACCGGAATGGGCGACTTATCAAGCGGGATGACCGGCAGCAGACCCATCTTGTTCAATTGACAAAACCCCTCCCAAACAATTTCTCACTCACCGCGCAATACCAAGGAATTCGTAGCAAATCAGATATTCCCTTATACGATTACCAAAAAAATTCCTATACGATTATTCTCACCTGGACTTACTAGTTTCTGCCGAGAGACCACTGGTGAATGACCCAATGATTCCCAGTGGCCTCTCTCAGTGCTTCACCGTTCAAAATCATTTTTTCCAGAAGGCCACAAGTTGTCTGCATTGGCATTGATGACACGCAACTCAAAATGAAACCTCGGATTCCCTGCTCATTCATCACCACCCTCCCAAGCTCACCCTACGCATGACGTAGAATACATTTCCGCTGTGTTAACAGAAGGCAGCTGAGTTATTTAGTATTTTGTCTACTCTTGCTAGCTCAAGGGCCCTCCCTGAAACAGGAGGCCTTTTTCTTTTTTGCTACCCACTGTCCAATAAGCCAACAAGCGACCGGAATTCCAATCCAGACAAGTTCACTGAGCAGCACTCCAAGCCCCAAAGAGGAGAAAAATGACGTCAGGCCTATGGGAGAAACCGCAATGGGTCTCCAGGGAAAGAAATAGCGCGTAGCATCAAATGGCGCAAAGAAGGCCACACCTAAACCACCATCGGTGAACGCATCTAAAAAACCATGCGACAATGTCACCAAGCCAAAATAGACAGCTAATATCCCATATTGCGAGCTCCAACGAGGAAGAGACGGAACGGCCAATTTCGGCATCACCAATCCGATGAACACGGCAAACAATATTGAATGAGTCAAACCTCGATGGCCCCATACGTGTTCATAAGGAATTCCGAACACTAGACCCAACACATCAGCATCCGGAAAAAGACAACACAACACGGTGAGCACCCAAAACCGTGTTGTAGCCCATGCTGGGTTCAAGGTTTTGCCCATCGCATAGGCAACGGCCATATGTCCAAAAGCTGATGCCATCCATGTTCCTTTAGCTTAACTTCTTGATATCATCTAAAAACAATCACTCACGCAACTGTTCCCAGAATGTTGCAACACTGGATCATCGACTTTTTAATTAGCTAACTCATGCCCCTTATGTCACAAAACCGTTCGAATCAAATTTTCCAACGTTTCCATCACCACACACGAAATTGCTACCTTCGTCGCATAACAATCCTGATCTTCCTCTCACTTGTCCTCGGATCACTCATAGGATGCTCCCCTCTGTCCAGAGACCAATCAGACGCACAGAATACAAGCCTAGACTCGCCCGTGACATCAGATCAGACGGCCAACTATTCCTGGAAACGTACCTCGAAGTATCTCACGATGCGAGATGGCGTCAAGATAGCCATTGATTTCTACTTGCCTGATGAGCTTGAACCAGGGCAACAGGTGCCAACGATGTTGCACCAAACGCGCTACTGGCGATCATTTGAGTATCGCTGGCTTATTTCACTCTTCAAAGACGACCGTCCTCGCGGAATCATTGGAAATTATGCTGAGCGTTTTCTCCAGCAGGGCTATGCGTGGGTCGATGTCGATGTGCGAGGCTCTGGCGCATCATTTGGCACTCGCCCCATGGCCTGGTCTCCTGATGAAATTAAAGACGGCGCTGAAATTGTCAATTGGATTGTGTCCCAACCATGGTCGAATAGAAACGTTGGAGCAATGGGGATTTCGTATGGAGGCGGCAGCGCTGAATTATTACTGGTCAATCAACATCCAGCCGTCAAAGCGGTCGCTCCCATGTTCTCAGGATTCGATCATTATTCCGAAATTGCGTTTCCCGGCGGCATCCATTTGAATTGGTTTACCGAAACCTGGAGTTACATTAATAACACACTGGACCACAATGAACTCCCATTCGCTGGCTGGATCGCCAATCTCTTCGTACGTGGCGTTCATCCCGTTGATGAAGACTCTGACTATGAGCTCATGAACATGGCGGTAAAAGAACATGAAGTCAATTGGAGCCCGTTCATTGAAGCCTCAGGGATTACTTTTCGGGACGATCCACCACCCTCACGACAAGCTCCGAACATTGATGCATTAAGTACCCAAACCTTCGCCAAGGAAATTGAACAATCCGGCGCAGCGATCTATAGCTATAGTGGCTGGTTTGATGGAGGCTATGGCTTAGCTGCCATTAAACGTCACCTCCACCATAAAAATCCTAATAACAATTTAATACTTGGACCTTGGGACCATGGAGGAAAGCGACTGATCAGTCCGCATGCAATAGGACCCGCCAAATTTGATCATGCCCGAGAATTAATCCAGTTCTTTAATCAACACGTTAAAAATCATCAAACTCACAACCACGTTGTACCCTCTATCCAGTACTACACGATGGGAGAAGAACAATGGAAGACCTCAAAATTTTGGCCGCCTAAATCTTCTCCGACCACCTTTTATCTTCAAGAACAGAGGCATCTCTCTCAACAACTTCCACCACAACACACCAAACCCGATATCTATCATGTCGACCCCACGGCAGGAACCGGTCCAAATTCCCGGTGGAACACGTTGGTAGGCATTTCATTGAAAGACCCGTACCCGGATCGTAAAGAACAAGATAAAAAGTTGGTGCATTATACAACGTCCCCGCTTCCCGAAAATCTCGAAGTCACCGGGCACCCCGTTGCCACCATCTATCTATCAGCCAATGCTACCGATACAACGCTCTTTGTCTATTTAGAAGATGTATCACCGGACGGATCAGTTCATTATGTCACCGAAGGTGAACTACGAGCCTTGCACCGCAATTGGCAACCCGTCGAAAAATCGACAGAACCAACACTCTCAATTCCTCATCACACGTATCGACGAGCAGATGCTGCTCCTCTAATTCCAGATGAAGTGGTTCCATTAACTCTAGACCTACTCCCCGTCTCGTACCAATTCAAAAAAGGCCACCGCATACGCGTCGCGTTGGCAGGAGCCGACAAAGATCACTTCCAACAGTTGGACGGCCCACCACCAACGTGGAAGATTTGGCATCAATCCGATCAACCCTCACACGTAACATTGCCTGTTGTTCCAAATACTTCCAATTGAACCGAATGGTAGTCAGGATCAAACGACTTACTCTTAAACAACCTCGCCGACGAAAGAGGAATAAACGTCGAATAACGCTCACGACTCTAAGGCGTTTCGTCCACCAATGTTGGAGAGCACTTCGTACTCTCATGAAGGCGGTGCTGGCCTTACCGTCACTCATTCGTATCATCGTAATCCCAGCCCTCCTGTTCCTCCTGTGGTTTGGCGTCAACTGGACCTATCATGCGCTCAATAAACCGAGCGAAGTCCTCTTTCCCCTAGACCACTCGCTCAATAAACACCCGATCGAAACCTGGAAGGAATATGAATCGCTCTTCCGTGAACATGCGACCGCCATCATCACCCCTGAATTTCTGGCGGCACTCGCGCAAGTCGAGGCAGCAGGCAATCCCGTCGCCCGGACATACTGGCGATGGCAACGATCGTGGAATCCACTGGAATGGTATCAACCGGCTTCAAGCGCGGTGGGCATGTTTCAGATTACGAACGGAACCTTTCAAGAAGCCAGACGCCATTGTATCCACAATCACGTAGTCGTTGAGGACGGCGCATGGCACAACTTGAAATCATGCTGGTTCAATAGCCTGTACACCCGCATCGTCCCAAGCCATGCCATTGAATTGACTTCGGCACTACTTGATCGCCGAGTGACAGAGTTGTTAGGCACACAACGACTCAAAACGACCCCGCTCCTACAACAGCAGGATTTGGCCGCAATCATCCATCTCTGCGGTGCGGGAGCTGGGAAGGCCTATACCGCACGCGGGCTCAAGTTGAGTTCACGACAACGATGCGGAGATCACGACGTACGCAAATATCTGGTGCGCATCAATTCATTAAAAATGAACTTCAAGAAGCCTGAGGCAAGAAACAAAACGATCAGACGAGCAAGATAGCCTTCTCTTCCAAGTACAAGTTTTCAATCCCTGAACGTCAAAAAACTATGACTTACTCATTCAGTATCAGTGAGTCTCTCATGCTCCGTAATGTGCTGTGCTCTGCCTTTTTATGCGATGCGTATCCAGGCAAAACCCGTCAAGCCATGTATTCATGACTTTCACTTTCAACTGAACATTACAACATTCAAATGCTTGATGGCATTAAGGTTAAGAAATGCTTGGGATAATCCGGTTAGATCTGTCTCTATCGATCAGGGCGAATGGCAAAAAAGTCAGAGCAGTTATTGACCATAGGCATCTTGAGACTCTTCTCAGAATTGGATTACATCATGGATTGGAATTAATAACCAAAACTTCATGGATTGTTTGCATTCAAAAGCCGCATGAGTGTGCATATGGGAATATTGAATAATACCAAGCTCCAAAGGCACATTTCCCCAAGACGACTTTTGCACGCAAGAGTTTCGGAACTGTTCAAAAAATGTCATCCAGCGAGGCTGAAGCCTTTTTTTCGCGCGGAGCGGACCTTCTGTACGTGAGCACGGGAAAAGGGCTAAACACTGCTAGCGGATTTTTTCAACAGGCTCAATATCCATGTCTCAGCTCACGAGGCTCTCTTCTCTAAGTACTGTGTGATCGCTTGAAGGGTATTCAGTTCTGTGATCAACAGAGTCGGATCTAATTCCACGCCGAATTCATCATTGATCAAAGCCATCCAATAGACCGAACCCATAGAATCAATGATTCCGTGTTCGAAAAGATTGACATCCCACAGAAGGTCAATCTGCTCACCATTTAGGAGCCCATTCTCTCTCGCTAAACACTGCAACCGGCTTTTGATGTTATATTCGCTCATTGACCAGGGTTCCCTAGTACCCCTCTATCAGCGGACCCGCTCTAAGGCTGACTTTGAAAAATTGCGTTGCGTGAAGCCTTGGGAGAATTCATACCCCGGTGTTGTCAAAATAGTCACATCACCGGTTTGATGATTGGTCATCATCATTTTTCCTGGACGCCAAAACTGGCCTTTATAGGCAACCCAATCTTCTGTCTCTAAGGTCTTGAGTAACTTGCTCTTCCGATCAAAATAGACCACTCGAAGGGGCTGATTCGTCTCCTGATCTACATAGGCTTCCTTGCGACTGTAAGCAGAGTACTCGCTAATGGGAATTCGTTCGATATGGTCTACGCGCTTTCCACGATACTCACGTTCTCCAAGGTATTGATACGTATAATCGTTCACGTCTTCCCCGACCAAATCCTCGTATATGAACTCCGTCCCCATAAACCGTCCCGTACGGTCACGGGATCCAATACGTTTGATTCGTTTAAATGCTGGCATGTACAACCACTGATCATCATCGGCATCAAGATCTTGGTGAGTGAGTAAGGCTGTCCCTTTAACATCACGGGGAAATTTAAAAATCACCAGCGTTTTATCCCCTTGCCCACCACTCCCTTCCAGGACCTGCATTCTGATCTCCCGTCGTGACGTTCGACCAGTTTTTGTTTTCAACAGCATTTCCATGTTTGAAGCAAAATCTTCAAAACCTGTGTCGAGCTGTTCTCTATCCATGTAGACTTGCTTGCCTTTATCTTCCGCTGCCACGAACGCCGCGAGTGCAGGAATGAGAGATAGCACAAGCATGAAAATTTTCAACATAGCAGAATATCCTTCCAAGGTTTCAACCCACGAGCACCTTTCGCTCGTGTAACCATTTCAGCATAATCGGGAGAAGTAATAAGTCGGCAAGCAATGCACTACAGATTCCTATAGCAAAGAACACGCCAAAAAATGCACTAGGCAGAAAATCTGAGACTGCCATGGTAAAAAACCCTCCCACGAGGATCAAAGAAGTGGAAATGATCCCTTGCCCGGTCACATCTAGAGATTTTTTAAGAGAAGCCTCTAAAGGCAAACCATTGCTCAGCTCATCACGAATTCTAGATAGCAAGTAGATACTGTCATCTACCGCCACCCCAATCACAGCTCCTCCAAGCAAGCAGGTCGCGATGTTGACGGTCACGCCGAACCAGGCCATCAGGCCAAGGGTGATCAAAATAGGGAGAAAACTCACTGCGAAGCCAAGTAAACCAAGGACAACAGATCCCAAAATAAACGGCAGTAAAATCAGCAAAATGATGCTCGTGGCCAGAACGGAAAATACTTGGGTATAGACCACCTGATGATCCATATTGGCCCATAGAACGTTCGTGCCGGTAATATTCACAGTTAGATCAGGAGGCAACGTGTTCTCTCGAATGGTCTCCAATTGATGTCGGAATTCATTGATGGCTTTCGTACTCATGTAATCGGTCAACACCACAAGTTGCACGTACTGATTACTTCCGCTGATAAGATCAGGGACGTCGTCGTTTCCGCTAGCCTCTGCCAGCAGAAGGAGTTGACTCACTTGCGAACTACCGTAAGCGCGAAAAATCTGTTCCGATGTTTCGGAGCCATTAAAAGCTTTATCTACCTCGCGAAGCAGATTGGTCACCGAATTTACTTTCAAGACTTCTGGCATAGCACTCACCCTATCCTCAAACAATAGAAGGGTTTTAAAATTATCGGAGTTGGCATAACTGTCCTGATCGGGAAATTCGATCATCACGTTCACGTAGGATTGAGGAAATTCCGAATCCTCAAATTTCTGATAGTCAGTCGGAGTCCGACTGCTTTCACGAAAGAAATGCACGTAATCAGTATCGGCTTCCAATTGGAGAAGACCGGTGAGGCAAAACCCCAGTAGAAAAATGGCCAGAATGGCGTAAATTCGTCGATGATTGGTCGTATCAAGGATACGAAGCATGAACTGATGACGCCATCGACGCGCAGGGGCCTGCGATGGATTTCTGTGGCTCCACAAGCGGTGGAGCAGAATCGGCGCCAGAAACATCGTCAGAATCCACGCCAGAAAATTTCCGAAGGCTGCCAGCAAGCCAAACTGGCGAACGGGCATAACGGTACTGATACCAAGTGAGGCAAATGCAATGATGGTTGTTGTCGCAGTCCAAAAACCAGGACGCCACAGTGTCGCTATCGTCTCCGCAAGAGCGGAATGTGCCTCCGAATGTCTCAGATTCACATGAAAGTCGTTAATGAAATGGATAATGTAGGATGTTCCCATAGAAACCACGACCGTTGGCAGCATGATCGTCACCATATTGAATGGAAGATCCAAAGCTGAAATAACCGCGATCGTGGGGAGGACCGTGCCCACGATCACCACAAGAAAGGGAATCAAATCATATTTGGTGGGGAGCATGGCATAACCGCTTCCAACCAGAAGAATAGAAATCAGGGCGTAGAAAAGGAACATGTCACGCCTTGCCGCACGGTTTAATTCCGCATTGATTGTCGTCGTTCCGGCTACCCCAAAATCGGTTACCCGCGGGTAGGCTTCAGCAAGATCGTCAACGGCATCTATAAGGTTCATGCGATACGGGCGGGGATCGCTCAGGCGATTGTCGTTTTGGATTGCGATGATCGTGTGCTGATCATCACCTATTCGAAATATGTTGTTATGGAAAACTGGGTTCTGATGAAGGCGCAATCGGAGAAGTTCGACCTCTTCGTCATTAGGCACCAGACCCACTTGAGTTGGGTAAATGGGAGAATAGTACAGCGTTCCCTCTTCATCAAGTTCATTATCCTTGACATTCGTAAGAGAGATCACTCGCTTGATGTGCTCTATAGACTCCAGACGGTTCGTGAGGGCAGAAAGATCCCTTAAAAACTCCGCGTCGTAAATTGAATCGGTCTCAAGCCACAGATAGGTCCATTCCGTTTCACCAAACACGTCATTGAACAATTCGAGGTGTTGTCGCTCTGTATCACCAGAATCGAACCAAACGGCGACGGAATTATCGATGGAGAACCGAGTCACATAGATCGATAGAGAGGAGATGACAACAATGGTCCAAAGGACAAATACCACAGTTTGCCATCTCAGAAGTCTATCGACAAACGTTCTGGCAGTATAGTGCTTCCAAGGAAAACTCATAGCTTATACATATGAGTTAAGGTCTAAGCGCTCTAACTCAAACAAAAATTTAATCTTGTGCGTGGGCGTCCGTTCTAAAGGTTTTGGCAACAGATAGATCCGTTTTTTTGACAACCGAGCGGTTACCTCTGCAATAGATTCTGCATAGTCAATGGCTTCTTCAAATAACCCTCGTAACGCTTCTTGCTCAGGCACTCCTGTGGAGATTTGCTTTTGCCACTTGGCATCCTTCCGAATGCGGGGATAATCTGGATAGACAAAGACACTGAGGTCTGTATCTTCGGGACAAAGACGAGTCACCAAGGCATCTTTAACAAAGACGGATCGGACCATCATATTCGACAAGTGCATGGGATCGACGTACGTACCATCATCCCAGCGAATCAATTCCTTTCGTCTCCCTATCAATCGCAATAGCCCTTGACTGTCAACCGAAGCCAAATCCCCGGTATTGTAATAGCCGTCTTCATCGAGATGTTGATCGGCCGGTTCATGGAGATACCCCTTCATCAGCGTGGGGCCTTTCACGCAAAGTTCCCCAACAGTGTAGGGAATGCCTGGAATAGTTTCCTCGTTGATGAGACGATAATCAAGAGGAGAAATGATTCGCCCACATGTCCCAGCATTAATATCGTTGAGTCGATTACGAGAAATAATGCCAGATAGCTCAGTCGCGCCATAGATATCTATCACGGTCACTCCCAGCTTGCCGAAAATCTGGACCAGCGCCCCATCAAGCTTTGAGCTAGATGAAATGCCATAACTGAAGTACCCACCAAGCTTGTTGCGTAAGAAGACGCGCATCGCGGCCAACTTGGCCTTGTCCAGGGTACCAATGTCATGGAGGTTGGCATGTTTTTCAATGCTGGTGAGATGCAGGTACAGATTATGAAGGACGGGTTTATTTTTCATTTCTTCTAGTACTTCTTTGAGCACATAAATCCAAAACTTGGGCACAGCCATCAGAACCTTAATTCGCACACCTTGTCGCTTCAGTTTCGCAATTTCATTTTCTAAGACCTTATCCTCATCCGGTTCGCGGGTGAAATATGTCACCGCGAATCCACGGGTCTTCGTCACCAGGAATTCCACCAATGTTGCAATGTGCGTATAAGGCCCGATGTTGAGCAATTCTTCGTTGATACGAAGATTGATCACATCAATGGCTTCGTTGACTTCACAGACAATATTCTGATGGGTGATTTGTACGATTTTCGGAAGTGACGTCGTACCTGAAGTTCCGTAATGGCCCAGCACGACATGAGGATCTTCCAGACGTGGGCTAGACACAAACGGGCCTGTAATATCAGTCTCTTCCACCAGCTGCGCAATACTGATTTCGTTGCCGCGCAACTCCTCTGGCTCGACACCCTGGTCTTCAAACACGGGCACCAAATCTGCTACCAAAATTTTGGTGGGTAGTGCCAACTCGTCGAGCAAATTTCGCATTCGTTGAAGTTGCGCAACAGAGAGAAGGAGATAATCTGGTGGATTCATGGATAACAGATGCCGAAGTTCTACGACATTCATTTTGGTATCGAGTGGAAACAAGGTATTTCCAGTATAAAACGTCGCCAACGCTGTCATATCCCATTCCTGTCGGTTTTTGCATAATGTGGCAATGACGTGCTGTTTCTCTCTTTCACACTCGAAAAATCGGATCATCACCTTAATCCGCTCAAGGTAGATATCGTAATGCATCGCCTCATATGTGAAACCATTATCAAACCGAAGAGCAACCCCATCTCCATAGACTGGAAGATGGTCGTTTACGATGTCTGAGACCGCATTGATAGAATTGAAAGCCTTGAATTTTTTTGCAGCACAGGGATTACGCGAGAGTAACATGAGGGAGCTCCTTTACATGACTTTCTTGTTATGGGTTTCGAGAGTCTCGACCGCTAAATTAACGATCTTGCTTGACTCAATACCTTGTCATCTAGTTTAAAGTCACCGAGAGAAAATCCATGTCGATCGGCCATGTCAACTGTGTGAAAAACTTGATCAATCTCCAATAGATTCTTGCAGAATGAATGATTACATCCCTCAAATCCAACTAATAGCGTTTCCGCCACACAGCCATATGCCAATCTATCTCCAGGCATTCCCACAAAATTGATAGCAGAATCTTCTGGTAATCGTGCCAGACCACCGTCAAATGCATAAAAGTCAGCCTCTCTTCCTACTAACGTAGTACTCAAGTTTGACGGCACTGAGGCGCAACAGATGACGGACCCCATTTTCAAATTCTCTGGACTAATGAGATTGGCATCAGGAGAGTTTGTGGCCACAACGACGACATCACAAGAACGTAATATCGCGGGGTTCGTATGAAGTGCTATACCGCAACTCTCCATCGTTCCAAAATGTTCAACCAACACCGATTCGAGACATTTTCCCATGCCTGATGGTGGAGTAGGCGCCTGAAGACCGAAACGCAGCATCGCCACGGCCTTGGAGAAATCACTCCCCTCCTGCATTGTTTTGGTTCTTAGGAAAGTAGAGAGTTCTCGTGCAAAACCCGTTAAGGTTGTGTCTTCCAGGTCAAGACCTTCTGCTGACTCTTGGTGAACAGCCTTAAAGATGCTCTGAAGGCAATGCTGACGAGCATAGTTTAATCTAAAGGTGCCCGATTCTCCTGATCGACCGATCAGATATAGTTGCCCGGCATGTCTAGCCAAAACTTGGGAAAGTACGAGACCAATGTTGCCTGTCGCGCCGACAACAGCAACTGAGACCTCACTGATTTCGATACCTCGCTCTTCAACAGCCTTTTCAATTCCCTGAAGCACAAGCGCCGCGGTATACGCGTTCCCTGTGGTGATCGGGACTTCATAGTCGTTAATTGTCGATCCATTGTTTGTGACGATAGAGGTATACGCTCCAAGTCCGACGACTGTTGTGGGGATATTGTCGTCTCCCAGCTCCCGCGCAATAGTCACAGCATCTTGAATTTTGTCTTGAATTTCCTGAAGACGGGGGCCAGGCTTTAGGTTGGTCAGAGATTCGGGCAGAAAAGGTACAAACACAAGATTATTTTCCAACACGAATTCCTGAGATGTAATGTAACTGCTATGGGCATAGACCGGTTCCAAAAATCGTGAAAGCCGTTTCCACCACTGCTCCATGGCTGTTGCCTCCCATTGATAGTGAGCGAATGATGGAAAGTAATAGTCGATGAGATGCCGCAGTTTTGTTGGATGCACCACGAAACCAGAGCGTGCATCGATATGATGTTGGCCTCTCGTTTCATCTACCTTCCACGTGACTGACATGGTTGTTGGATTATGGCGGTCTTCCTCGCGAACGGTCTGTCGGCTCAGGTGTCCCACAAGGCAAAATTCGTTGTTGTGGGCAATGACCTGGAACACCTCGTCAAGGGCATGGATACACCGATCGATCTCTTCATTCGTGATGGTGCCTGGGGGTTGAAACCGTAATATGGATTGTCGTTCCTTGCCCGGATTGCCTTTGAGCACAGTGGTCAGCGGTGCTAGCACTCGAATATGGTGGTATTCCAGGAGATAACTGGCAATCAACAAGGCCAAGACGCCCTGTTTGCCGGCTGCTCTAAAAAATGGGGCGTAATGATTGAGATGCGTCAGTTCAACCCCGATCATCAGCCCGCGACCCCTCACATCTTTAATAATGTCAGGATACCGTTCTTGAAGAGTGCATAATCTGTCTCGGAAGTATGCCCCTTTTTCGACGACCTCGTTAAGGAAACGGTTGTTCTCGCGCGTAAGAATATCGAGGTATTTAAGCGAAACATGGGAGGAGATCTCGTCTTCCCCAAAGGTAGACGTATGCAAGATTCCGAAGTCTTCATCATAAATGGATTTCTTGATAAGAGTGGCTCCAATTTTTACCAACCCTCCTCCCAAAGCCTTGCTTAGAGTAATGTATTCAGGTTCAATCCGAGAAAGTGGCGTTTGCGAAAAAGCACAGATGGCCCCAGTCCGACCGCTCCCCGTTTGAATTTCGTCAATAATGTACGGCACTTTGAGTTGGTCATGGAGACCTGCGAGCGTTTCAAGAACGGCATCCGGGACAATGAGGATCCCCCCTTCCCCAAGAATGACTTCCATGATAAACGCGATCACTTGGGTCATCCGCGCTGACCGTAATACTACTCGTCCATTCTCCAGAATGGGGTAATAGAACTGCACGTAATGATTCTTGACCGCATCCTCTAAGCGTTCAGGCTGATTTAAATCAATAAAAACTGGTTGAATAGAAGACAGCCCTTCAAATGCCTCACGAAAACTTTTATTGAAGGTCACTTTTAATGACGAGGCCGTCTTCCCATGAAACGCCCCTTTAAAGGCTGCAACAGCGGGGTGATCTTGAACGCGCTCGAATTGAGCAAGGTTGTACTCGTCAAGATCATCACGGAATTTAGTGAGAGTGGCCTTGCCTTCAGGCAACTCCACGTCAAGCCCCTCTCGTTCGATACGGTGATACAGATCATTGAGAATACGGGTGTACTTTTCATAGGCACGGCGCACCGCGTCCAAATGCACTTTGTACGCGTGCTTCAACGCCGCTTCCACGCTTTCGGTCCCGCTATTGGTGAAGTTCACGTAGTATCCCGTTTTTCCAGGTACGAGTTCATTCAGTCGTTGAGCGAGCGAAGCGGCCTCCGCACGCATCGAGACTTGCGCATTCATGGGAATGTTACGTGAGACCGCGTCAATGAGGGTCTGTTTCAGCTCAGGATGATTGTGGCCTGCTAGAACTGCCCCAAATCCACCGATCAGGTCAAGCACAGGAGGTCCATCCTGAGGATAAAGGTAGTTACCCTCCGCGCTGATATACTCCTGATCTAGTCGCAATGCAGTCAACAACTCAGCCAATTTTGGTTTGCAGTAGTCGTTATACAAATTTGGCATATTGATCTTTTTCTCCTATGTCGGGAATCATTCCCTGAAGATAGCGTTCCAGAATAACCTTACGACGTTTCTTCCCACTTGATGTCTTTTCAATCGTTCCCTTTGCACATAACCTGATGGTCCCCACCATAAGACCGAAGTTTCGCATCACGGCACCCTGAATCTGTGATCTCCACACAGACGCAGCCTCAAAAGCCATACGAGCACTCACCTCCACGATAAGAATTGGCTTAGTGAGCCCAGTGGCACTATCCTCTGCGGCAATAAGACATGATCTCCCTGGCCCAAGGAATTCTAAGGTCTCCACGACAGATTCAACATCATCAGGAGAGATATTGGAGCCCCCAATGTTGATAATGTCATCTTGTCGAGCCACGAAAAATAGTTCACCATCGGCCACAAACCCAAGATCACCGGTTTTGAAAATCTGCCCATCAATTTTTTGAGTGGTCGCTTCAGAGTTGCGATAATACCCGGGCGTGACACAATCGCCATATATCCAGATCTCGCCTAGCCAACGGTCTGGTAGAACCTCACCTGCTTCATTGCGGATGGTGATGTCATAATCAAGGAACGGAGCTCCAACGGACACAACTCTATTAAATTGCTGCTGCCTTGCATCTGGCTCCAGAACTTGACCATCTGCTTCAATGACAACAGCTATATTGCGAATTCGACCACGAGGCGTCACAGTGCATCCAAGAGTGTTCTCCGCCATGCCATAGGCAACGTGGAACTGAGAAGAAGTCATCCCCAGGGGGCTGAACACATTGTAGGTCCGATCTAGAACGCTCGCGCTCAATTTTTCTGCCGCAAAGAAGATGTGGAGACCAGAGAGCTCAATAGCTGAAACATCTTTAGATTTTGAGAGAACGTTACATGCGGCCACCATAGCGGCATTAGTCGTAAAATTAAGGTCAGTGCCTGCTTCAGAAAGTAGCGTAAACCAACGTTTAGGGTTCCGCATGTAAAACTCAGGGGAGGTTAAGATATTATTGATGCCCATATACAGCGGAAAGAGGACCCCACCAATCAATCCCAGATCATGGTTCATGGGCATCCAAGAACCAGCAGAACCGATCGGCTTGGCTGAAGTTTCTCGAGTCCCTCTGGCCATATGGCGCAGCTGATTCATCATCATGTTATGCGTAACGATCACACCCTTCGGATCCCCTGTACTTCCGGAAGTAAACTGCAGAATGGCAATATCCCCTGCGTCCGGAATTACCCGATCATCAACATAAGACATGCTTTCATCGTTGATGCATATGAGATGGCTGAGAGACATAATCGATGTAGAGGCTGCGACCCCGATCTCACCTAAAATACTTCGGTCAATGGAGTCATCACATATAAGAATAGAAAAATCGCAGACTGTATCAACTACCTTGATGTAGTTTTGGTAATGAGGACCACTTGTGACATGTGGCCTCAGAGGTACCGCAATCGCATTTCGCCTCCAGAGTGCCAACAGTAAGATCACGTAGTCCGCACTATTCGCAAGAATGAGTCCGACGCAATCTCCAGCACCTATTCCCAAATCTTTCAATCGGTTGGCACACATTCCGGCCAGAGCATCCATCTCTCTCAGACGTAGACGTCGTTCCTGCTGAGGGAAAAACCAGATGCTGTCTTCTCGTTCAGCACGAAGGGAAACGATTTCGTTGATGCTGTCAAAACTAGTTTCGTTGTTTAGCATTTTGGCCTGAAGCGTTTGCATAATTTATTGTTCTTCAAATTTAGTTAATATCATCTCCGTGACTCGGGTATTAGCAAAAAGCAAGAACCTTGCCATCTTATTGATGACTGAGTACAGAGGTCATTGCATCGGCGAAACATATTGATTCTAGGGAAGCTCTTCATTCTTGGTAGGTTAGCTGAAGATCATCGCTATTTCGAAGAGCGTGCCTGTCAGATACACAATTAACCGATTAGATACATAGCAAAAACAAATAGGAACGGCGAAATAGGGAGAGCTGCCCCACGTGAGATACCATGTAGTCAGAGTAGGCACTTCCGCAACGATCTGTAAAAATATTTTATACCGTGCGATAAGAATAACCCTCAACTTTAGCCAAATCCTGAATACTCTCAAGAGTGAGAGACCCTCGAGCATCACAAAGACTTAAAGCGTTATTTCAAAGTTTTAAGAATTAACTAACAAGCCTCTTTCAAACTAGGCTGGGGATTAAGCTAAGATTCCCGTGATTCTGGGATAAGGAGGAAGGATGAGAAAGTAACGGTTTACTCTTGAAGATAGTATCGAGCATTGACGAGAAGTCGAGACGTTGCCTGTTGAATTTTTCTCACAAAAGGCCCATATATGCTCTAGAAGAATTCCATTTCAGGAACCAACGAGAATGGTCAAAAAAGTCATTAAGCAGGGCAAAAGGGCGAGAACACCGCTGGTGCCTTTTTTCAATATTCCCAGATGATACGGTCACGGATGGATGCTCCGGAGAATACAAGGATTTTTCGTCTAAAAAAGTGCTTGAGGTTTGCCGTCATGTATCCAGATCATTGACAAGGCCCGTGACCACTGGCCTTGATGGCATTCGCCCTCAGCAGGTCTGAGGAGAAACACCCAATCAAGTAATCGAGCTGTATGCTCGGACAACACCACCTATCACCGGCTAATTGTGGAACAATGCCAGGAAAACCTCAACGCTAAGCCTCAGCTCGACCGATCGATCGATCGATCGATCGCATAGTGGCATTATCAGTAGACATAAGACAGCTGGAAGGCCACATTGTCCGCATCTTCGAATGGCCTGAGAGAGTCTTCATTTGCAGCATCGATTATCTCGCCATACACCATAAACGTAATACGGTCGAAGAAACGCTCTTTATATTCGAGCCGCCACAATTGTGTTCCATTCGTCAGATCTACAATCACTCCGGCCAGTAGCTCTCCACCCCCAAAGTTATTACGTGACCAGCGAATTGCCGGAAAGAGATCGTTTTGGAATGGGCGAAAGCCTACGTCGTCTATATCCTGTTGAGAATTGTACAAATATTCAGTGATGATCCCAAAATCGCTGTCTCCAAACACCCCGAAAAAGGTGTATTCAAATCCTCCAACAAACGCGGTAAGATTATCAGGAACCAGATCTCGGCGGCGGAGGCTTCCATCAACCAACACCGAATTGCCCACAAAAGATCCAGCGATTCCAGTATCCTGGTATTGAATTTCGGCCTTGAGCAGCCAACTCCCTAAGCTCATTTGAATATCTCCGCTCACCTGTTGAACTTCATAATACAAGGTCTCCGCTTTTCCGACACCTGGATTCAATGTGAGCACCGGGAATCGTTCATAACCATTGAAGTAAATCAAACCGATGTCAGCAGACCCAAGCGTGCTCTTCCAGCGGAGGGCAAACTGGGGCCGAAGACGCTCAGCGGTATTCGTATAGAAACGATCCTCGTCGATATTGAAACCGCCAGCTAGAGGATTATAGGGATTGACCTTGTCAGGAAGAGTAGCAGGCGTGAAGTAAGGTAAGTAATACACATCAACGACCTGATCTCCGAGAAAACCCCTGACTCGGATTGCCGGTTCTCCGATTTTATTTTCTCTAGGATCGAAGAAATCCACCCTGTAATCCTTTTGATTAAAGATGTCATTGAGATTAAAAGACTCCACTGCACCCCAGAAATGGGTTTGGTATCCGGCACGGACCTCGAAATATTCTGCAACATATTCGCCATAGATATCGTCGAGCGAAAGTAAATTGTATTCCGAATCATTGAGCCCAAGGCGGAATCGTGGAGCGATGACAGCCGCCCAGGAGCTTTTGTACTGTAGACCCAAGTCAGGTTTGACCTGGAGGAATGAAATCACGTCTTTCTGGGATCCACTCTGCGCGTCAGGGAAGAAGGCAACATGAGCTATCCCCGTAGCCTTGAAATCATATTCGAGTGGATAGCCCTGCTGTGTGGTAAAAAATAGGATAAAGATAGTGAGGATCAGGCACATCATAGAAAAATACTCACGATCCATGACCGATTTCTTGAAGGAAAAAGATACGAGAAAATAAGGGCTACCATTCGAAATACAATACTCAATTTCTTCTCGACTAGAGTAGTTTTGGATCTATAGAGCTCAGTATGTATCACAATTCCATAAAAACCGATATTGTCCTACCTGCACATTGGTTTTTTCAAGATAATCGCGGCTTAATCAAAAAGACGCCATCTCGTATAGTCAACAGTACAGCAGAAATTCGCGGTTCTGCATGCACTAGGCGATTCAGTTTTTGAATGGCTTCGGTATTGGAATCTGGCGGTGGACTCTTCAACACGTCTCCGCTCCACAGCACATTATCAATCAGAATCACACCAGTCGGAGCAACCAACTCCAAAGCCCGCTGAAAATAGTTCACATAATTAGCTTTGTCGGCATCAATAAAAATGAGATCGAATTGACCATCCACGGTTGCAAGGGTTTCCAGTGCCGGAGCGAGACGAAGTTGGATTTTTGAACCATGCGGACTTTCAGCCCAATACTTTTTGGCCAAAGTCGTCGATTCCGGATCAATATCACAGGTGATGACCTCTCCCCCATCGGGAAGACTCTCCGCAAAACACAATGCGCTATAGCCAGTAAACGTGCCGATCTCTAAGATGCGCTTGGCACCAACACTCATAGCCATGACCTTCAAAAAGGCTCCTTCCAAAGGCCCGACGACCATTTGAGGACATTCCATCGTACGATGCGTGTCTTCCCGTAACCGTCTACAAATATCCGATTCGTTATTCGAATGAGCTTCCGCATAGGCCTCAACCTCAGGTAACACCATTGGTTTCATGATCGCCCCCTCCTATAAAAATTTAATTTACAAATCAGCAACGCATTCATTTTCCTCTTCAACATTCTTTCTCGGCAAGCATGACGAGGTGAAATGCTATGTCGTCATTTCGTTCAGCCCCTTGTTTTATCAAATCGGATGAACTCCTCTTACAACGGACAGAAATAACGATGCGGAAAATATAGGATCATATAGAATCGATCGTTCCCGGCTCTTTCACGTGAAACACTGAATTGATCTGCTCCCCTAGTCCGACGCCTGCCGCCCGTCCCCAGGGTAGGACGCTCTTAACAATTGGCGAGCCTTGTTTGAGCGCAGCGAGTTGGCGCGGCTTCCTAAGCTTTGCGTCCGCCACATCTGATCAGACGGATGGGGCGTCAATGATTTTTCCTACTTTTCCCAAAAGAAAAGTAAGTCGTCTGCCTGGCCGAAACTCGGCATCTTCAGAAAAATCAAGAGATCGTTATTTCGAATAGCTCCCCGATAATACTTGTAGGAAATTGCGAGGAAAATGAGATCTTCGCTCTTGATGATAACTGAGAGTGTTTATTGCCAATTTCTGTACCGCTGACGTACAGTCCTACACGATACATCTCCCCACTTCATTATGAAAAAAGGATAGATCCATGACCTCTCCAGCCTCACTTGATTCACTGAAATCCAAACTCCGAGAGATTCATCATCTCCACGATGCCGCAGCTGTTCTCTCGTGGGATCAAGAAACCTATATGCCAGACGGGAGTGGAGCCATCCGAGCCGAGCAGTTAGCAACTCTCCAAACATTGGCTCATAACCAATTTACCTCGCCCGAAGTTGAATCCCTGCTCGGCTCCTTCGTGGATATCGATACTGGCACGATCTTACCCAATCAAGAAACAACACTGAATGACACCGCACAAGCCTTGCTTCGGGAAACCTGGCGAGATTTTTCTCGGGCAAAAAAGTTGCCCTCTTCCTTCGTAAATCAACTAGAACGAGAATGCTCACTCGCCCAACAGATTTGGCAAGACGCTCGGAAGACGAACGATTTCCAGCGATTTCTCCCAAACTTAGAGCGCTTGGTGAGACTGAAACAACAAGAAGCCGAATATTTGGGCTATACCGATTCGCCCTACAATGCCTTATTAGATACCTTTGAACCAGGATCAACCGTCGCCCAGCTCCGCCCACTTTTTGCAGAATTGCGGACACATCTTATTCGTTTGCTAGACCAGATTCGAAATTCTCCGGTCCAGCCCAATACCAGCCTACTCACACAATCGTTTGACACCTCCAAACAAGTAGACTTTGGTCGATTGGTACTCAAACAAATGGGGTATAACTTTCAGCGCGGGCGTCTGGATCTTTCTGCTCATCCCTTTACCACAGCATTTCATCCCACGGATGCACGAGTCACCACACGTGTGTTTGAGCACGACATGCCCTCTTGCCTATTCAGTTGCATCCACGAGGGAGGGCATGGTCTGTATGAGCAAGGGTTATCTCCCCAACATTATGGGACGCCACTAGGAGAGGCAATTTCTTTAGGCATTCATGAAAGCCAGTCGCGACTGTGGGAAAATAGCGTCGGCCGCTCACAAGCCTTCTGGAAGTACCTTTACCCGAAATTACAAGAAACCTTCCCTGAGCAACTTGGCGCGGTGCAAGCTGATGAATTTTATTTGGCCATCAATCGGGTAGAACCTTCATTGATTCGTGTCGAAGCCGACGAGCTGACTTACAACCTGCACATCATGGTGAGATTCGAAATTGAGCTGGAAGTGATTGAAGGCCGCGTCGAGGTCGATGAATTACCTGAGCTCTGGAATGCCAAAATAGAGGAATATTTAGGGGTAACTCCATCCAACGATGCTGAAGGCGTGCTGCAAGATGTCCATTGGTCGTTCGGCGCTTTTGGATATTTCCCAACGTACACTCTAGGGAACCTCTATGCTGCCATGTTGTTTCAGCAAGCGAAGAAAGACATGGCCGACCTGGAGCAGAATATAGGTCAAGGAAATTTTCTGCCGTTAAAAAACTGGCTCAATGATCGCGTCCACAAATGGGGCCGGCAATATTCGGCGAGTGACTTGATTCAACGAGTGACAGGCCAAGCGTTAACCTCAGAACCTTTTGTCAAAGATCTTGAAGAAAAATTCGGGAATCTGTACCAATTTTCGACTTAGCCCTACCTTCCAACTCTTCAAAATCTATCAATTTCAGAGGGCTATTTCTCGATATCGTGAAAATCCCTCGACACCTAGCAAAAAGACTTCCCGCGTCCTTATGTTTCTTTCATTATTGATTGAGCTTGCCGACGGCGGACTTCAATGCATCCGACAGCGGCAACTCTTTTTTTCTGTCTTAACAAAGGAGCGTAATGATGAAATTCAGTTCCAAGCCTCTGACGACTCTAATTCTGGCTGCATGTCTGTCATTGGGTGTATTCCTTCCTGTTTCAGGGGCCATCGCTGCCATGAAAGCTGACCTGAATTCGGCAACGATGGAACAGTTGGAAGCCATTAAAGGCATCGGTCATGATACCGCACAGCAGATCTTGGACTACAAACAAGAAAACGGGAAATTCACATCGATGGAGCAGTTAGAAGCCGTCAGCGGCGTGGGGAAAGTTCGCTTAGAAGCACTCCGTGAAGCCTTTATGGTTGGAACAACCATGAAGAATCATAAGAAAATGTCCATGAAATAGTCATACAGCCATTTCCCTTTCTTGATATGAGGAAAGGGAAATGGCTTGTCGACTCATGACGTCTCATCACTGCAGAAAAAAATGTCGGATTAATAGCCCATTGCCGTATTCAGTTTTTTCGCTTGACCCGCCGAAAGTGTAAATGCCTCTGTCGTCTCTACTCGAGAAGGCACCAACATAATCGTATGAAACGAAATATCTCGAATCGCCAGTTTTTGTTCAGGATCATCAGCTGGACTTAATTCTATCGCCTCCACCGTTGCCATAATCTCACTGGTATCCTGAACCCCATATGTCTCAACGACTGTACGAATGATTTCCATGACCTGCTCATTCGCCTCATGACCCTCCACAACTTTATCGATTAACGGCATGACATCTTCAGCATCTCCCGTCACATCAAAATTCTGAATCCGTTCTTTGCGACGTAAAAATAGTAAATCGTTATCGACATCCTTACTAAATGCCCCATAAGGAAAACGAACAAACTCCCAATGTAACCCCTTGAGGCCCTTCCCCAACATTTGCAACTCGGCCAGAAATAATAGCTGTTGGAGTTTCACATCACTCATCAAGCCGCCTGAATCTTCTATCGATTCCATCAAATGCAAGGTATAAATGAGAAATGCGCGGTCACTGGA
>JAJDBS010000150.1 GCA_029261235.1 Nitrospirales bacterium
AAGTAACAACATATACAGGTCACACATGTCTTGGATGTGAAGATTTGGCCGTTGTTGTTCGCCCCCAAACACCGTGATTTTTTGGTTATTCACGGCATGATTGGTTAAAATATTCACTGACAAATCCAATCGCTGCCGTGGACTATAGCCACAAACGGTCGCTGGACGGATCGCGACACACACGAAAGCATTCGATTGATGTTTAAAGAGAAGCGGCTCACAGAGGCCCTTGAATTTATTGTAGAGAGTCAAAGGCACTAAGGGATGTTCCTCTGTCACACGCGGAGATTCCGAATACCCATAGACCGAGGAGGAAGAGGCATAAATAAACCGCTTCACTCCCAGCTCTTTTGCCGTAATCACGAGGGGCTCAAAACATCGAAAATTGATTTCTTCGCTAAGCTGTTCATCTAATTCGAAACCCGCATCGTTTGATATACAGGCTAGATGAATTACCGCATCCATTCCAGTGCAAGCCTGGCGAAAGGTGGCCGTATCTCGAATATCCGCCTTGATGATTGTTAATCCAGGTTGTGGCTCTAATTCACACCCGTAGAACATGGCATCATAGATCGTCACGTGGTGACCGGTCGCTAGCAATTGCGGGACAAGAAGCGTCCCAACATACCCGGCCCCTCCAGTAATTAAAACATTTTTCATCATGTGTGACTCCTGAACAATGATTCTTCCAAGTCGTTAGGCTGACATTCGTTGCCGGGCATCAGGGATCGTAAACCCTGCCGAAAGCGCATCTTGGTAAAACATCTTGACAGTTTCAAGTGAATACTCATGATGATCTTTTCCGAGCAACGACAGTTTTTTCAGAATATCATTGGTGGCAGTAATAATATGACACCCAATATCATTGGCTTGCACGATATTGAGAAGTTCCCGTGGGCTCGCCCATAGCAATTCAGCTTTCGGCTTTTGTTTCATAAACGCAATGGCCTCTGTCATGATGGGAATAGGATCAATACCCGTGTCGGCTATTCGACCAGCAAACACGGAAATAATGGCAGGCACCTCATCATCTAAGCACTCGACAATAGCTGAAACCTGCTTCATGGTCATCACCGCTGTGATATTAAGTTGCACCCCGGCCTTCGCCAGTTCACGAATCAGTTCCCCAGAAAACTCTTTTTTCGTATTCATCACAGGAATTTTGACAAAGACATTCTTGCCCCATGAAGCAATTTCCAAGGCCTGATGCTTCATTTCCTCAAACTCATCCGCAAAGACTTCAAAGGACACTGGACGATCTAGAACGATATCCAGAACATCACCGGCAAACCCCTTATAGTCCGTCACTCCAGCTTTCCTCATCAATGTCGGATTGGTGGTAAAACCGTGAATCCACTCATTTGCCGCCATTGCTTTGATGCCATCTAAATCTGCCCCATCTGAAAAAAGCTTGATGTTCAAATTATGGTTGGACATTGGGTGTTGCCTCTCCTTTCGTATGGTTAAAGACACGAGTGACGCAAGATGATCGGAACCGCTTCCTGCAATCCATGACACGTCGCATCGGGAATCTCAGTCAGTTTCTCAGAATACCCATAGTCAATAAAGATGGTGAAACAACCGGCAGCATGACCACATCCAACATCACGCCACCGATCTCCCACCATGAAACTCTTCGTCAAATCAATATCATGTTCTTTTCCTGCGTCAAGAAGCATTCCCGGCCTAGGCTTGTAGTAGGGACTCCCAGACTCTTCTGTTTCATAGCACACTTTAATGTCATCAAGGGGAAACACCTTCAGAAGATTTCGATGGAAGGTTTCAACGATGTCCTTTTGAACAAGACCACGAGCAACATCAGGTTGGTTGGTGACAATGATTAGAAGAAATCCCGCTTCATGAAGGGTATTGAGCGCATCAGGAACGCCATCAATAATCGAAAATTCTTCTTGGGCGGTTGGAGCATATGGTCTCCCTTCTCGTACAAGGGAATGATTGATAACCCCATCTCGATCAAGAAAGACGGCACGTTGCATATTACGTTAACGAAGAACGGTTCGCACGACACCTTACCATTTGGTGCTGGCCAACTGAAGCTTTGGGTGCGAAACAAGACAATGCCAAACAACAGCATGAAAGGCTTCGGTATGGGGGGTCACATGATCTGGATTCACAGTTGGAATGACAATGACAATATCTCCAACGTTCTTGGTATGTCCTCCTTGCCTTCCGACAACACCAAAGATCTTCATCTGGCGTTTTTTGGCTTCATCAAGAGCTCGAACGAGATTGACACTGACATTCCGTTCCGCATCACCTCCGCCAACTGAAAAGACAAAAATGGCATCATCTTGGTCAGCACGACTAACTTTTAACCATTCAGCAAAGACTGTTTCCCAACCTTCATCATTCGTGCGAGCGGTCAGCTCCGAAACATTATCCACAGGCGTATACGCCTCAATCCCACACAACTTGCGAAAATCATTCACCGCATGACTACAATTCGCGGCACTTCCTCCTACACCCAAAAAAAACAGTCGACCGCCTCGTTCTCTCAGAGCAACAAGACCTTCGGCAAGTCGTTCAACCATTTCATGGTCGAGCGTTTGACTCACCTCAATCACTTCCGAAAAGTATTGACTCACGTGCGACATAGATACATTCCTTGTTGAGGATCTGACGTATGGAACTTTTCGTCTTTATTAACGGAACTAGATGAATGAGTCAACCAATTTCATTAAAACGACTGACTTTCTTGCAAATACCGAAGATTCAGTTTTTTCGTAAAAACTTAGGAGATCCATTGAAAAAGCATGGGCAATTCATCGACAGAATAGATTGACGATGCGACTCACATCATATTGATGGCTTCATAGCGACAATTGCGCAGACTTAGATGACAAGAAAGAGTGCCACGCTAGCGTGCTATGGCGGGTTCAAGCCAAGGCATCTTGGTCGGTCGGATTTGAATTGGCACACCGGTGGCGCAGCAATCACGAACAACGTCATCCAGCACTGTGGAATCGACTGCAGAAAGAGCAATCAGAATTTCTTGAACATTATGCTCTTTCACGACCTCAGCTAATCGCTCTCTTGATCCCAAAATCTTGACACCATGAATGCTTCGCCCCCATTTCTGAGAATCATCATCAATGAATCCAACGGGGATATGTCCTAATTGTGCATTTGCTTTCAATTCGCGCAAGGCAATTTCTCCAGCATCCCCGGCCCCAACAATGAGTATGCGCTTTCCCTTTTGCTCGGTTAACGTACTAAGGTATTCATCAAGGAATTTAACGAGAAGACGTACACCGCTCACCGCGATCAACAGT
The DNA here is from genome assembly GCA_029261235.1 of Nitrospirales bacterium. GTDB lineage: Bacteria > Nitrospirota > Nitrospiria > Nitrospirales > UBA8639 > Nitrospira_E. The sequence goes on from JAJDBS010000150.1 coordinate 3,294, forward strand.
AGCATCCAATCAATGAAAAAGACTGAGCGGGGATACCCTTCAAATCTGAAGACCATGACCATCAGCACGACACTGACGAGACTACCCAATGTCACTGCCTTCAAAATATTGAGTAAATCCTGAATCCCAACGTAGCGCCAAAGACCTCGATACAATCCAAAGTAGAAAAATATGACGAGCTTCAATGGAATCAGCAAGGGAAGAGCTTGAAGAATTGCTGAAAGATATTCATCGGGTAAACCATCAAACCGAATAAAAAAAGCAGCCGCAAAGGCGCTACTGATAAGAATGCAATCAACGATGATCTCTCCTAACCGTCGCTTATGCATTAAGAACAAATTCAGAGTAAAACCAGGAGACGATTTTCCACGATTCTCTGCCTTCTGACCATATGAAACAATCCCGCTTAAAAACACTCCGAAATAACACAAGACAAGGACGATCAGAATGGCTAAAATTGATGGATACAGCATGCTAAACTGTAGGCCAAGTAAGGCGACCAAACCACAAAAAAGACTCATTCCATAAAACAGCAAGACCGCCGTTCTTTCTGAGAGTCCAAATGCGACCAAACGGTGAGAGGAATGATCTCGCCCACCCTGCGAAATGGCTCGCCCATTGAAAAATCGAAGCAACGCGACAAATGTGGTATCAAAGATAGGAACAGCCAGAACCAATACTGGAATTAACATGGCAAAGAAAATATTGGTCGTATGTTCGCCTTGGCCGGTGATAGCCAAGGCTGCGAGGCTAAACCCGAGAAAGAGGCTCCCCGAATCCCCCATAAAAATCTTTGCTGGATAAAAATTAAAGATCAAAAATCCGAGTGAAGCGCCACAGACACTAGCCGCTAGCATCGTCACTAACCCGTTACCAGTCATCATGCCAGCAACGGCCAAGCACAAAGCCACGATCGACGCTGTCCCTGCAGAAAGACCATCCATGTTGTCAAGAAGATTAAAGGCATTGGTGATACCGACGATCCACAGAAATGTGAGACCAAGTCCAACAAGGGGCATAGAAGGGATTTCAAAGGCAACCTGATGAAACACAATAAATGATGCAGCCACGATCTGGCCGATCAGTTTCGAATAGGGCTTAATGTGGAGGAAATCATCAAGAAGGCCCAGGACAAACACGATAGCCGCTCCACCGAGTATCGCCCATGGCACAATGTTATCAGTGGGCAAGACAAATACGAGAGGCAACACACAGGCAAAAAAGATCCCGACTCCGCCAAAAACAGGTGTAGCGTTTTGATGCCAACGATCCTGTGTAGGCTGCACCACATGCCCGTAGGCTAATGCCAATCGCCGGACGAGAGGAGTCAAGATGACAGCCAACAGAAAAGCTGCCACAAATATCAGCAGACTGTTCATGAGGCTAAGGAAATAGAATGTCGCTTACAATGATCAATAATATTGAGTAAAATATCTTGAATATCCAAGCTTGGTTGATACTTGATCAGCGCATGAATTTTATCCAAGGAAGGCACCCGACGCTCCATATCCTCAAATCCTGCTTCGTAGGCTTGATCATATGGAACAAATCGAATTTCTGAAGAAGATCCTGTGAGCTTGAGGACTAAAGCGGCTAGGCTCGCCATGCTAATTTCATGTGAGCTCCCAATATTAAAGATTTGCCCTACGGCTTCAGAGCGTTGAGACAATAACACCAGTGCGCCTACGACATCCTTGACCCAAACAAAACATCGCGTTTGAGCTCCTGAACCGAACACAGTAAGAGGCTCCCCAGCTAATGCTTGGGACACAAATCGAGGAATGACCATTCCATATTGCCCTGTCTGCCGGGGTCCTACCGTATTAAACAACCGCGCAATGACTGTTGGGCATTGCCGTTCTTTCCAATAGGCCAGAGCAAGAAACTCATCCAGAGCCTTTGAGCAAGCATAACTCCACCGTCCTTTTGTCGGTGCCCCCATCACCAAATCATCATGCTCGCAAAATGGGATACTAGTCGATTTGCCATAGACTTCACTCGTTGAAGCTAAGACCACTTTCCTGTGCTTCTTACTCGCCAACTCGAGAACGATTTCTGTTCCCTTCACGTTGGTTTCAATCGTTCGGACAGGACTCTCGACAATCAACTTAACTCCGACCGCTGCAGCTAAATGAAACACAGTCTCCGTACGATCGATTAACTCCGCCATCACAGACCGATTCATCACGGTGTCAAAAACATAGTGAAACCGCGGATTGGCTTGAAGATGTTCGATATTCTCCACACTTCCTGTTGACAAATCATCAATAATAAACACTTCATCACCCTGTTCGATCAGGGCCTCCGCCAAATGTGACCCAATGAATCCAGCTCCACCAGTAATTAAGATTTTCATGTGGCCTCACCTCGATGAAAAAGACGATTGATCATATGTTGCCGAATCTCATGAAGGCGTT
>JAJDBS010000016.1 GCA_029261235.1 Nitrospirales bacterium
GGAGCGATATGGAGGAAAGATCCCCAGTGAGGAAGAAGAGTTGTTGTCGATGAAAGGGATTGGGCGATATACCGCAGGAGCTATTCAATCTTTTGCTTTTCAGAAAGATGCCGCCATTCTTGATACCAATGTGATACGGGTTTTACATCGGATATTTATTGCTACTGGTGACCCTAAAAAGCAAAAAGCAACATTGTGGATACTTTCAGAAAAACTGATTCCCAAAGGGAAAGGCTATGATTTCAATCAAGCCTTAATGGATTTCGGGGCTACGGTATGCACCGCGCGAAAACCTTTTTGTTTGCTGTGTCCTATGCGAGATATTTGTCACACCGTTTCTGCTCATGAATAACTCCGGGCATCAAAATTTTCCGAGTGTCGTTGTCGCTGCAGCTATTCTGGAGTGCCAAGGGAAATTCTTATTAACGAGAAGAAAGCTTGATGTTCATCAGGGCGGGCTTTGGGAATTTCCTGGTGGCAAACAAGAAGTGGGGGAGACTCTGGAGCAATGTTTGCAAAGAGAGCTGAAAGAGGAAATCGATATTGAGGTTGCTGACCTAGAGCATTATTATTATCTTCGTCATCGTTATCCTGAGAAAGAAGTAGAGTTGCACTTTTTTACGTGTTCAATATATCAAGGAATTCCCAAGCCTCTGCAAAGCATGGAAATAGCTTGGGTTCCAAAAAACGATTTAGCGTCCTATGCATTTCCAGCCGCTGATCGGCCGGTCTTAGCAAAAATCCTTCAAGGATAACAGCAGATCCCACTTTTCTCCTTAATTCTTTTCTCGAAACTTATCATTGATCTCAAGAGATACATCCAGGAGCGGTCGTTGTCACGAAAGCTCTGAGAAAATCCGTTAGCGTTTCAGCTTGTGTTGGGGGACGTTGCGGTAGGAGTGGATGAAAGGATTTGCTGAGGAAATTATCCAAAGAGTTTCCACCCATCCTCAGAGTGATTTCGCGCAGATAGGTCGCTGCTTTGCTGTGGCCATATATCACCAGTAGTTTGGAACTAATCGAGATATGACTGATCCGCTCAGGGCCACACCGATTCACTTTGTTGGGAAGGTCAAACGCTTGTAGGCGCTTCTTAAGGTCCAGATTTTTGGGGATCTCGAAAGATAAATAGCCAAGAAAGAGGCAAAAGATTGAGCTCGAAAAATGTTTTGAACGGATAGGAAATTAAAGGGGATTGTGGACAGACTGTTGTTTGTAAGATTTGCGAAATTGACGACGTCTGTTATTGGGTATTGCTTTAAGGTCGTAGACTTGTCCAAATTTTTTCATACATTTAATAAAAAGCCATCCGAAATCAATTTGCCACTTGTCAAAACCGACACAAGGAGAACTCGGAAAAGGATGATGATTGTTATGGTAACCCTCACCCATTACGAGCAATCCTAGGATATGGGAATTGGTACTTCCGTCACCTGTCGCATACGGCTTAATCCCAAACATATGAGTAACCGAACTGACAAGCCAGATCACTTGGAGGGAAATAAAAATCCTTCCTAGTCCACCCCAGATAATGCCTCGAATGAAGCCTTCCGTTGTTCCGTAAAAAATCATACTCAACAAACCAGGTATGAGAAGTGATGCTAAGGCCAGAAAATCATAATGTTTATCAATCCAACGAAGGGTAGGATCAGAATAGAGATCTTTGATTAGGGGACTCTCGGGGTCAATGATCGGGTCGTACCAATGCAGCCAGGTGTAGTGAGCATGAAGGAATTGGTTTAACGTTCCTGTAATTTTTGTTCCATCACATCGAATATACGGTGAATGGAAATCGCATTTTTTGTCAGTATGCGCGTGGTGTAGACGATGTCTCACTACCCAAGCAAAGAGGGGGCGTTGCCAGGCAAATGATCCGAGAATGGCCAGGGTAATTCGCAGCCATGGCTTCGCCTTAAAGGATCGATGAGTAAATAACCGATGAAATCCTACCGTTGCTCCTATGCCAGTGATGAAAAAGAAAAACAACAGTACATCAAATTTGGCGTATTGATCGGTTTGAATGTAGTAAACGATCCCTAGAAAACCTATAAAAGGAAAAATGAGATTCCGGGAAGCTTCAAGTAGATGCCACAATATCGGTCGATCATGGAGGCGTACAACATTCGTTACCATGGGTAGGTCTCCCTTGTGTATAGATATTGGACCAAAGGAATACGAGCGTCGTCAACGATGATCGGCTTTGATTTTTGATGGAGGATGGGTCGGTAGATTCACTGTGTACTTGGTTATTAGCAATGTTGCTAAAAGGAGGAATGATCAGCAAGCCTGATACCAAAAGCGAAGGGCTGGGAGATGACTTACTTAACTATTCTGACTCATCGAGGATATTCTTAGGTAGACCGCAGTTAGTATCTTGAACGACCCGGCTCGTGAAACGGGATGGAGACTTCAGGTATCTGTGAACTTGGGAAAGCTCTACTGTATCGAGGTTTCCCCTGTGCTCATTTTTACTATGATGTGCCAGCTAAGCTTTAGGAGCACTTAGAATCTGTCTTTTCTCAAACTTAGGAGCAAGCCTGCCCTGTCCAATAGGTCCGGCAATCACTGAGGGATCTCTTGCAGAAAGAGTGGAGAGTGGTGGCTCGAGATCTACGGGACATTTATGATCCACAATTCTCTCCGAAGCTGAATTAATCTTGGGGCGTTTTGCCCTCACTTGAGATGCCACTCTCCAATTATTAGCACGAATTGGCACCTAGATTGTGCGATGTTGAAGGTGCTCTATGACTGCCCCTCCGACATTCGAAAAGTGATTGATACGACGAATACCTTGAGTCACTGAATGACTGGTAACGGAGGGTGCTGAAAAAAAACAGCGGCGATTCACACAGGTAAGGTCATTCTGTAAGTGGTGTATCTCGGTATGCTGCGAATTGCCAAGAAATGGGTCGTGGCGATTCTCGACTGGAAATGGGTGCTAAATCAATTTGCAATTCCTTTAGGAGGCCGTCTGCCAGCAACGGTCTTACGGAAAGCACTTGCACTGAAAATCTGAGAGGCCTTGAGCTCGTTGCCGTAGGTAGCTTATGTCTATGGGAGTGATGTTCCTTGAAGTCGTTGAATTTCCTTGGATTGTTCATTAACGGTGTTTCGCAGATCTTCTAATTGTTTCTGGAAGGTATTTGTTTTCGTTTGGCTTTCTTGGGGTTGATGGCCTGATATGTGCGTGGTTGGTGGGACGTTCTCTTCTTGGGTACTCCTTCCCTCGGATGGTGTAAGTAAGGCGTAGTTGATCGCAATCCAAGGATCCTTCGATGAGGTGTTCATGAAGCGTTTAGCGTCTTCTTGTTGCAGAACAGCGTGTTCTTCTGAATAGAGGAGTGTGGTTTGCCTTAGCAGCTGTCGCGAAGAAGATCCAATCTTAGAGGAATTTCTTTGATACCTGCCTGAATGTTTTAATGTCATAAAGAAGATCTCGGGAGGGAAAATGGTGACCGTCCCGCTGAGAGGGCTCGTCCCATCTCCATCTCCTGCAACTTGAAACGCAATCCGTTCCTCTGATGTGGCCTGAGTGAAGGCTGCAACAATCTGGGGGGCCAAGAAATTTATTTGAGTTTGAGAAAAGACAGGGATTTGTTCTGGAGTAGAAAGAAAAATCTCTTGGAGTATGCCACTCTCCTGGCTTTGAGACACTCCTTGTAAAATTTGGCTGACAAGCGGTTCTGAGAGGAATTGAGGATGTTGTGGCGCTATGCTGAAGGCATCAGACGTTTGTAGGGCAATGCTGCCCTGTTTGCTGCTATGAAGAGGCGTCTCGACGGTAGGTGTCCAGGAGCATTGAATCGTACCGACAACAATGAAAAAGAGTAGTCCACATATTTTGAGGAAAGTGGAGTGTGTGGCTTGTATGAAGTGTGTGCGCAAAGGAAAGACAACGGGTTAGGTAAACGTGTTCGTTCGCTGCGAGCCTTCAGGAAACAAGGGGAATCGTATCACGGAAGACTATTGTTTTTACGTGTGCCGAATTCCACAGGCCCGCGCAATCCCATCTTGATAGCGGCCCCACAACGTTAACGCTTCTTCTAATCGTGAGAGAATTTGATATTGTTGGTCGGTTTCAGTGGCATGGTGGGTAATCATATCGTAAATGATTTTTCTGGCTCCAGGTGCAAACATGTGTTGAGCACGAACATAATCCATTGATTCAGCAGAAAGCCCTTGGTGTTGGACAAGAGCATATTTTTTAATAAGATCTTCAATCTCTGCTTGGTTTTGTGCGGCTTTGGGATAGAGGACTTCTTCGGCATCCCCAGCTGTACCTTTGATGAAAATCGTTAACGCAGCAGCGCCCAATGTCCAGTCGTCCTCTTGGCAAATTTGATTCAGCCATTCACGGTACGCTCGGCTGGGAGCCAATAGTTCCACATCACGAAATCCGGCTCTATTGAATCCAAGGCCTTTCATCATTTGGAGAAATAATTCTTGGTATGGGCGGCCAAGAGAAAATCCTCCGGTTTCTTCTTCATAAATGATCGTGGCCAGGCGTCGGCGGGCTTCCCAGGGAGGATTCTTTCCAAGAACTTGTGCGAGAAGAATCGAAAAATCTCGAATATACACGACATATTCTTGGTGAAAATAAATATTTAATTGTTTTTTAGTGATCGTGCTGTTTTGAAAGCTTTCCGTGACCCAATGTTGCTTGCGCCGGAGGATATCAAAAATTCGATCTCTGAATTGTTCGGGAGAGAGTGTCTTAGACATTGAGGTGTGAATAGAGTCTGAGGACTTGTGGCTTAAAGGGATACGTCTACTATTGTTGGTTTTTGTCTTCGAAAAGCTGTTGCGAGGCATGCACCATTAACAATACAATATCACATCTTCATGGAGTCTGTAACTATGCAACCAATAAGTATTGCCGATCCTGAAAGCATTTTAGAATTTCTTGCCAATGTGGCTTTACGAGGGCAGGGAATCACGACTGAGAGTCTCATGGAATATGCGATGGATGAGGGCTTTATGGAGCCCACATACTTGAGTGCCAAGGGGGAAGATCCTCAAGCGTTTTATAAGGGAGAGGCTAATGCCTGGGCAGTCTACCAGGTCAGAGAATGGAAGCGAGTGTTGATTATTTCCGGAGGTGAAGGGAGAGAACGTCGCATGCAAATTACCGAAACTCCCTAAAAAGTGCAGTCAGGTGAGCAGGTCTAAAGGAACAAGTTGAGATCGGATAGGTTTTTGGAGTTAGTACCAGCCTCCCAAGAGTTTTCCTTCTTCAAAATACAAATAGCGGTGCTTAATGGTGCTGGTATCGATCCAGTCTTCATAAACCCATTCTTCTCGACGCATGCCTTTCTCGGTGTAGCTGACGTTCATTTGATAAGGACCACCCCAGGCTTTCATCACTTGTTCTCGGGTCATACCGGCCATGACCGCTTTATCCTCAATATGCTGTTCACCCGTGGGATCCAACATTCGAGGGACAATGCCCCAACCAATCATCCCGAGCACAAAGGCTCCAAGGAGAAGATAAAGACAAATTCGTACTGGTCGGCGGCAAATCCAAGGAATTTCAGATGTCCGAGTGGTTTGGCTGTTTGAGAGCGACATAGGCATCAAGGTAAAATGAGGATCTAGGAGCGAATGTTAAATCATTGTCAGTTTGAAGGCACAATCAAATAGTCTATCAGTGGGTCTGAAAAGGGGTCAAGGTTACACCTATATGTTCGTTGAAGTTGAAAGTAATCCAAATTTTGAAGGATCATATTTTGTCAGATTTAATGAAGTGGGCCCGGCTCGCCAACTGACACATGTGAAATCATATGAGCGATCATCCCGAGGAGAGTGGTGTGAGGTGACAGGCTGGTCTGATGACGATGAACAACCCCTGTGCCCTGCGTATGCTCAAAAGGTGGAGGATTCTGGTGCCGGCGCGACATATGTCATCTTTGGGGGCAATTGGGGAATCCGACTGAGAGCCGAAGGCCAAGCTGGTGAATGGAACCTGTATGATGAGGAACAGTGGGGCGAAGGCTATTTGTCGATTGGTGAGGAACGAGACCTTCGGTTTCTCTCAATCAAGGGCAAGTGATTATCGCGTAAGGCAGACCTATTCTTCATACTGAGGGCGTGGGATGGATTGGGCGGTAGGTGTTTCATCGGGCTGTTGTTGAAATTCAGCAGAAAACGGGTTGGGAATATGTTCATGTGTTAGGCGTTGGCGTCCTTTCACCAGCTGTAGGCTTTGGGTGGTAATCTCTAATCGATCAATTGGTGTTTTGGCTGAGAGGGTGTCTGGAATGCCGTTAACGGCAAACATTTGGTAGGCTAATGACCAGGATAGCTTTTCCCGATCTCGTTCCTTGACGATGAAGGAGGCTTCAGGCGAGGGCGGCCCTTTGAAGACTAACACCCACAGATTCGAACGAAACGCTGGCGCAGATGGGGCAGAAGGCGGAACAAATTCTGGGACAAGAGATTGAATCGTCTCTAATGAGACGGCTGGAGAAAACTCTATTTCACAGCGACGCACGTACAAAGTCGGAAAGTCTTGACCTTCATTGAGGTCAGGGATATAGCTAAAAGAATATCGCACTTGAATACCATGACGTGTATAGGTATACACGTCTTCCCCATTTTCAGGGGAAACTAAATTTTTAAAGTATTTTTGCCAATCTGTATAGGTGTAATAGCTAAATACCCGGAGCGCGGCTTTTCGGGAACGAATCGCCATGGGCATACCGAGTTGGGTGCGCAACTCATCTTGAGTCAGACCCAAGAGGCCATCTTCAAAATAGGGTTGTGCAAATGAATTGGCAGCGGAGCCAATGACCGTTCCAAGACAGAACAACACGGTGAGGGCGAGAAGATGCAGCGACGAAAGACGATTTTTATGAAATTGATCAAGCAATGTCATAACGCGACTCGGGTGAGCAATGTTTTATCCTATTTGCTGAAAATCATTGAAGTCAAGAAAGACAGATTTAGAAGAAGGTGCGAAATGCTGAAAGTGATTAAACATCAGGTGTGTTTCATGGGTGTATTAGGAGGACGAGCATGAATGAACAATTAGAAGGGCTGTTGAATGATCGAATCCTTGTGCTGGATGGTGCGATGGGGACGATGATTCAAAACCATAATTTGACCGAAGCTGATTTTCGTGGAACGCAACATGCGGATCATGAGTGTGACGTCAAAGGCAATAATGATTTATTAGTGCTGACGCAGCCGAAAATCATTGAAGATATCCACGTGCAATATCTGCAGGCGGGTGCCGATATTATCGAAACGAATACCTTTAATTCCAATGCCATTTCCATGGCCGATTATAAGATGGAAGCTCTCGTGCATGACTTAAATGTTGCAGGTGCACAAGTGGCCAAACGGGCAGCCGCTCGAGTGGAGGCGGAGCAACCAGGGAGACGGTGTTTCGTGGCCGGCGCTCTGGGCCCAACCAATCGAACGGCATCGATGTCGCCTGATGTCAATAATCCAGCCTTTCGCGCAGTGACATTCGATAATTTATCTCAGGCCTATTATGAACAGGTGAAGGGTCTCGTTGAAGGCGGCATCGACCTGATCATGGTCGAAACGATTTTTGACACATTGAATGCCAAAGCCGCGTTTTTTGCGATTGCGCAATATTGCGAAGAAATCCATCGCGAAATTCCCATCATGGCGTCTGTCACCATTACGGATCTTAGTGGCCGTACGCTGTCTGGCCAGTTGATCGAAGCCTTTTGGAACTCCATTTCCCATGCCAATCTTTTGAGTGTGGGAATTAATTGTGCCTTAGGAGCCCCGCAAATGCGGCCCTATATCGCCGAACTGTCCAAAGTCGCGCCCATCTATATCAGCTGCTATCCCAATGCGGGATTGCCCAATGCCTTCGGTGGGTTTGATGAGACGCCAGAGCGCATGGGGGCCGATCTCCGAGATTTTGCGACTCAAGGATGGGTGAATTTTGTTGGCGGTTGTTGTGGCAGTACGCCTGATCATATTCGAGCCATTGCGGAAGGCGTGAAAGATTGTGCACCACACAAGAAAACGCATGTCTCTCGAGTAACTCGATTAAGTGGGTTTGAGCCGGTGACGATTCGACCGGAAGCCAATTTCGTCAATATTGGTGAGCGGACCAATGTCACAGGGTCACCGAAATTTGCCAAACTCATTTTGAATGGAGAGTTAGAAGAAGCCTTAGCGGTGGCTCGTCAGCAAGTGGAGGGAGGAGCCCAAATCATCGATGTGAACATGGATGAAGGACTGCTGGATTCAGAAAAAGCCATGGTGGAATTTTTGAATTTAATTGGCTCAGAA
>JAJDBS010000151.1 GCA_029261235.1 Nitrospirales bacterium
CTGGAAGCATTGAATGATGGGGTTGTGCCGATAGTGGCAGGGTTTCAGGGCATCAATGAAGCGTCCGATGTGACCACGCTTGGGCGGGGAGGGTCGGATCTCACCGCAGTCGTGTTGGCTGCGGCGCTCAAAGCCGATACGTGTTTTATCTATACTGATGTTGATGGCGTGTACACAGCCGATCCGAATATGGTGCCGTCTGCTCGGCGATTAGAAAAAATCTCGTATGAAGAAATGTTGGAGCTGGCGAGCTTAGGAGCCAAAGTGTTGCAGACGCGCTCCGTGGAGCTTGCGGCAAAACATCAGGTTCCGGTGGAGGTGCGCTCCAGTTTTCAAGACGGACCGGGAACCCGTGTGGTAAAAGAGGATACAGATATGGAACACGTCTTAGTCTCAGGGATTACAGGGGATCGCAATCAAGCGAAGGTCACGATCGTTGGCGTCCCAGATCAGCCTGGGATTGCCGCAAAAATCTTTGTGGCCATTGCGGAAGCTGCGGTGAATGTGGACATGATTATTCAAAATGTCAGTCAAGATTCCTTGACGGACATTTCTTTTACGGTGCCGAGGGGCGATTTGAAATCTGCCATCCGTCTCGTTCAAGGTCTTGCGAAAGAGGTTGGGGCCAGAACCGTTGAAGTGAATGAAGCTATCGCCAAAGTTTCTTTAGTGGGAGTCGGGATGCGTTCGCATTCCGGCGTCGCAGCACGAATGTTTGCGACACTGTCTCGTGATGGAATCAATATCATGATGATTAGTACCTCGGAAATTAAGATTTCGTGTGTGGTTGAAGAAAAATATATGGAATTAGCGGTTCGAGGTTTACACCAGGAGTTTGAGTTAGAAAAACCACCAATAAGCTAAGTCAGCACTATTCGACAAGTACGATGAAGTTTTGAGGTGAGAACCTGAGCGTCATGACACAACAATATTCAACCATTGAGATTTATGACACGACATTACGTGATGGATCGCAAGCTGAGGACGTCAGCTTTTCGGTCGAAGATAAGGTTCGAATCACTCGCAAACTTGATGAACTAGGGGTGCATTTTATTGAAGGGGGATGGCCTGGAGCTAATCCCAAAGATATCGAGTTCTTTCAAATCATCAAAGCGACGCCGCTTCAGCAGGCAAAAATTGTCGCATTTGGTTCGACCAGAAAAGCTAAGAACTCTGCGAAAGATGATCCGACGCTTGCAGCGCTACTCTCGGCCGAAACCGATATCGTCACGATTTTTGGAAAGAGTTGGACTCTTCATGTCACAGAGGCTTTGGAGACGACCCTAGAGGCCAACTTGGAACTCATTGAAGATTCCATCGCCTTTCTTCGGACAAAAGGCCGACAAGTCTTTTACGATGCCGAGCACTTTTTTGATGGTTATAAAGCTGACCCAAATTATGCACTGAAAACACTTGACGCGGCTGTGAAAGCTGGCGCTGAACGTATCATCTTGTGTGATACCAATGGTGGGACGATGCCATGGGAGATTCAGGAGATAGTTTCAATTGCTCGAGAACAGTGTTCCGTACCCTTGGGTATTCATGCCCATAATGATGCAGAGATGGGGGTGGCGAATTCCTTGGTTGCGGTAGAGGCGGGTGTGACGCATGTTCAGGGGACGATCAATGGCATTGGTGAACGTTGTGGTAATGCCAACCTCTGCTCGATTGTAGCGAATTTGGAATTGAAGATGGGTCGGACGGCCTTGGGTGAGGGACGGTTAACGAATCTCAGAGCTATTTCCCACTATGTTGCGGAAATGGCGAATCTGTTGCCAAACAAACGTCAGGCCTATGTTGGCGATACGGCGTTTGCCCATAAAGGTGGCGTGCATATCCATGCGGTCCAAAAAAATCCCCTGACCTACGAGCATGTTCAACCAGAGCAAGTTGGCAATCATCGTCGAGTGTTAATTTCGGATAATAGTGGGCGAAGCGCGGTGTTGAGCAAGATGGAATCATTTGGTCTGGACGTCTCTCAAGATAATCCAAAGGTCCAGGAATTATTAGGTTCCCTTAAGAATTTAGAATATGAGGGCTACCAGTTCGAGGGCGCTGAGGGGTCATTTGAACTGATGCTTCGCAAGGCGTTGGGAACCCATACGCCCTCATTTGAGCTGCTGGGGTACCGAATCATTGTCGAAAAACGGAACACACTTGAAGAGTCGGTCTCAGAAGCTACAATTATGGTCAAAGTGGGTGATGTGGTCGAACATACGGCGGCTGTCGGTGATGGACCCGTCAATGCGCTTGATCACGCCCTACGGAAAGCCTTGGAGAATTTTTACCCGCAACTCAAAGAAGTCAAGTTGCTGGACTATAAAGTCCGAGTCTTAACAGGACTGAGGGGAACGGGATCGCGAGTCCGAGTGCTGATCGAATCCGGGGATCACAAAGAAAAATGGGGAACTGTTGGGGTATCTGAAAACATCATTGAAGCCAGTTGGCAGGCATTGGCGGATAGCATAGAATATCAACTCATGCGTGAAAAGCTCTAGGGTATTACCCGTTCTTTTCCTCCTCGTTCTCCTCCTTCCACTTAAGCCTCTATTGTGGATAAGATGCTGAAATGTAAGAAGTTCTTGACAAGATTGCCAAGGGGGGTTACGTTCTGCAAATCAAGTCCATCAGGAGATAGGATGCACCTCCATTTTCCACTCCTTTCACAATCATTTGCCAGGGGGTACTGATTATGCGAAAGGCCGACATCGCCGACATCATTACAGAGACTGATGGGATTCAGAAAGCAGAATCCATGGAAATGGTTGAACAGGTCTTGGACTTGATCAAAGCCATGATGCAGCAAGGAGAAGTGGTCAAGATTGCCGGATTTGGTAATTTTGTTGTCCGCAATAAAGGGGAGCGCAAAGGACGGAATCCACGGACTGGCGAGGAGATTGCGATTACGCCTCGTCGAGTGGTGACGTTCCGGCCAAGTGCATTGTTTAAGCAATATGTGAATGATGAAGTGCCAAGCCAAGGCGTACCTATGACGACAGAGTGAGCAGCCATGGGAGTGGGCACAAAACACGAGGATAAGGCTGGATATAAGATAGGCGAAGTGGCCTCGATTGCGAAACTGCCCGCGTATGTCCTGCGGTTTTGGGAATCAGAGTTCATTTTCTTGAAACCAAAGAAGAGTCAGGGTAAGCACCGTGTTTATTCGAAAACCGATATTGAAACAGTTTTTGAGATTAAGCGAATGCTGTATGAAGAAGGATATACGATTGCGGGTCTCAAGCGATTTTGGTATCGCAAGAAAAAGACCAGTCAGGTGGTTGAAGTGCCCAAAGATCGGGTGAAAAAAGCCAAATCTGAATTACAGAGTATTTTGAAAATCTTAGATCGGCAATCAGCCTAAATTGGTGAGAGAAATCGTCAAGAAATGAGGAAGAGAGTTGTCGGGGCGTAGCGCAGCCCGGTAGCGCACTCGCTTGGGGTGCGAGAGGTCGGCCGTTCAAATCGGCTCGCCCCGACCAAATGTTTAAATAGGAAGTCTCAAGAGAGCAGCGAAGAGGAAAAGTCACCTCAAGTAGACAAGTAAATGATTGCCAGCCCTAACTCTGTAAGTCTTCATCCTCAATCAGCTCTTCACTGTCAGGCATCCCGTAGGCAATGAATTTCGCATACGAGAGATAAATTTGACTACTGTCTCGTATCGCCGTTGAGCCAGCCTTCATACGCCCGTATTTTACCTGGTCTGCAGGATCCTCACTTTTTTGGAGGGTTCCTACGTATTCTCCAAGTAACATTGAGTAGCGTTGCATGGCCTGCTCAATTTCCATATAGGCTTGCATGATGTCTTCTTGCATTGTTTGTTCTCCATGAAAATGATTTCCACCTTACAAAAGCCCGTACTCTTGGTCAACTTTGCGGAACAATCCCATGAAGAATAGCATGGCGGATGTGGTGGACGAAGGTTTTTATGAAATATTCAACGAGTGATTGTAATGTTTGACCGGTTTTTCAGGGATTCAGTAGAATGCCATGGCCAAGTTGGAGTATCGAATTGTGAGTGCTTTCACAAGAGTAAATACTGGCAGCATCGTTTGTTCTCTTCATGAACACCCTACCCATCCCATGGATTTCCGTTGTCATTCCTATCAAAGATGAACGGGAGAATATCCCGTTACTCGTTAGCCAACTAATCAAATTTTTTGACAGCCGGCCTGAAAGTGAGACCGCTCCCTTTGAACTGGTCTTAGTGGATGATGGGAGCAACGATGGCAGTGAGACGCTGTTGGACGAATTAGTCTTACAATACGCCGTTGTCCGCGTCGTGCACTTGGACGACAACCATGGGCAAACGGCGGCCTTTGATGCGGGGTTTCGGCAAGCAAACGGTGAATTAATAGCGACGATGGATGGAGATCTGCAATATGATCCCAACGATTTTACTAAACTGCTGCCGTTGGTCAATCAATTTGATTTAGTCTGCGGGCGACGCGCGGCTCGACATGACAATTTGGTGAAACGATGGTCATCTACCATTGCCAACCGAGTGCGCAATTGGGTGATTCATGATGGGATTTCAGACACCGGGTGTTCCTTGAAAATCTTCCGAAGAGCCGTCGTCGAACGCATGCCTCTGTTTAAAAACATGCATCGGTTTTTCCCGGCGGTCGCTTTGATGTATGGGTTTACCGTCACAGAAGTCCCAGTCCAACATTTTCCTCGAGCACATGGGATGTCCAAGTACGGCGTTGGCAATCGATTGTTTGTGGGCCTGTATGATCTGTTTGCGGTTCGATGGATGCAGAAACGATGTTTGAACTATACGATGCGAGAATCAAAGCTTCCTCAATCTGATAAGTGATTGTGAACGGATGGATTTCAGCTCACTGTCAACAGAAGAAATGGTATGGTTGGGGATCGGATTTCTCGGGCAAAGCCTCTTTTTCTCTCGATGGGTACTGCAATGGGCCTCATCGGAGCGGCGGGAAGAAAGTCATATCCCCGTCTCTTTTTGGTATATGAGTTTGATTGGGAGTGTCATCGTCTTGGCCTACGCCCTGCATCGAGTGGATCCGGTCTTTATCGCAGGCCAAAGCGTGGGAACCATTGTCTATGTGCGTAATCTCATCCTACTCTATCGTGCGAAGAATAAGAAACGAGCGGTGAGTGGATAATCTCTCTGTTCCTTCTGATTCTTCCTTGACGCCTCCTTCTCTTTCTACTCCTCTTCAATCCAATTTTTCTCACTCTGGATTCGTGCATATCGTTTTCGTGCTGATGCTAGGGATCTGGCTGTTTGGCTTGGAAGGTGGATGGCTCGGGGGTTTAGAGATGGGTGGGTTAGGGTTGACTGATCGAGATGAAGGAAGCAACGCCGAGGCGGCGAGAGAAATGCTGGAAACTGGGGATTGGATTTCACCCACACTTAACTACGAACCACGCTTTGCGAAGCCCGCCTTCACCTATTGGTTGATCAGTGGTTCCTATAGCCTGTTTGGCATCAATGAATTTGCGGCGCGGTTTCCCTCGGCCTTATCCGGACTTTGCGTGCTATTGGTGCAGTATGTCTTTGTCTATCGATGGCTTGGTGCGCCTCTGGCCCTTCTTTCATCAATCATGCTGTTACTCAACTTGGAATTCTTGGCGATCAATCGTATGGTCATCACCGACCCCGAACTCGTCGTTTTCACCACTGTGGCTGGTTATAGTTTTTGGCATGGATTGAACGGTTCAAGTAAAAACAGTCGATGGTGGTTCATGTGCTTTTATGTGGCGATGGGTTTTGGGATGCTGGTCAAAGGGCCAGTCGGCATCATCATTCCGTTGGTTGGAGTCATTCCCTATCTCACGCTGACTCGACAATGGAAGAAATTTTGGCAAATGGGACTCCCAGTTCTAGGCCCAATCATTGTTCTCTTAGTCGCGGCTCCCTGGTACATTGCCATGATTCAAATTCATGCTGAGGCCTATTGGGCTGCTGCACAAGCCAACACTACGGGTCGATTCATGAATCCCATGGAGGGCCATGGTGGGACCTTGTTCTTTTACGTCCCGATTTTGCTTTTGGGGTTTTTCCCCTGGAGCGCGTTCCTCCCTGCCCTACTCTATCAATCGTTGAAGCAGTGGAAAGCGCATTGGAAGGGAAAAGAATTGCCCACGCGAGAAGCCAATCTAGAATTTTTTCTCTGCCTGTGGGTTGTGGGTTTGCTCATATTTTTTACGTTCTCCGCTACGCGTTTGCCTCATTATATTTACCCGTTGTTTCCGGCCGCAGCAATTTTAGTATCCATGTGGTGGAAACGCTTTCAGGCTATGGCTTCTCCGCCAGATTGGCGAATTTCTCGGCGACTTCTTCTTGGGATTGGGTACCTTTTAGGAATTGCGATCATTGTCGCTCCGGAAATTTTCCATCACTTCATCAAGCAAATTACCAAAGAGTTTCCAGCTGCAGTGGATGTGGATTTTGGATGGCTCCCACTCATGATGGGATTAGTCATGATTCTGGGAACCCTGGGAATGCGACTGTGTCTTGAGTCAGAAACAAGGCAATCGTGGGCTCTGGGTATAGCAGGAGGAATGATGGTGATTTTTGGGGTGCTCCTGGTGAAAGAGGCCGTCCCGGTGTATCACACGTATTTCATCGAACCGCCACAACGAATAGCCTTGCTCGCTAGTTTGAAACTCGGAAAAGATGACCGACTGCTACAGGTGGGAAGAAAACGGCCATCCCTCAGTTTTTATGCCCAACGTAAAGTACATTTTCTGGGACCACATGATGGGAAAGAATGGAAGGAGCACTTGGCGGCTTCCGGTAAGAAAATGATTATTCTCCAAACGCCTCTTCGACTTGAAATTCCAGAAGCCGTGGCTGATTGGACTGTTGTCCTTGAGCATGGTGGCTTCTCCCTCCTCTCCAGCGAACCGCGTTTATAACAATTCAACAAGTAATCTTTGAGAAGAGCGGTTTGTGAAAAGTCCGGTAGATTTTTCAGCTCTTCATTAGTTTTTGACATAACAGGGTCCATTCCCTGGTTACTGCCAGATACGCTTTGTATCCTTTCAGATAAGATCTAACTCCTTCCTTGACGGTTGCATATTTATAACTCATTGAATGATAAGCGTTTATTGAGTGCCTGTGAAGTGGTCTTGTTTTTGCTTTTTGTTCTTGAACAAAGGCAAGACGGAAAATGAATGATCGGCATGATGATTGGAACAATGATCACTCCCAATTTTCCAGGG
The DNA here is from genome assembly GCA_029261235.1 of Nitrospirales bacterium. Taxonomy (GTDB): domain Bacteria; phylum Nitrospirota; class Nitrospiria; order Nitrospirales; family UBA8639; genus Nitrospira_E. Next base: position 7,195 of record JAJDBS010000151.1, read on the forward strand.
GCAGCACAAGCCGTTGAAGATTCCTTCCGACCATTCCGGCATTGCTGTCTGCTGAAAGAATCATCGCGCTGATGAATAGAGCTTCATCCACTCCCCCTGACATATCACATTAATAGAAGGAGCATATTCTATGAAAAGCCGAAGACAGAAATCGTATGATGTCCGAGAGGCGGCGGCTCAACTGGCAGAGGCGCGAGTACACCCTCTTCATCGTAGCAACGGAGATGAGGGCCGCCATCGGCTTCAGAATAATAAGCCCAGTTATGTGGGCAACTTCACGAAAGGTCTTCCGCATGATGCGGAAGGGTTTGTGCTGGATCCGAATGATTACCAAGCGTGGGTACGCGCGGTTGATTCTGGAGATCCAAGAGACTTTAAAACGCTGCGTTTGGGTCCGGGCCCGTTTCAGGCCAATGGGGATTTTCGCTATGTGGACCCCACTAATGCAGACTCTTCTCCAATCCTCAATTGGGCACATGCCTATACGGAGGCGCCGCAGGTCAGAGCTTGGGAGAGCCAAGGGGCTGGCCATACCTATGATTTGGAGGGGCCAGACGCGCAGGCCGTGACCATGCCGCCTTGTCCATCGTTGGACAGCCAAGAGCTTATTGCTGAGATGGGCGAAGTGTATTGGAAGGCGCTCTGTCGGGATGTACCATTTGCAAATTGGGGAAGCAATTCCACTATCAATGACGCACGGGAGTCTCTCAAGCGCCTCTGGTGGTTTCGCCGAGACAAAACGCTTCAATTGAACGGGGGCACGGACAACATTTCCGAGGCTCTCGCTCGGCGCCGCATTTTAAGTGAAACCGGAGGGGACTCAGTTCCCCTTGAGAAATTGTTCAGAGGGGTGACACCTGGTGAGCAAGTTGGACCCTATCTCTCTCAGTTTTTACTCATCGGGAATACAGGTATAGCTAGTGCGCAGGCGATTAGTGATGGAATGATTGCCTATGGGGCGATACGAGCCGATCAACGCGTTAGAGTGGCCGCGCCTGGGCAAGATTATTTACAGAATTGGAACGAATGGCTGGATGTTCAGAATGGAGCGGATGTGCGTGGTCGTGAAACTTATGCGGCGGGCTATCGTTTCATGGCTACTCCTCGGGACCTTGCCACGTATGTCCACCACGATGCGTTATACGAGGCCTATCTCAATGCGTGTTTAATTCTTCTTGGCCTGGGTGCTCCGTTCGATCCAGGTCTGCCGTTCCAGCTTGATGATTATAAAGACAAACAACAGGGCTTTGCTCAATTTGGCGGGCCACATATTCTGACGTTAGTGACCGAAGTGGCGACGCGGGCGCTCAAGGCTGTGCGTTATCAGAAATTCAATGTTCATCGTCGGTTGCGTCCTGAAGCTGTTGGTGGTTGGATGTATCAACGGCGTAACGGAACAGTCGGTAGCCAAGAGAGATTGGCAGCATTACAGAATATGGAAGCGGCGTTTGCTGGTAGTTCAGATATTGGCCTCCGTCTGGATGCTAGGAATGGAACGGTGGGGAATTGGTTATTGCCGATGGCCTTCCCAGAAGGCTCTCCAATGCATCCTTCCTATGGGGCAGGGCATGCCACTGTGGCAGGAGCCTGCACAACTATTCTTAAGGCGTGGTTTGACCATGGATGGGGTTTGAAGGCGAATGAAATGCCCATCGCATACGAGCCCCTTCCAGATGGCAGTGGGCTCAATGATGTAAGCGGTGGGATCCCTCTGACGGTGGAAGGAGAACTCAACAAAATCGCAGCAAACATCGCTATTGGTCGAGATTGGGCTGGTGTCCACTATTATACAGATTACATCGAGTCACTTCGGATGGGTGAGCAGATCGCCCTCGGGGTGTTGGAAGAACAGAAATTGACGTACGGCGAAAACTTTTCGTTGAGGGTTCCCTTGTCTGATGGGACGGTTAGGCGAATATAATCTGGGAACAGCCCTACCTCTTCATGAGATAGGGGAATCGGCTGAATGAAAAACGCTGCCTAGATTCTAGCCCTGCTTGCGTATCCCTCTGTACGCAAGCAGGGATCGCCAGGGAAACACGCCATGAGACGGATGAATATCACAATCTCCTTCTCATATATTCCAGAAGTCGAGGCTGATTGGACTGTTGTACTTGAGCATGGTGGCTTCTCCCTCCTCTCCAGCGAACCGCGGTAGTAATCAAAAATCCTTGACTTATTTTGTTGATTGGCGAAGAATTGTGGACCTGAGGTCTGGTATCTTTTCATTTAATTGTAATCAGTTAAATGTTCGGTAAATGCCGGGTTTCGGCCCGGCAGCCGAGGTTCTTTTGTTTCGGCAAAAGGACCCAAAACCATTGACGCCCAGTTCGGCCTCATGAGATGAGACGGACGCAAACTATTGGAAGGCGGACCAACTCGCTGCGCTCAGACAAGGTCCGCCAGTCGAGAAGAGCGTCCGTCAAGAGGGCCAAACGGCAGGCGTCGGACAATTTAAAGAGCGAGAGAAAATTGACTCCCGGATAGCGAGCAAATTTTTTACAAAAAAAATGATTTGATTACCTGAGCTTGAGTTCAAAGCCTATTAGCTTGGCAGAAACACACAATTTGTATCTTACACTAACCATTTAATCGGAGCCTTGAGCCTCTCTAGCTGGGTGAATTACAGATGATCAATATCACAGAATCAGTGGGAATCTCTGTTCGCACGTGGTTGTCAATCCAGCTTATTCAGACTGCAGCGCTTTTCTGTAGGCATGCACATAGATGTGAGCAGAATTGGCAACCAGATACTCTGACATCACTCGAAAGGGATCAAGCAATATCTGAACACTCGTCATATGTTCTCGGAACGATTTTATCGGCTGTTACCTTTTTAGAGGCCATGATAAATGAACTGTTCACAGAAGCAGGAGAGGCAGATAAGGAACACCTTGGCGTTTTAAAAGATGAGCAACTTTCCCTATTGACTAGAATGTGGTGCAGGGGGATTCCACGTACAGGAAAATTTTCTATTTTAATAAAATATGAAGTATTCCTTGACCTCCTCAACGATCCTCAATTTAAAAAAGGGGAGAAGATTTATCAGAATGTAACGCGCCTTATTTCCTTACGGAACGCTCTTACGCATTACGAGCCAGAATGGCAGCCTGCTGGGGTTACGGAGTTGCCAAAGGATCAGCAGCATAAGTTTCAAAAAGATCTCAGTGGACTATTTAAACTCAATCCCCTAACGGGCGATGGTAACCCATTTTTCCCAGCAAAATGTTTAGGGCATGGTTGTGCTGAGTGGGCAGTGAATGCAGCCATCATTTTTTCTGATAAATTTATAGAGTTAGCAGGTATATCTTGCCCATTCGAACATATTCGGTCACGTTTAGGTACGACATCCAAATAAAAAACGGATTTGGAATATTATAGGATAAAAACCTAGGGGAGGAATCGTAATATCTAGAAGGTTCGGATTGAGAGGGTTAGGAGGGCTAGGAGAAAGATTCCGATTCCTAGAAGCGCTTCGGTCCAGATAGGGTTGAAACCTGACATAAATTTATTATTTGTATCCCCTTGCGATAGTGGCTCAGATTGATTTCCTAGCCACCAGGTGATTCCTGCTAGGAGACTTGCTCCTACCACGATTAGACTGCCGGTAGTAGAGGCTAAGCCGAGGCCCATTAGCAGCCGAGGCCAGCTTGGAGCCTTCCACTCAGGTGTTGAGTCAGGAGCGGAATATTCTCGTATCTTCCAGAGGCGTAGGCCTAGTCCCACCATTAGTAAGACCAGTCCGATAGCTAGTGACATAGTGGGTTCTAGGTCGATGCCTGGGTGGGGGACGAGAATCCATAGTAGGCCAAAGGCGGTGACAAGCCATGGAAGGCCATGGGCTAACGCATGCGTGATGGCTTCTTCCCACTCTTTTCTGGCGTAGACCAAGACCAGGCTGCATCCTATTCCTATCAGCAACCCTGCCAACACATCTGTAGGAAAGTGTGAGCCTTTGATGACCCGGCACATGGCATTAAAGCTGGCGAGTCCAAACCACAGGACTCTCCCTTTGGGGAAATAATAGGCGAGTACCATCGCCATTGAAAATGAGCCGGAGGTATGGCCTGAGGGAAAGGAGTCTAGTCCGATTTCTAGAGTAGGGCGTATTTCCCATTCAGTCGTGTCCATGAGTCGCGGACGAGGTCGACTGAGGGTGTGTTTCAGGAATTGAGTGATTAAAGCTGCGATGCCATGCGCGAGCAGAGAGTTGAGCCCCGCGAATTTCCAGCGGTCTGATTTCGTCCACAGGCCTATTCCTCCAATGGCCAAGGAAATCAGGACCAAGGTCAGGCCCTTTCCTAGATAGTTGCCAACGTTACCAATGTGATCAATCAACGGATCTGTGAAGCTATGCACGATATCCAGAGTGGGATGGTCCACTTGCCCCATGGCCGCAAATAGGATGATGAGGATAAGCAGCGAGAGCGTGATGGTGACGTTTGAAGCGTGTTTAGACAGGAAAGCAGGAACGGGTGAAGCAGGAGAGAGCGGATGGTTCGTCACAGGATATTAGAGCGGATGGATTCCTGCCAATTACTAGCGTGCTGTAAATGTTCTCTACGTCTTGACCCTCACCCCAATCCTCTCCCTGTAAAGGAGAGGGAAATTCAGGGAACCCAATCAGCTAGGAAAATGTTGAATTCCCCCTTGGCGGTCGTATTGCGGTCGGAGGACCATACGACTTGCTTCCCATTTGGAGAGAACATTGGGAAGCTATTAAAGTTGCCATTGAAGGTAATTTGTTCAGGCTTTGTGCCATCGTCTCCAATGACATGAAGATGAAATGAGGGCCGCCCTTTGTGATCGGATGGTGTGGCGAGATTCGAAGAATAGATGACGCCCTTGCCATCAGGTAGAAAAAATGGTGCAAAGTTGGATCGTCCATTGTCGGTGACTTGCACTTTATTTGATCCATCGGCGTTCATGATAAAGATTTCCAAATTGGAAGGCTCCACCTGATTTTGTGCTAATAATTCTTGGTACGCCTTCACATCTTCCGCAGTTTGGGGATGATGGGCACGATACACGATTTTTTTGCTATCTGGAGAATAAAACGCTCCTCCATCGTAGCCCACTTTGTTCGTTAATCGTTTGATGCTTCGTCCATCGATATCCATCGAATAGATATCGAGATCACCATCCCGTACGGAAGTAAACACCACCGTTCGTCCGTTCGGTGCAATGGTGGCTTCGGCATCGTATCCAGCTGCCGACGTGAGTCGTTGTAGGTCGGTGCTCGCGACATTCATCGAAAAAATATCGTAGTTATCTAAGGCCCATCGGTAGTGTTCCGTTCGTGGAAGTTTGGGAGGGCATTGTCCGCCTGTGAGATGAGTGGACGAAAATAAGACTCGTCGGCTTCCTGGAAAATAATACCCACATGTGGTGCCGCCCACTCCCATACTGACGCGACGGACATTGGAGCCATCGAGATTCATCGTGTAAATTTGATAGCAGGCGCGCAGGGTTTTGCCATCTGGTTCTAATGTTGATTGATAGACGAGTTTGTAGCCATCCGGAGAAAAATAGGCTTCTGCATTTTTTCCAGAAAAGGTGAGTTGTTTGATATTCGCGAGATGTGGTTCGGGTTTGGGTGTCGGGGTCGGCTTGGTCGCAGGTTCTGCAGCCCATCCCGTGGCGGAAACGACGAAGAACAATACAGTCAATATGACGGATGTACCAAGATTTTTCATGTTGATTTTCAAATACATTGTTGTTACCTCTGCCTCCTCTAGCCCCTCCTACAATGGAGGGGGTATGAACAAATCTTTGTTATTCTTTAGTTATGATTACGCCATTAATTCAGGATGCTGGGATAGCGAATTCACGAGAAGAGTGTACTGGCTGAAACATCCCGCGGGCAAGAACCTTCCCCTGTTTGTAGACCAAATAACTATCCCACCCATAAAAGAAGAGTAGGCGGGCGACAGGCGTGACCGCTTCGGGTGTTAGTCCAAAAAAGAGAGAGACGGTGTGGTTGGCGAAGTTGGGATGGGCACAGGTAATGAGAAACGCCATGTCAGGTCCTTTATATGACTCCCCAAGAATCGTGACACGTTCTGTTTCGACTTGAACCTCCTTGTTGCAGCTTTGCAAGGTCTTTGACTCTAGTAACTTCATGGCCGGAGTGCCGATGATGAGGTATGAAGCCTTATCGGATATGGCCGGGGTATCGCTTTGCCGTCGCTCAATGTCTGATTGTCCTTGGATTCGTTGCATGAGAGCTTTGAGACTCGCCACTTCTTCCTTGGAACTGGTCTTGGCGTGAACCAGGACACGACGAGCATCCGTCTCCCAGTTATTCAACATGGGCGGCAATTGATCGCGTTGCAACCGCAGTAGCCAATGGTGCTCTGGATCAAACGTCAATGACGTGGGAGTACCAGGAACCTTCACTGTGAACGGTTGGTTTGCATGATTCAGTTGAAGTGTTGTGCTGAATGTGGATGCATCTTGAAGATTCACGTGAATGGGCAGTGAGAGTTTGTAGATCGGATGCTTTTGGGAAGCTGTACCGGACAGAATGCTCTGCCCTGGTTGAAGAGGGTCCGGCTGAACTGAAAGGTCGCTCAGTGTGACCGATGGCGCTCCCGGTTGTTCAATCCATTGTTCGAAGAATTCTGTGAGATCCTGCTCTGCGACCTGTGAGAACATGTGTTGCAGATCTTTCCACTCGACATACGTTCCCGTCCCATCTTGAACGATTTTTCGAATCCCTTCGAAAAATTTGTCATCGCCGATCTTCTGCCGGAGCATATGAAAGACTAATGCGGTTTTTTGATAACCGATCGCATTATCGATGCGGGTTTCCTTGTGGTGGAACTGGCGGATGGGATAATCCGTTTCGGGGGTCGTGTATAAGTTATATTCGTCCATCATCCGACGGCGAGTCTTGAGCGCCGCTTCGTGGTTCCCTGTCGCCTCATCATAGTAATAATTGGAGAGATACGTTGTGAGACCTTCCACCCAATTACCTTTTGCAAAGTCATTGAACACTGAGTTTCCCAACCAAGAATGCACGATCTCATGTCCGAGGGAGTAGGGTTGTGTGTAGCCACGCTGTACAATCCTTTGCCCCAGCAACGTGAATGAGGGCATCCCCAATCCGCTAGGAAAAAAATTCTCGACAACGGCAAATTGAGAGAAGGGGTAGGGACCTAAGAGTTTCGTGTAGAGCTCAAGATACATTCCGGTCGCTTTCAGATATTGTTGTGCCAGAGGGGCTTCATCGGGAAACAAATAGGTCGCGAGCTGAATGTTTCTCCAGGATTTTTCCTGAACGACAAAATGATTGGCTGCCAACGTTAACGCTTCGGTTGGGGCTTGAATGATCCATACGCTTGTTCGTTGTGTCGCCGTCACGGCCTGATTGGTTTCCTGCCCTTGGGTGATGCCCTGCCAGTCAACCGGGAGTGTAAGTTCTAAATCGAATGTGACTAGGTGCTGCTCCCAGGTCGGATACCAAAATGTTTCTGATGAGAGGTACACCCCATTAGAGCCAATATGACCATTGGTCTTATCCGGCCGGACAAAGCGAAGGCCACCTGATGTTTTAGGCGAATCACTAATTTGGCCATGATAGTCAATGGTGAGTTTGGCTATGTTGCCTGATTGCTTGAGGCTCGATGATGGGCGTTTGATTATCCATTGCGTAAATCCCTTTGGCCATGATGGATCTTCCGGGCCTTTTGAGAGCTGGACCGGCTCTCCGTTTAGCTCAATACGATCGATGATGAGATGCCGATTTAGTGCGAAGGAAAAAGATTCTTGTTGAGACAGGCTTTTCGGCAGATTAAGGATATCCGTGGCGTTGAGACGATGGCTCTCAGGTTCTAATTCAACCGCTAGGGAATGGTGTATCGTTGGGGGAGCATCGGCCGCCACAATATAGGGCGTCAAAAGGCCTCCAGCCATGAACCAGACGAGAAAACAAATGATCGTCATATCAATCGGGGGGTGTTTCTTGTGGCAATAAGGCGTCGATGAATGCAGACGCATTGAAGTCTTGGAGATCTTCTTCTTTTTCCCCCACGCCTATGAGGCGAATAGGAAGATTCAATTCCTCGACGATGGCCACCACAACGCCGCCTTTGGAGGTTCCATCCAGCTTCGTGAGCGCGAGTCCTGTGATACCAATTGATTCATGAAATTGGCGGGCTTGCGCGATGGCATTTTGGCCAAGTGTGCCATCTAAGACGAGGAGCGTTTCGTGTGGGGCGCCAGGCATTTCGCGTTCGATGATCCGCCTCATTTTCTTTAATTCATCCATTAAATTAGTTTTGGTATGGAGCCGCCCAGCGGTATCAATGAGCACCACATCGACGTTTCGTGATTTGGCTGCGACGATACCATCAAATACGACGGCAGCGGGATCAGAGCCTTGTTGATGTTTAATTACATCGATGCTTGTTCGCTTTCCCCAAATATCTAGTTGTTCGATTGCGGCTGCTCGAAAGGTATCGCCTGCAACAAAGAGTGTTTTGAGTCCACGTTGACTGAAGCGATGCCCCAGCTTGGCAATGGTCGTTGTCTTTCCGACTCCATTAATGCCGATGGTTAAGAACACAAAAGGTTTTGGACCTCGACGAATGATCTCGTCCAGTGGCTCTGTTTCCCCTTTTTTAAGAATATCGAGAAGAATGGTGCGAAGGACTTCAAGGGGAGTGGCTGATTTAAATGGGCCGGTTTGGGAGTTCACTTCATCCAGAAACCGTTGAACCGTGCGAACACCCACGTCAGCTTGAAGAAGACTTGTTTCCACGTCTTCTATGACGGTTGGATCAAGTTCCCTCCCGACCATACGCCGCAATGAACTTTGCACGTTTTGGCGTGTTTTCGCTAAGCCATCTTGAAGACGTTGAATCCAGCTCATGAGTTAAAAAATGGAAAAGTGAGAATGTGTGGCAATCGTCGAGTTAGAGAAGAAGTCGAGGGACGGGAGTCAGTGCTTCGACGATCCTACGTTCTTTTCGTTGCATTCGCGTGGCTTCCCGTTTTGATTCTTCGTGATCATAGCCTAGGAGATGAAGTGTGCCGTGGATCAGTAATCGTAACAGTTCCTGATCAGCCGTGTTGTTAAACCGAGAGGCTTGACCAATGGCTACGGGCACGCAGATGACGACATCTCCCAAAAAGACGGTGGCCGGTGATCCGATCTGTTCCATAGGAAACGCGAGCACATCCGTTGGATAATCTCGCCCTCGATATTGCCGATTAAGACTTCGCATACGCGTTCTGCCGACCAATGAGAGGCTCAAGTCTGCAGTGGGTTGTCCAGCTTTTACTAATATTGACTGCGCGAGGCGTCGAATCGTGGAGGTTCGGACGGTTGTGCGTCGAAGATGAGTTTTGAACCAAATGGCCATGGTTCATCAGACCCTTGGCCCTTGACCATTGTTGTGCGATCCCGATTCAGCTTCAAACCGATCATAGGCTTTAATAATGTCTTTGACCAATCGATGGCGGACGACATCCTGCTCAGAAAAATACACGAATTGTATTCCGTCAATGTTCACAAGAATTTCTGCAATCTGCGTCAATCCAGATTTTTGTGAATTAGGTAGATCGACTTGTGTGATATCACCAGTGACAATGGCTTTCGAGTTCATCCCGAGGCGTGTCAAAAACATTTTCATTTGTTCGGTCGTGGCGTTCTGCGCTTCATCCAGAATCACAAATGCGTCATCCAGCGTCCTTCCGCGCATAAACGCGAGTGGGGCGATTTCAATGTCCCCTCGTTCGATGAGGCGATTGGCATGGTCAATATCCATCATGCCATAGAGGGCATCGTATAATGGCCGCAAGTAGGGATGGACTTTGGCAAACAAATCGCCAGGGAGAAATCCAAGATGTTCCCCGGCTTCAACAGCGGGACGCGCTAAAATAATGCGGCTGACGTGCTTGTGAGTCAGGGCAGCCAAGGCCATCGCCATGGCCAAATATGTTTTCCCTGTTCCGGCAGGTCCTATGGCAATGACCAAATCGGATTGCTTGATGGCTTGAAGATAGACCTGCTGCGTGGGTGTCTTTGGATTGACTCTGCCTTTTGTTGTGGAGTGGGTATTAGTGTTGGTGGAAAAGGTATAGGGCTTGAGCGGGCTGTCACGTTTTTCTTCAGTCGCTCGGATGGCTCGTGAAATATCTTCAGGCTTTAATTCGTGGTGGTTCCGAGTCCAATCGGCTAATTCTTGTAAAATATGCTCGGCGCGTAGGACAGATTCAGGTTGCCCATCTAGCGTAATCTCGTCTCCACGTGCAGCCATATTGACCTGTAGCTCTCCTTCAATCATTTTGAGGTGCAGGTCTTGTGGTCCGAAGAGATTGGCTAAATTGACTCCTTCTTGTAGTTTAATTTTTCGCACAGGTAATGAGTATTACCCTCCTGAAATCATGGGTATTAACAATATTGTGACCGTGGCTGCATTCTAACAAAGGCCTCGACATCCAACAAGGAAGGGCATTTCGTTTCAACGCTTCTTTTGACAGGAAGGACAAAAAAACGAACTGCGTTCTTTCTGCAGGCGCTTGATCAATGTTTGACATCCATGTCGACAGGGTTCGCCGTCTTTTTGATAGACCTGATGGGCCTTCTGAAAGTGCCCGTGAGTACCGTCTGGCCTGCGGAAGTCGCGAATAGACGAGCCTCCGGCGGCGATCGCTTCTCGCAAAACGGCATGCATTGTTTGGTGTAGTCGTTGGCAAGATATTTGGCGAAGTTCATGGCCTTTGGCATCAGGGTGAATGTTGGCTCGAAATAAAATTTCATTTGCATAGATGTTGCCAATGCCCGCCAGGCGATGTTGATTGAGCAAGAATGATTTCAATTGTCCCCGAGTTGATTGAATCAGTTGGCAAAATTCTTTTTGGCTCACTGCTAGGGCGTCAGGCCCGAATCGACGCTGTATAAAAGCATCCAACTCAGATTGCTCGAAGAGCCAAAGTCGACCAAACCGGCGAGGATTCCAATAATGCAGTTCATTGATTTCTTTGCCGGATAAGGTGATGCGGCAATGAATATGCTGAGGTGAGGCTGCCAAAGACGCCTGATAAAACCAGAGCCCCGTCATGCCGAGTTCTGAGAGGATGTACCGAGTTTGCCCGGAGCGTTGGCAGGTCATGACCACACATTTCCCCAATCGCTGGATGTGAGTCACTTTGGCTTGAGGAAACCACGGGATAAGGTCATGCCCTATTCGAACGATATCCGATCGATGAATGGTCAGGGTTTCAATGGTCGCTTCAAGAGCGTGGGCGTTGAGGTGTTGGACAACGACTTCGACTTCTGGGAGTTCAGGCATATAGGCAGTTGTTTTAAGGTAAAGCAGAGAAGAATCCGAACTGGGGCATTCCCAAGACTCATATGTCTTTGGAGTGACGAGTTGTATCAGATTTCTTGTTGCCATGGGGAGGGGAAAGCACATGCGACATGCAGTCCCAGCTTTCACTTGATGATGGAGCGGGTTATTCCACTGCCCAGGGGCAAGTCCGGTTGCGGGAATCCCCCCAGCAGCCTATACTGTAAAGAAACCGCGAATTTATTGAAAAAATAGGCTAAATCGAATGGTTCAATTAAGCATCAAAGACGTCGAAGCCCGCTTAGGGGAAGTGAAGTGCGCAATTTGCAAAGGTAATCGTTTCGGCATTGATTCCAGGACGGTGGCCAAAGGAGATGGGGATTGGAAAGCGATTTGTCTCGATTGCCATTATATCTTTCCCGTCTATACGGATATGGAATTTTATCTTCAAACCCAACCCGATATTCCGTATATTCTCAAGGGAATTGCCTGTCAATCCTGCCGTCATCGTGGGGTGTCGTTAGATTTCAGGGCGGTGATTTCTGTTCGTGAATCTGTTTATTTTGTGACGTGTGGAGAATGTCAGGTCAAATTTCCTGAGCAGTCATTTTTGGAATCGTTCGAATAGCCTTCGTAAGGGAGATAGCCATGATAGATGATGAGAAAAAAACGGAAAATGTTGAAGATGTTAAAGCTGAGAGCAAAGATCCTACGGCTGAAGCCCCAAAGGTAAAAAAAGAATTGTCTGTGGTTTCCCTCCCTCATGATAATGATGTCATGGCACAAGAAATGGCTGACATGTTCGATGAAGACCGTGTTACGCATCAACATGGAGGTTCCGAACCAGAAAAAGATTGATTTAATAGCACTTTTTTGATCTCAACCTGTTCTTGTAGGCTAATCGCGTGTACTTCACGCTTCCCATTTACCATCATCACGCATTTTTCGTCCTCTCTACTTCTCCCCCAGCTGATTTACCCTTTTGTTAAAAATTATAAGCGGTCTGTGTTGAGTGTTTGTGGGGACGTATAGTTCCTCGTAGTCATAGTATAGAGTGAGGGAATTCCAGTATTCTTAACAAGTTCCGTGGCCCTCTATCTGAAGGTGCATCATGGATTTCTCTACAAGAAATACGAGAAAGCAGAAGTACCGTGAGGTTGTCGCTTGTTCGCAGTTTCCCAGGGTGGTAGGATTTCCGTTCTTACGTGATCTTTCCTAGGCCAAAATTTGTGAGTGAGGGACCATCATGAATCCAGTTGAACAATCAAAACGCCACAAAAAGGTTTCTTATGAGGTTTCTGAGACATCTGACTCTTCATTACAAGGGGACTTGCAAGATTCAGCTGAGGAAGGCAATTTAGAAAAAGTTCGAGATATTTTATTTGGGACACAGAGCCGGGAATTTGACGAACGATGCAACCACCTGGAAAAACGATTATTGCAAGAAAGCACAGACCTCAAAGATCAGTTGACTCGGTCAATGGATGACATCAAAACATACGTCAACAGTGAAGTTTCTCGCTTGTCGAATCAGATTCAACAAGAACAGGCCGGACGATCGAATTCTATGGAAGAAGTTGGTCAGGTTATTAAGACAATGGGCTCTCAACTTGAGAGTCGATTATCTGGATTACATGATCAGACCACAACACAACATCAGAAGCTGGAAGGACAGCTTACTCAGCAAAAAGCAGAACTAAGCGAGCAGCACCAACAGGCTTTGGCTGATATGCAGGGTCGATTTCAGGAAGCGTTGAATGAATTGAAAACCGATAAAACGGATCGTGCAGACCTAGCTGAAATGTTAATGGATGTGGCCTTACGGCTGAAAGTCGGTCAGAGGGACACTGAGCAATCATAAACGAATTCATTGCATCGTGAACATTAGACACAGACCATTCATGTTGCTTGGCCAGTAGGTAAATAGTAATCCTATGGCAAGTCCATCTCGCCCTCCTCTTGACCCTTCTCGTCTTTCGGTGAAAGAAACCAAGGGTTTTTCTCATCTCCGTCAATTATTACTGGCTCCAGAGCAGAGCGAACTTGAGCGTCTCAAAAACCGACTGGATCACTACATTCTTGAGCCAAGCGATGTTGGTCGTGTGTTGCCAGATGCCATTCGGCTCCGCGCACAACAGGATAGCCGATTGCTCTCTTCCATGATTCCAATTACTCAGGAGGCGCTCTCTCTTTCCATTAAACAATCGCCGCAGCTGATCAGTGATTCCATTGCTCCTATCTTAGGCCCGGCAATCAGAAAAGCCATTACTCGTGCGATGCGAGGTATGGTCCAATCGCTGAATCAAACCTTGGAATATAGTATGTCCTGGAAGGGGCTTCAATGGCGATGGGAAGCCTTCAGGACCGGAAAGTCTTTTGCCGAAGTTGTTTTGCTGCATACTCTACGGTTTCGAGTAGAACAGGTGTTTCTCATCCACAAAAAAACGGGAATTCTCTTAAATCATGTCGTAGCGGACGGAATCAGCGGGCAAGGGGAAGAAGTCATTTCTGGGATGTTAACTGCGATTCAGGACTTTGTCCGTGATTCTTTCGGGCAAAAACAAGACGATAGCCTAGAGTCCCTTCGAATTGGCGATTTAACGGTATGGATTGAGCAGGGATCGGGAGCTATTTTAGCGGGTGTTATTCGAGGGGCACCGCCAACGGAGTTACGAGAGGTCTTCCAAGAAACCCTCGAGACGATTCATGCGCAGTTCTCAGAGCTGTTGCAGACCTTTAAGGGGGATGTCACGTCTTTTGAAGAAACTTGTCTTCCTCTAGAAGATTGTTTACAAGCTCAATTTGAGAAAAAGTCTAAGGGGCTCCCATTTTTTTTCTGGGTTCTAATAGGGTTGTTGCTCCTTGGTTTAGGAGTGTGGGCGGTTCAAGCTCGTTCGAACCAACAACAATGGACGCAATTATTAGAGCGGATTAGCCAAGAACCAGGATTGGTCGTGACCTCGGTTGAGGAACAAGGTTCGGAATCAATTTTTTATGGATTGCGGGATCCATTGGCTAGGAATCCCGAGCAGATTCTTTTGGAGGCTGGTTATTCCCCGAAACAGGCGGTATTTCGTTTGAAACCATTTATGGACCTTACGCCGGAATTTGTTCAAAGACGTGCTCATCGTGTGTTGCAGCCTCCGAACTCAGCAGACCTTCGGTGGGAAACCACTCATCTTAGTGTCGTCGGTCACGCTCCGCGTGCCTGGATTACGAAGGCAAACTTACTGGGACCGTTGTTGCCAGGGTTGATGAGTTTTGACACAAATGGGATGGCTGGCACAGAAGACATGGAACGCTTTGACACATTACGGGCTCGTCTTGAAAAACTATCGGTCAATTTTCTGGTTGGTGGATCGGCTCTTACCGTGGGAGAAAAGACGATAATTAGTAAAATTTCTGAAGCATTTGAATCCTTAGACAAGCAAGCTCTCCTCTTGGGCCTTAATCCTCAAGTACAAGTTCTGGGATTTACTGATTCCAGGGGTACTCGAGACGCTAATTTAGAATTAAGTACCGCTCGGGCGGAAAATGTGGTGGATGCTCTTCCCATCAATTCTTTCCGTGCGCTAAAAATTGAGGCTATTGGCAAGGGGGTTTCCATATCCGCAGAAATAGGAGGTTTGCCTATTGGTGGGCGGCGTGCGGTGATCCGGGTAGTTCGGCCTCAAGGAAATTTACTTGAAAGTCCCAAATGAGTGATCCGAGGGCGATTCAAAAGAAAGTTTGCATGTTAGGTGGATTTTCCGTTGGGAAAACTAGCCTTGTCAAACGCTTTGTCACCGGGCAGTTTTCAGAAAAATACCACACGACCATAGGGGTGAAAATCGATCAAAAATCTCTGTGTGTGGATGCCACCGAGATGCTCTTAGTTTTGTGGGATGTGTATGGAGAAGACGATTTTCAGAAAGTTCGGGCGTCATATTTGCAAGGATCAGCAGGGTACCTATTAGTGATTGATGGTACGAGAGAAGATACGTTAGAGGTTGCTCATCAATTACGCGCCCTGGCCATACAGTCGATGGGGCCTGTTCCGTACGCACTTGTCATCAATAAAAGCGATCTTCGTGAGGCTTGGCAGGTGGATCCTGAGATGTATAAAGATCTTGCTTCGAATGCATGTCTTGTGCTTGAAACAAGTGCGAAGACTGGTGAAGGTGTCGAATTGGCATTTGCCGAATTGGCCAAACAGTTGCTTAATGGTTAAGACGGTTTTTGGTCTGCACTTCGTTTCGCACATGTGAGTGATAGTACCCCCCTCTACAGTCAGAATTGTTGTAATGGCATTACGACTTGTTCAATACGTCTTTTGCGCATGCGTGAACATTTGGCCTGAACGAAATGGATGAGAATATGGGTGTTGATGCTCTCTACCCTGAAATTCTGAACATTTTTGAGGCGTTGATTGTGCATGTGGAATCGGCGACTCAATACCGGACTATGAGTGGGCTTCCTTGTTGGTATCCCGCTTCTTTTTCTTCAGACAGTTCCTCAACCGATCCTCGTGAATTTGTGCAAAAGTCATTTTTTCTGCAATCTTTTTTGCATGAGGCTGAGGAATTTTGGCAAAGCCATGATCACGGGAAATTGCAATCCGGTTTATGGAGTGAACCGGCTCTGATGGGAGATGAGAGTTATCTCGAAGCAACTGCGCTGGTAGAGCTGGGACAGCGCTTCCTTATTGTTCAACGATACCAGCCTGAAATGGTCACGATACAGCCGGTTTTGCAAAAGGCGCGAGATAATCAATTAGCGCATGGGCAGGAGCTTGAGGCCCGAAAGCATGTGGAAGCTCAGCTGGGGACCCAACTCGCTGAGAGCGAACAAATTCGTGATGATGTGATAGCTGTTCTGGATCATTTGCAATTGGCCACAGTGATGATTGATGAGAGCCAGGTCATCACCTCTGCGAGCCCTGCGGTGTTCCAGTTGTTTGCATGTGATCCACAAAGTTTGGTTGGTGAATTGTGGACTCACGCACTGCCTTTGAAAGCAGATCAGTGTCGCTTGGTGCAGGAGCAAATAGCTTTGCCAGAGATCCGTCGTTCGTCGGTGGCCGTCTCGTTGCAGAAACAAAAAAAATCTTGGCGAGAAGTAGAGGTGGAGGTACATGAGGATCCTCGGGATCAACGACGGACCATATTATTTCTAAAAGATCGGACTGAGGTTGAAGATCTTAGGCGTCAGCTGATTGGTCATGCTTACTTTGAAAAACTCATTGGCAAAAGCCCTGCGATGCAAGACTTGTATCAGAGGATTCAAGAAATTGCTCCTGTCGATGTCTCTGTTCTGATTCAGGGGGAAACGGGAACAGGAAAAGAATTGGTTGCGCAGGCCTTGCATCAATTGAGTGAGAGAAAAGATAAGCCCTTCGTGGCAGTGAATTGTGCAGGACTGACTGATTCATTATTGGGGAGTCAATTGTTTGGGCATAAACGGGGAGCGTTTACTGGAGCGACGAGTGATCATGAAGGCTTCTTTGAAGCTGCAGAGGGCGGCATGCTTTTCCTTGACGAAATTGGCGACATGCCACTTGCGACTCAAACGACATTGTTGCGAGTGCTACAAGAGGGCGAAATCATGCGTCTGGGTGAATCTCGTCCCCGTAAGGTTGATGTTCGCGTGCTCGCAGCCACACATCAAAATTTACAAGAAATGGTTGAGAGGGGAGATTTTCGATCAGATCTGTTGTATCGAATACGTGTGGCCCGGTTACAGCTTCCAGCATTGCGAGAACGCCGAGAAGACATTCCCCTCTTGAGCGAGGCGTTCCTGGGTCAAGCGCGGGTGGTCACGAAGAAACCTGAGGTCTGTGACATCGCATCGGAGGCCATGCAAGCGCTGCTTCGGTATCCTTGGCCAGGGAATGTCCGTGAACTCAAAAGTACGTTCGATTATGCGTTGATCCATTGTCATGGAACTCAGATTCATCTTTCAGATCTTCCACCAGAAATTTGTGGAACTCCAGCATCGTTGGTGTCAGTAAGGGCATCCCCAAGAAACGAGCGAAAAGATATTCTGTCAGCCTTAGAGGAAGCCAACGGAAAACGTGCGCAAGCCGCCAAACTTCTAGGTATGAGTCGGTCCACATTTTATCGGCGGCTCAGTGAGCTAGCCATTTCTCCAGAAGAACAATCTACATAGGTTGCAAGATTTTTTTCAATCAACGAATACGTGCCTTGGCAAAGCAATGCAGCAAAACTGTTTGGCTCGGTGTGCATGAAAAGCAAATGGTATTTTTTTGTCAGGAGTCTGATGTCAGGGTATAGTTCTTCAATAGCACGATATCTCTTCAATTGAGCATTGATATCCATTCCCCGCCTTTCCCTCTCTCTAGGATACCTCTATGCGAGCCTGGAGTTGGCGTAAGGGAAGGCATGCCGTCATGATTTGACGGTTGCTATGTTCGAGTATTTAAACACGGAGGTCCAATGAGCAAGAAGCTGACGGCATGGATGGTGTTCATTTTTGTTTGTCTTGTTCCTGTTGGGGTGATGGCGGAACCTACGGGAAAAATTATCTTGAAAGATGGGAGTGAATTATACGTCGAAATTTTGGAAATGACTGACGGATTCATTACCGTGAGTACCCTCTTTCATGATGGCGATCCGATCAAGATCAAGTGGTCTGAAGTTGTTGGGTTAACTTCTGAGGAACCAGTGACGGTGGTCACGAATGGTGGGACCGTTCTTAAAGGGAAACCTTCCATGGTCGCTCCAGGAACGATTGGAATTAAAACGGATATGATAGGCGAACCCATTCCCGTCACTGTTGAGTCAGTGATGGCCGTGAATCCGCCCATCAAGCAAGCGGTCGTGTACTCCGGGAATATTAACTTTGGGGCGTCCATCATCACGGGTAATACAATGAGTAAAAATTATAGTTTTCTCGGTGAACTCATAGCCCGGAGTGAACGGTTACGACTGACGATTCTTGGTCGTTATTTGAATGGAGAGGCAGATGGCGTATTAAATGCTCGTAATGCCTTTGGGACCATCAAGTTAGATTTTTTTATTACAAAGCGGTTCTATGCCTATGCAGGATCGTTGTTTGAACAAGATACCTTTCAAGATTTAAATCTTCGGACATCGATTTTCACTGGTCCAGGGTATCAATTGATTGATGTGGGAGATTTTTCTAGTCCTTATTTAGATCAAATGCAGCTGAGCGTAGAAGCCGGGTTGGGTTTTTTCAATGAAGATTTCAAGCTTGCCTCAGATCGTAGTAATGTCACTGGTCGATGGGCCGTAAATTTTAATTGGCCAGTTCTTCCAGCCCTGGAGTTATTTCATCAACACCAGGGCTTCCCCTCGATAGAAGAGAAAAAAGATTATTACATTACCTCCCAGCAGGGGTTGCGTTGGACGATGTTGGAAAATTTCATTTCAACCCTTCAGTATAATTGGCGCTATGACAATACCCCCGCGCCTGGGACCAAGAAAAGTGATAAGCAGGTTTTACTCACCGTTGGGTATGCCTTTTAAGACAAGACCTCAACCGCCTTTCACGGAACCTCGTTCTTTGTAAAGAGCTGGGTTCCGTGTTCCTCCTCATGTTTCTTCATTAACAAAGCTCCCACTACAGGGTCGTCTTGCGAGTGTCTCAAGTGTCTCGCCTTGAAACAGTTTGACACGTCGAATTGTGTCTTCTTGAGATAGTCTCGATATAAATATAGTGAAATATGAATAGAAACATATCTTTATGGATGGCATCACTCTTGAATTATAGGTTTGCTTGAGAGGTAAGCGGGCTCGAAGCAAAAGGAGATCATAATCATGACAAGAATGAAATATTTTGCCTCCTATTTCGTAGGTTTGCTCGCGCTCGTGAGCATTAGCCTTTTTGATGTTGAATTAGGGGCCATGAGCCCAGATATCCGAGTGAGTACCTTTACTGAAGCTTTTACTAATCAATCGTCATATGGATTGCCCGATGATTGGTCTGTCAGGGTTTGGCAGGGAACGCCGGAAATCGAAATAGTGAAAGAGAGCCAAGGGACGGTCTTGAAGCTACAAAGTCATCAGTCAAATGTGGCCTTGTACAAAGAACTCGAAATTGACTTAGCCCAGCATCCAACGTTGTCATGGGAATGGAAGGTGACGGAATTGCCAACAGCTGGCGATGCACGGGATGGGCAACGGGATGATCAAGCGGCGGGGATTTATGTGGTATTCCCAAAATTTCCAGCGTTTTTGAACAGTCGTATCATTGGGTATGTGTGGGACTCGGATGTTCCTCAGGGGACCATCTTGAAAAGCCAAAATGATTCACGAATTCATTATGTGGTCGTCCGAAGTGGAAAAGAGGAAGCTGGTGAATGGCTCAATGAATCGCGAGATGTGGGCAAGGATTATGAGCGGATATTCGGAGAAAAGCCATCGACCGTGGGTGGCGTGTCATTGATGATTGACTCCGACCATACCCAATCTTCATCGGAAAGTTTTTTCGGCGAGATCTATTTTTCCGCAAAACGGTTGGTAGAGGTTAAGCCGTCCAACGAGATCTTTAAGGGAATTTTGCAGGCTAGGAGATAAAGAAGATGAATGTGGGACCAGTCAAAACAATTGAGACATTAAGATCCTTCAAGCGTATACCCTCAATGGCTTCAACTGACTTCAATGAAAAAAGTGGCCATCCGCAAGAAGTGGGGGATTGGAATAGGTGGACGGAGTCTACGCAGGGTGAAGGCATCAAGGTACTTATTGTGAGTGGCAATTCTTTTGTCACGGATTTTCTTCGGGGTCTGGTCGAAGCGCATGGTTATGAGACAGAGGAGGCGCAAGCATTCCGAGAGACTCTCGTACAAGAGTCAAAAATTCGACCTCATGTGGCGTTTATAGATGATTCTTGTTTGGAGATGAAAGATATTAAGAATTTTCAACTGAAAACTCTGCAATTGACTCAAGCAGGAGTTCTGACAGTGTTGTTGGCAAGTGAGCAAACGAAACAGGTCATAGAGCAACTGCCTACGATGAAATTTTTCCAGATACTGGAGAAGCCTGTGGACTATATTCAGATAGGTCAAATCATGGCTGATTTTGTGAATGCGTGAGATTGGAAATATTGATGACTGTTCTTTTCATATGATTAGGGAGTGAGGGTGTCTGAAGGTAAGTAGATAGACATACCTGCACATGAACAATATTTACCCGAGGCGATTCGCTCATCTGGTGTTCGCGTTATGTATGGGGCTTTTAGAGGGGGTTCCCATGCATAAACGGCCGTCGGTGATAGCGTGATCGCCTCGGGTTTTTTTCAGTGGAAATCGATTGAGGATTTCAAGATGGCAATAAATGATGATCTTTTGTCTTCATTCGAGAGTACTACATCTCTTAGCGTTCTTGATGTAAAGGTTAAGACGTGGGGATGAATAACCTCTCAATCCTTGCTAAAAAAATACGTTTCCGACAGGATGCACAATATCTGCAAAACTAAAGAAATGGGATTGAGTTCTAGGCTTGGTTTGCGTGGAATCATCCGAGGAATGAGTGAGGAGAAGCCATTGTCCCCAACAACTTATAAATGTCGTTCTTGTTACATGACGATTCGTCATCAAACTCACGAGAAGTGGACATTGTATTGCTGAATGAAAATCTTTCGTATTGATAGACAGTTTTATTAGGAGTCATTTGTTGAGCACAATGAACCTTTACCAATAGGAGTCATCCATGGACATGACAAAATTGACCGAAACGCTGCAGGAGACACTTGGCTCTTCCCTGCCAGGAATTTTAGGAGCCTTAGGAATTCTCATCATTGGATGGTTTGTGGCCACTCTTGTCCGGGCTGGAGTCCGAAAGGGGCTCGGTCTTGTTCAGCTGAATAACCGCTTAGGCAACACGACTGGCACTCAAATGGATGTCGAAGGAGGAACGGCTTCGGCGTTATTTTACTTGGTCTTACTGTTTGTATTGGTAGCGTTTTTCAATGCGCTGAATTTGGAACTCGTGTCTGGGCCGCTTCGTGGGTTCCTTGATCAGGTTTTAGCCTTTGCTCCGAAACTCGTAGCGGGCGGAGTCCTGTTGTTAGTGGCATGGGTGTTAGCCACGGTCGTGAGAACAGTGGTCAGTAAAGCCTTACAGGCCACGACTTTAGATGACAGACTCAGTTCGGAAGCGGGGATGAGCCCCATGAGTGAGAACTTGGGCAATGTCTTGTTTTGGCTGATTATCTTGTTGTTTCTCCCTGGCATTCTTGGCACGCTGGAATTGAAAGGAATTTTAGATCCAGTCCAGGCGATGGTCAATGAAATGATGGGGATGCTTCCGAATGTGTTTGGAGCGCTCCTCATCGGTGGGGTTGGTTGGTTTGTGGCAAAGATCGTACGTGACATTGTTAGTAACCTGTTGGCCGCTGGTGGGGCTGATGGAATGGGAGAGCAGGTAGGGCTCCGAGGCACAATGTCCTTGTCCAAGCTGGTGGGGCTCATCATCTACATACTGATTTTTGTGCCGGCTCTCATTGCTGCTCTTCAAGCCTTAAATATTGAAGTCATCACGGTGCCAGCCACACAAATGCTCAATTCCATGATGAGTGCCATTCCGAATATCTTTGCGGCAGCCATCATTCTTGCGGTGGCATTTTTTGTGTCGCGACTCATTTCTCATATCATTAGTAATCTGTTGGGAGGCATGGGTTTTGATCAATTGCCAAACAAGGTTGGCATTGGGCAAGTGTTTGAAGGGGGGATCACGCCCTCCCAATTAGTTGGAAAAGTGATCGTTTTTTTCATCATGCTCTTTGCGACCGTTGAGGCTGCCAACCGATTGGGATTTGAGCAACTGTCTCAATTAGTCGCGATGTTTATTCAATTTGGCGGACAAGTTTTGTTAGGGACTGCCATTATTGGCGTGGGCTTCTGGTTATCTAATGTTGCGTGTGATGCGATTCAGCGTGTCGGAGGAAGTAATGCCGGCATGTTGGCAGGCATCGCTAGATTCGCAATATTAGGTCTGGTGTTAGCCATGGGTCTTCGCGCGATGGGCTTGGCTGACGATATCGTCAATCTTGCGTTTGGGTTGACGCTAGGAGCAATTGCCATCGCGATTGCTCTTTCCTTTGGCCTTGGTGGCCGGGAAGCCGCAGGCAAACAAATGGAACATTGGTTAGGCCGCATGCGCGGCGAACATTAATTCTGCCGTTGTGTCTTGCCTGGGCCATTTTCTCTAGCCCAGGCAAGGCATTTGAATTTGACAAACCATTAAGGTATATCTTCGTTTATCCCTCCTTCCCACTCGCCTTACATAAACTTCGTTGGTGAGTACTTTCACTCAAGCAATTGTGTCATGAGGGAGGTGAAGCTACCAAAAGGTCTATTTCCAATAACTCGATAAAGCACTCATTTTCTCGTTCAAGGAGGATTATTTATGGAAGACGCGATGAAGGAAGGTGTTAGTTTGCTAACTACCTACGGGCTGAAGGTTGTTGGGGCCATTCTCATATTGATTGTGGGGAAAATGGTAGCCAATTGGGTTCAAAAACGTGTCGCCGCATGGCTCAGTCGGTCAGGTAAGTTTGATGCAACCTTGCAAGGGTTCCTCTCAAATATAGCTCGTTATGTTGTCTTAATCGCGACGTTCCTTGCGGTTCTTGGGCAATTCGGCATTGAAACGACCAGTTTGATCGCAGTCTTAGGGGCGGCCAGTTTAGCCATTGGCCTTGCGTTACAAGGGACGTTGAGCAATGTGGCAGCTGGTGTGATGCTATTAGTTTTTCGACCATTTAAAGCGGGAGATTTTGTCGAGACTGCAGGGATTGCAGGATCGGTGAAGTCGATCACTCTATTCATCACGGAACTTGCGACGCCAGATAATGTACAAATTCTTGTGCCTAATAGTCAGGTCTGGGGCTCGATCGTTAAAAATTTCAGTCACCATACGACGAGGCGTGTGGACTTAGTCATGGGTATTGATTATGGCGATGATATTGATAAAGCCCAATCAGTTGTGCAACAAGTCGTGAAAGAGGACTCAAGAGTCTTGGCTGATCCTGCGCCAATGGTGGTGGTGGGGAATCTTGGGGAGAGTTCAGTTGATCTGACAATTCGAGTATGGTGCCAAGCTGGTGATTATTGGCCCGTGAAATTTGATCTCACTAAGACGCTCAAGCAACGATTTGATGCAGAGAAATTGAGCATTCCTTTTCCTCAACGCACGATTCACATGGTTAAGGCCGAGTAAGAATCAGAGAGCAAATATTCTTGTTTCATGTCACATCTTTCAGAGAGACGATGGGTTAAGGAATTGGCCCATCGTCTCTCTGGAATGGATTGCAGATGACATTGAGTAAAAAGCGATGAGGAAGTAAAGGGGAAAATTTTTGTTGGTGAGTGTTATGTGAGTGTTTGCAGTAATGCGTTCAATTGCGCATAGGTGGGAAGAGCGCCTTCAAGATTTTCAAGGGTCTCCTGCGCTTCTTGTGTTTTCCCTCACTCGATAAGATTTTCTACGATTCGACTCCAATTTTCCAAGCTCCGTGGGTCTTGCTGCAATAGAGATTTGTAGGTACGAAGAGCTTCATCTTGACGTCCTTCATGAAGGCATTGTTCTGCAAACCACAGCCACATTCGGGTATCAAGCAGAGAAAACTCTTTCTCGCAATCAGTGTTGACCCAATCTGTGACATGTTGTGGCATAGCGGTTGTGATCTTTTGAGCCAAAACAAGCGGTGATTGTTCAGTAAGGACCCGTTCTTTTGATGCAGTGGTTTTGGAATTTCTTTCTTCCACCAACTGAAATCCCAATCGGTCTAATTTCTCTGAAATTTCCTCTATAGAATAATTACGAATGCCAATGGTATCTCCTAAGGGAGCATTTCGATGTAATCCAATGGGGATTTGGAATGCGAGGTATCCATCCGGTTGGAGTACTCGATTCGTTTCTTCTAGATATCGTTCAAACACTTGGCGAGGCATATGTTGAAACGCCACATAGGAATAGACAAGATTGAAAGAGTCAGATGGGAAGGGACGAAGGTCGACTCCTGAAGTTTCGAGAGTTTTGATATTTGCTAGTCCTTCTAACCATTGCTTGCTTTTTCTGATCATTTCCCCAGAGACATCTATGCCGACAAGAGAGCGAAAGTGTGGGGCAAGTGGTTTGAGCATTCTCCCAATTCCGCAACCGATATCGAGCACCGTCCATGATGGGTCATAGTAGTGGAGTGCCCCCCGAATTTTGGACCAGAGCTATGTTAGGTTTTCCTCAACCTGAGGAGGACCAACATGAAGAAGACACGATTCACGGAAGAACAAATTGTCCGCATTCTTCGAGATGCCGAAGGCAGTACGATTGAGAA
>JAJDBS010000152.1 GCA_029261235.1 Nitrospirales bacterium
GTGGTGAGTGTCGTTTGACTTAATTCCATCTCAAAGCTATTCATTGCACGAGAAACTAAGCGAGCGATCGCGAGTGGTTGTAGTAACGCAGAAAGTTCTTCGTGAATGGAATCGGGAAAGATGACTTCTTTTGGATCAATACGAACAAGCTCATCTACAAGAATGTGTGGTGATTCTCCTACCGGTGTTTCAGAAACCCAGAATTCTCCTGTTGAAAGATCCAATGTGGCTAAGCCCACACGTGTTTCAGTTATCGAATTGTGACGTTGAGGTTCTTTCGTGTAAAAGATCGAAGAAATATAATTCGCTTCACGAGCCGTAAGCAGCTCGTGGTCATACAATGTCCCAGGCGTATAGACTCGAACAACTTCCCGTCGAATGAGGCCTTTCGCCTCTTTCGGATCTTCGACCTGCTCACAAAGAGCAACGATTTTCCCGGCTTTGAGAAGTTTTGCGATGTAGCCAGTTGCGGTATGGTGAGGGACACCACAGAGGGGAATAGAGGTTCCTTTAGCCTTTCCCCGAGCGGTCAGCACGATACCTAAGATGCTGGCGGATTCTTCGGCATCTTCAAAAAACATTTCATAGAAATCCCCGACTCGAAAAAACAGGATAGCATCAGGGTGCTCCGCTTTCACGGTCCTGAATTGGCGCATGAGAGGGGAGAGTTCTTGTTCTTTCATAAGGCGTGAGTCAGTCCTTGATTGAGGGGGTTACGTGATCGACTCATCGATCATAGAAGAGTGCCTGAGGGTTGTCACGACGGATAGGCTTCTTGGACCTGTTCCTCGTATGGTTACATGACGAACTGTTTCAGTTTCACCATGATCCAAATGTATAGCGAGGTAATCAGGGGGAAGAATCTCAAGAAAGCGGTCTGCCCATTCAATGATGACGATATTTTGCAACGTAAAGTAGTCTTCCAACCCTATCTGCCAAATGGCGGCTTGATTTTCTAGGCGGTACAAGTCAACGTGAATAACTGGGGTTTCGCTTTCATAGGCTTGAATGAGTGTAAAAGTGGGACTAGTGACCTGTTCGGCTGAAATCCCTAATCCTAATGCCATGCCGCGAGTCATGAGAGTTTTGCCAGCTCCCAAGTCGCCGGTTAAGGCAAGGACGTCTCCTCCTTGAAGGGAATGGGCTAACCGTTCCCCAAATTCAAGCGTTTTCTGTCCTGAATCCAACGTGATATGTACTGAATCGCGGTTGGGTAATTGAGATAGGGCAGAAGTCGTTTCCAGGATGTCATGTCCTCCTATAACTCTGATTTCCCTGATAATGTGTGGTTGAGAGCAGGAGGAATAGCTGAGATCACATCACTGGCAATCAAGCCCGGTTGTCCGGTGGTCTGAGCTCCTATGTCACCAGCTAATCCATGTATGTACACACCCGCTCTTGCCGCATCCCAAGGTGTTAGCCCTTGGGCTAACAACCCACTAATCATACCTGTGAGTACATCTCCCATGCCGGCAGACGCCATCCCTGCGTTTCCTGTTGGACAAATGACAATTTCGCTTTGAGGGTTGGCAATGACCGTGTTCGCACCTTTCAAGACAAGGATAACTTTATAAGTTGTGGCAAATGTTCTGGCTATTCCGATCCGATCTTCATTGACCTTTTTTGACGATGTCGTGGCCAAGAGTCTGGCCATTTCCCCAGGATGAGGAGTCAAAATGGGCGTGTGCTTCATGTGCGAAAAGACGTCCAAATGAGAGATCAAATTATTCAGGGCATCGGCGTCTAACACACAAGGGGTGTCAATTTTTGGAAGCAGTTGAGATAATAATTTGGTGATTGAAGGGGCAACGCCCATCCCGGGTCCGATCGCCACGGCCGATTTGTCTTGGCAGAAGCGTAAAAGGGTTCTGTAGGCCTTGGGTCCCAACAGATGCTTGGGTGTCTCTGGTATGGCCAGGGTCATGATTTCAAGAAGCTTGGCTTCCACAATAGGTGCGATGCTTTGTGGAGTGGCGACCGTGACGAGGCCGGTCCCAACACGGAGTGCACCAAGTCCGGCCAAGGCTGGAGCTCCGGTTTTCCCTGGTGATCCAGCGACAATGCCTGCATGTCCGAATGTGCCTTTATGCGACGATGGGAAGCGTGGAGGAATGAGGGCGCAGACCAATGCTTGAGTTAAGAGGCTGTCGTGTAATTTTAAGTCCTTGAGGAATGTGGGAGGAATACCAATATCGACCACTTCGATCAGGCCCACGAGATCTATGGCATCCCCGACATAAAGCCCGATTTTTGGACAGCCAAATGTCACCGTCAAATCAGCCTCTACCGCATTGCCTAAGAGCGCCCCTGTTTGGCCATCGAGACCAGAAGGGATGTCAATTGCCACAGTATAGGCTCGAGAAGCATTCATCGTTTTTATCGCGTTGGTATAAGGCGCGCGTACTGATGACGAAATCCCTGTGCCTAGAAGCCCATCGATTAAAATATGGGCTTCTTGTGTCCAAGATTCTAATTTTTTCTGGCTAGGAAGGACGAGGATCTGTGATGGCTTGGTTTTTTTCGTCAGGCGTCGATACATCGTTTTCGCGTCTTTGCTGAGTTCCTTATAAGGTTCGCATAAGATCACATTGAGATGAGCGCCTTTGTCTTGTAATAGTCGAGCGACGACCAAGCCATCACCGCCGTTATTCCCCTTTCCGCAATAGACCACGACTTTTTTCCCTTTGAGGGAGCCATAATGCTGAAGGAGGTGGGTGACAACGCCGGTTCCGGCTCGTTCCATTAACGTGGTGCCAGGAATATTGGCTTCGTCAATCGTCCGACGATCAAGCTCACGCATCTGTTTTGGAGTGACGAGCCACATAAATAAGGACTGTTTACGAAGAAGGTTAGAGGTTGAGAATGTTTAGATGAGGAGAGCTTTCATTTCTCTGATAGCGCGTTCCAGGCCAACAAACACGGCTCGGGCAATAATGCTATGACCGATATTGAATTCTTCAATTTCAGGAATGGTGGTCATTCGCTGAGCATTCTGATAGTTAAGCCCATGCCCAGCGCTGACACGTAGCCCCAGCTTCGACGCAAGTTTGGCGGATTGGGCAAGCGCTTCAAACTCTGTATCGGATTCTCGTTGTTGCCGAGTATTGGCGTATCGACCGGTATGGAGTTCGACGAAATCAGCATTTACCTTATGAGCGGCACGTATTTGTTGCACATCAGGATCAATAAATAAACTAACCGGAATTCCCCCTTCATGCAGAAGGTCTACCATGGATTGGATGCGTTCTTGGTGTTCGACGACATTCAGTCCTCCTTCTGTTGTGAGTTCTTGCCGGCGTTCAGGAACTAAGGTCGCGATATCAGGTTTGATATGAAGAGCTATTTTGGCGACTGAATCTTCCGCGGCCATTTCCAAGTTGAGTTGGATATGGACCGTTTCACGGAGGATCGTCAGATCGCGGTCTTGAATATGGCGTCGATCCTCTCTGAGGTGCACGACGAGACCTTCTGCCTCAGATAGCTGTACGAGTGAGGCAGCCATTATTGGATCTGGTTCATGTCCCCCTCGAGCCTGTCGAAGTGTTGCAACATGATCAATGTTCACACCCAGTCGTGCCATAGGACCCCCTTTTTGAACACATACGGTAGAAGGGCATTATTGCAAAAGGAAAAATCTCGGGCAATGAATTGAATTTGGTTAATCTAGCTTGAGAAGGGAAGCCAAGAAGTTCTTTCGTAATTTTCTCAAAATCTGGTGTTTCGAAATTGACTGGTTTCTTTCCCTCATCTAGAATGAAATCTCTTTATTAATCGTACGATTTTCAATTCTCACTCTATTCCACGCCAGAGGGGCGCTTCGTTATTTCTGATATAAAATGGATCCTTTTTACCGAATTCAACGACTACCTGGGTATGTTTTTACCCAAGTCCAAGATTTGAAGCTCCAAGCGCGAAAGCGAGGGGAAGATATTATTGATTTGGGGATGGGGAATCCAGACCAACCGACTCCACCTCACATTGTGGATAAATTAATTGAAGCAGCCAACAATGGACGAAATCACAGATATTCCGCTTCTCGAGGAATCACGAAATTACGTCATGCGATTTGTGATTGGTATCAACGACGCTATGATGTCTCTCTGGATCCAGAGAGCGAAGCCATTGTCACGTTAGGGGTCAAAGAAGGATTAGCGCACTTGGCCTTGGCCCTTGTGGGTCCGGGCGATGTCGTCCTCGCCCCCACGCCAACGTATCCTATTCATATGTATTGCGTCATTATCGCGGGGGGGGAAGTTCGCGGTGTGGAATTGGGCCCCGATACGGATTTTTTTGAAAATTTAGCGAAAGCCTATAAACAAACGCAGCCTGCACCTAAAGCTTTGATCATCAGCTTTCCGCATAATCCAACCACGCAGGTGGTGGATCTTGAATTTTTCAAGAAAGTGGTGGAGTTCGCGTTGGAACACAATGTATGGGTCATACATGATTTAGCCTATGCTGATCTCGTATTTGATGGATATCGTGCACCCAGTCTATTGCAAGTTCCTGATGCGAAGAAAATTGGCGTTGAATTTTATTCACTATCCAAAAGTTATAATATGCCGGGGTGGCGTGTCGGATTTTGCGTAGGGAATCCTGAACTCATTGGTGCGCTCACTCGCGTAAAGAGTTATTTGGATTATGGGATGTTTCAACCCATTCAAATTGCGAGTATTATTGCATTGAATGGGCCTCAGGATTGTGTGAAAGACATTGTCGGTCTATATGAAAAGCGCCGAAATGCGTTGGTCCGTGGTTTAAATCGTATTGGTTGGCCTATCGATTACCCTCGCGCGACGATGTTTGCTTGGGCCAAGATCCCGGAGCCATATTTAGGTATGGGATCGTTAGAGTTCTCAAAGTTTCTGCTGCGAGAAGCGAAAGTGGCTGTTTCACCAGGTATTGGTTTTGGTGAAGGTGGTGATGAGTATGTCCGGTTTGCCTTAGTGGAAAATGAACACCGGATTTTTCAAGCTGTCCGTGGGATCCGTCAAGCGATGAAGTTGGAGGGCGACTCATAATGGATCAGGTTGTGAAAGTCGGTCTCATTGGGTTTGGGACGGTGGGCACTGGTGTGGTGAAAATTCTACGAGATAACGCGGATATTATTGCACGCCGTGTTGGTCGAAACGTGGTGCTGGACAAAATTGCAGATTTGGATATCACCACGGATCGCGGGGTATCGGTTCCTTCTGAGATGTTAACGACTGATGTGAATGATGTTTTGGATAATCCTGATATTGACATAGTTGTCGAACTGATCGGCGGGCATGAACCGGCAAAACGTTTTATCCTTCAAGCCTTATCACACAAAAAAGGTGTGGTGACTGCGAATAAGGCGTTGCTCGCGGATCATGGCGAAGAAATTTTTGAAGCGGCCTTCAATGCACAAGCGGATCTTGGGTTTGAAGCCAGTGTTGGAGGAGGCATTCCGATTATTC
Source organism: Nitrospirales bacterium (assembly GCA_029261235.1). GTDB lineage: Bacteria > Nitrospirota > Nitrospiria > Nitrospirales > UBA8639 > Nitrospira_E. The sequence goes on from JAJDBS010000152.1 coordinate 5,442, forward strand.
GTTCCCTCACCGAAGGTCTGGCGGGGAATCACTTAACGTCAATCATGGGTATCATGAATGGAACCTCTAACTATATCTTGACCCGGATGACGCAGGAAGGTCGAGATTTTCACGATATTTTGCAAGAAGCATCACGTGAAGGCTATGCGGAAGCTGATCCATCGTTGGATGTTGAGGGTATTGATGCTGCGCATAAACTCGTCATTATGGTGAACTTAGCCTACGGCACTCCTCTGCCCATGAGTGCTGTCTACACGGAAGGCATTGCCAAGATCTCCACCGTTGATATGACTTTTGCTCGAGAGTTGGGTTTTACGATTAAATTGCTGGGTATTGCGAAATGCCAGGATCAGGTTATTGAGGCGCGTGTGCATCCAACGCTTGTTCCAACGGAGTCTCCCATTGCGCAGGTTCACGGCGTGTACAATGCCATTCAGCTAGTTGGAGATGCCGTCGGTGATATTGTGTTGTATGGGCAAGGGGCGGGTTCGTTGCCAACGGCAAGTGCGGTAGTGGGGGATATCATCGATTTAGCTCGGAACCGCATTCAGAAATCGTTCTCTCGAGTGCCGGCGACTTCCTTTCAGTGGGGATCGCGTCAGCCGCTTGAGATCAAGCCAATGGCAGACATTGAGAGCCGGTATTATTTGCGTTGTATGGTTAAAGATGAGCCGAGTGCGCTGTCAACGATTTCGGGAATTCTAGGCAAACACGGAATCAGCATTTCATCGGTCTTGCAAAAAGAGAGAAAACAAGGGCAGCCGGTCCCCTTGGTGATTGTGACTCATCGATCCATCGAGCGGGGGATCCAATCCGCGCTTCACGACATTAATGCCCTTCCCATCATTTCTGAGCCGACAGTGTTCATCCGAATGGAAGACATTCAATAAACCTTCAACCGACTGTGGCCGATAAAGGCAGCATGAAAACAATGATACCTTGGCGTGGCATAATTGAGGAGTACCGAAAGTTTCTACCTGCTGGCGAACAGACGCCTATTGTGTCTTTGCAAGAAGGCAATACTCCGCTTCTTCCTGCCCCGCGTTTGGCAGAAACAGTCTGCCCAGGACGAGAGCTATTTTTAAAGATTGAAGGTGCCAACCCGACTGGATCGTTTAAGGACAGGGGCATGACTCTGGCAGTATCTAAGGCCATGGAAAAGAAGGCCAAGGGATTGATGTGTGCCTCGACGGGAAACACCTCTGCGTCAGCTGCCGCCTATGCCGCTAAAGCCGGCTTGCCTGCTTATGTGGTTGTTCCGGCTGGGAAGATCGCCTTAGGTAAGTTGACTCAAGCTTTGATGCATGGTGCGCGTGTGATTCAAATTGAAGGAAATTTTGATCAAGCGCTGACAATCGTCAAATCGCTTTGCGAGGAAACGGCCATTGAATTAGTGAACTCCATTAATCCCTTTCGCCTAGAAGGCCAAAAGACGGCGGCCATGGAAGTTTGCGATCAACTTGGATGTGCCCCGGTCATTCATGCGTTGCCGGTTGGGAATGCTGGTAACATCACCGCGTATTGGCGAGGCTATCGCGAATATAAAGAGGCTGGACAAACGCAGGGCCTTCCACGGATGTTTGGCTTCCAAGCGGAAGGAGCGGCTCCACTCGTCAGGGGACACGTGGTGGAATCGCCACAAACTGTGGCCTCTGCTATCCGCATTGGAAATCCTGCGAGTTGGACATTCGCTCTCCAAGCCGTGGAAGAATCGGATGGTTGTCTTCATATGGTATCTGATGAGGAAATTATTCAGGCTTATCAAATGGTGGCTTCTCAAGAAGGAATATTTTGTGAGCCGGCATCGGCCGCGTCGATTGCTGGAATTTATAAACTGCATCGAGAAAATCTCTTACCCAAAGATGGTACCATTGTGTGTACATTGACTGGCCATGGGTTGAAAGATCCCGATACGGGATTATCTGTATCCTATCGACCGGTGACGGTACCCGCGACGCGGGAAGCCGTGGCGGCCCAATTGACGACCTAATCGTTATTCTGTGTGGCGATCGCCAATATCATAGAGAATCTCCACCCTCATGAACCCTACACAGTGAGGCAATGTTCGTGAAAAAAACGATCATGGTTCACATCGATGGTATTCCGGCTCATGCCTTTGAAGAGTTAGGTGCTTGCACCGTGCTGCAAGCGGCCCAGACCCCGCAGTTGGATGATCTCGCTCGACATGGAGAGTTGGGGCGCATAGGGATCCCCAATGAATCCCGTCTCTTTACTGGAGAGCTCGCATTCTTAAGTCTATTAGGCTATGACAGCCAAAAGTGGTTTACAGGACCAGGGGTTTTTGAAAGTCTGAATTTAGAAGTGACCCTTGATAGGAATGATGTCGCCTATCTTTGTGATTTTGTCACACTACGAGCTGAGGATGGATGGGGGGATAGTAAGAAGCTTGGAGTGTCCTTAGTCATGGATGATATATTGGGAGGAGGGTTGGATACTGAGGAAGCCCGAGAACTCATCGATGCCATTAACGAACAATTCGTTTCAGAAAATATTCAGTTTTATATCGGTGAACATGATCGTCATCTCATGGTCTGGGCAGGGGGATATGCCAAAGTGGGTTGTCGGAATCCGCGGGAAGCGTTGGGGCAGCCAATTGATGGCTATTTGGCAACAGGGGATCAGTCTCAAGTACTGCGTGAGTTGATGGAAGCCTCTCGTATGATTTTGAGCCATCATCTGGTGAATCAAGAACGAATAGATGCTGGGTTGAAGCCGGCCAATTGCTTGTGGCCCTGGGGCCAAACTAAGCCGGTGGATTTGCCATTGCTCAAAGAGCGATGGCCGCTAGAGGGTGTTGTCGTTTCGCCAAGTGGGCCCTATCGAGGAGTGGGTATCGCTAGCGGATTAAAAGCCGTGAAGGTGGAGGCCGTGACCGAGGATCGAGCAGAGCAGTTACAAAAGATGGCAGAGATGGCCGCAACTATTTTGGAGAAACAAGATCTCGCGTGTCTCCATGTTCCTTTTCCCATCTTGTCTTCAGATCAAGGGCAGTCTACGCAGGCCTCCGCATATGTGGAAAATCTGCAGCAAATTGATGGGAAACTTATAGGAGCTTTACGGCAGCGTTGCATGGAAGCCAGTGATACTCGCCTTTTTATTGTGGCCACGCCTAGCGCTAGCAATCCTCAGGCGAGTGCGCCAGCTCCTATGCCTTACGTGCTCTATGAAGGTCAGAGCGCGGGTGTGGAGTCGTCCGAGGCAGTGTTTGATGAACAAGCAGCATTTCATCGTCCATTAAGAAATAGCGCTATATTTTTTGAACGGTTTTTCGGAAACGCATAGGTTCGTATGGCTTGTTATGTCAAAAAATTCGGAGGAACGTCAGTAGGCAGCATTGAGCGCATTCAGCATGTGGCGCAGCTCATCGACAAAACCTATCGCGACGGTCACCAATTGGTGGTGGTGTTGTCT
>JAJDBS010000153.1 GCA_029261235.1 Nitrospirales bacterium
CCTCATGGATTCGCCACGCTGCCAGCGATCCCAAATGTCTGCCCGCTGTGCCGCGCTAAAGTAGATGCGGGTTCGGTGTTTCATCGTCACACTCCATTGCTAGTCGGTAGAATAAAGTGTTGCGTTGATCAATTGAACTCACAGCCAAAAGCGGTCATCTGGGATGACGAAAAAATCGGAAAATGTAACAGAAGGCCGTAGTCGGTTACATTTTTGGCTAACGTTCGAGGCCAGGGCTACTTTCTAGGGTCTCTTGGCTTCAATAATAACAATGAGCGGAAATAGGCAGCTCAACGTGAAATTCTCATTCACAGGGATTGTCCTCTTAGGGAGAAAGGTTGTGAGAGAGTTGTTGGCACATGGTGCCCAGCTCGTCTTTCGTCTTCGTGTAGGTCAACAGAAACACGGCTGTGACGACATGAAAAGCCCCGAGTATAGGAAGAGCCAGTGCCTACATCAGACCTGGTAGACCCTGTCAGGAATTTTATCACGGTTCACTGTTGACCGTTGGCGCATGACCCTACAGGTTATCGCTGCCCGGCAGCCGTTACTGCGGTTGTGGCCTGGGGCGACACGGCGAGGGTGATCAACGGAAGCGGAGCCTCAATGCTGCATGGACCATGGTAATTCGCCTGTTGGGGTTTCGTGGGAATCGGAGACGTGTCAGAAACCTTGTCAGTGGTGGAACCTGTGGAATGAGGCTTAGACCACGACGAGACACCGCCATGAACCACCAGGCCACACAACGAGCATCAACCGACTCACCACAGACCTCAAGTGTCACAGAACGAAGAACGGCAGGAATCGGCATTGAACTTGCTCAATGCTTCCCAAGAGCGGCGGGGCCAGTTCCATGGTAGCAACCCTACGCAAAAACTGGTCGATCTTCACACAGACACCTGAGAGGAGACTGTAGGATGAAAACTTTATTGCATACCGTATTCGGAGTCGTATTAATGGGGTTCATCCTGACCGGGACGCCCGCATTCGCCACCCCCACGTTACAGATCGATGGCAGCGGCCAACTGACCGGCGCCACCGAGGTTGATGTCGCAGGCACCTTATACGACGTCACATTCGTCGACGGGACCTGTACAGCGATATTTAACGGGTGCGACGCTACGAACGATTTCGAATTCCAGACACAGACAGGAGCCACCGCGGCAGCACAAGCATTATTAGATCACGTTTTCATCGACAATCCTAATTTCTCCAGCCTCCTCCCAGATTCGCGCCCGGAGCGGACGACAGGCTGCGAATCCTTATTCAGATGCAACGTACTGATACCATTTCATTTCTCACCCGGCTCTATTCGAACGGCGGTCGCACAAAACTATAGCGTCGAGTCATTCGATGTCGCATCTAACCAGTCCCCCATCCATCCGTCCGGCACGGACACCACACGCTACGCAACATGGGTTCACGCAGATTTCACCAGGTCCAGCGCGCCAATCACCTCCACCCCGGAACCAGGCACGATGATATTACTAAGCACCGGCCTCCTAGGCTTGGCCGGCTATCGGTGGCAGCAACGGCGACGTGAGGGGTCCCAGGTCGGGTAACCCGTCTGCCGCCCATCACCACTACCGGGACACGTACACCCCAACAGCCGTCGCCCCATAAGGGCGTCGGCTGTTTTGCTCATAAAGCCGGCGTATCCGTGTCACGCAGCGCTCGACCGTGGTCTTCGCTACGGTCACTCCCTCTCGATGAAGGTGATATCCTAAAAAATCAAATCCGTGTTCGCTTTTCCCCACCCAAGTTTTGTCTGGATGGATGGTCAATCCTATCTGAGCCAGGCCGTTCTTCCCGTTCCGTAACGCCCGCTTCAGTTTCCAGCGCGTCGTGGCCATGACCAAGATGTCATCCATATACCGCACATAGCAGAGACCGGATTGAGCGATCCGTTCATCAAATACCGTCAACATGACGGCTCCCATTAATGGGCTCAATGAACACCCCAGTAGAATGCCCTGTTGATATTCCCAAACCAACCCGCCGCGTTCTGGTCGTCGCTTGAGGTATTAGCCCACAAGTTTGAGGATACGTGGCTCAGAGATATGCAGGGCGAGAATGTCCAAGAGGCGATGATGATCGTTGGAGGCATAATACAATTGCACATCGGTCTTGAAGACATAGGGATGCGAGGTCACGTGCGCTTGCACCTGTCAAATGGCGCCCTTTAGTCCCCCATGACATTTGAAATGTGTGCAGTGCGGTGATACCGGGAGCACGGGTTGTAGCTCGAGGGTGAGGGCTTTCATTACCAAGGCATCCCGCGCAGACCAGAGGTCCACATCCTCCCCATTGGCAAGCGTGGCCCGGCTAAGCAGTCCAATCTGATACGTGCCGCTCTGTAGTTTGCCTTGCAGTCTCACTCTCTCGGTGGGCCACTGCCGGCGAAAGTCCCACACATCTGCCGAATCGGGCCACCTCTTTCGCTGCCGACACAGCCATGCATAGGCCTCTTCAAGTACAGCTTCGCTGGTCAGGGTTTACAGCAGGCTGAGGGGCATCGTGCAACTCTACCAAAGTCTTACGACAAAAGGAGGGGGAGACTCAGCCTGGGACGTCGAGCAACGGAGATAGCTGTTTTCGCTTTTAGGAAACCCAGAAATGCGAGAAACGGTATGTCCGCTGTGGGTCCAGGCTGTGTAAAAACTCACGACCCCCATCATTTTAGCGCTGCAGTAGGCGCGTCAGCACTTCTCCTCTTCGTTGTTTGTGTTCACGAGCACTTCCGTTTTGTGGAACCACGAGCAGCCCTGATGCGT
>JAJDBS010000154.1 GCA_029261235.1 Nitrospirales bacterium
ATTGAGGACTTGGAACAGAAACGGTATGCGGAATTATCTGGAGGTCAACAGCAACGCACGTTAATCGCCAGAGCATTGGCCAGCGCCCCCGCTGTCTTAGTCCTGGATGAACCGTTGGCAAGCCTCGACAAAAAGACGGTCCAAATGATGTTGCAGTTATTGGTCAAGTTAAAGACTGATACCGGGATGACTTTATTATGGGCTGATCATTTTATTCCTGAACTTCTCCAAGTCGTACAGGACGTTATCGAGATTGAGTATCGGACCGTGCAAACACAGACAGTAGAACAGTATATCCGACGTGATTAAAGGAAGATTATTAGCGGAAAGCTAACATGTATGGAAGAACTCTTCACCATTCTTCATCCCTCATATGTTTTACGGAATGCCTTGTACGGAGGAATTGTCACGGGGCTCGTTCTTCCCCTTATTGGGGTCTTCATGTATTGCCGAAGGATGGTGTTCTTGGGAGTCACTCTTCCTCAGTTGTCGACCGGTGGAATCGCCGCGGCGGTGTTTTGGCATTTGACCTATCATCAACAACAACCGAATCATAGTGATTTTCTTCTTGCCTTATTAGGGTCAACGATTGTGACCACGGGCACGTTATTGCTACTCGCGGCGCTTGAACGGCGTGGGCAAGAGATGGTGGAAAGCCGGATAGGAACCGTGTACGTGTTCGCGGGAGCCGTGACCATTTTATTGTTGGCTTCAGAGCGGGTTCCAGAGGTAGGCATCGTCACACTGTTGCGCGGCCAAATCATCGCCATTTCCGATATGGATATGGCCATTCTCCTGATAGCCTATACGGGCATTGCCCTGCTGATCGCTCTGTTTCGCAGGGAGCTCTTATTGGTTTCGGTCGATCGAGATCTGGCTTTGTCTTTGGGGAAAAAACTTTGGGTGTGGGACATACTCTTGTATGGACTGGTGGGGTTAGCTATTTCGTTAGGCGTGCTGATGGTCGGACCTTTACTGACCTTTGCCTTCCTTCTCCTCCCCACGATGATGGCCATACAACTCGCCAAAAGATTTTTTCTTGTCCCACTCCTTGGAGGTATTTTGGGGGCAGGAATTGCGCTCGTCGGATTTATTGTTTCATTCTTCATGGATTGGCCTACCGGTGCGACTGATTCTTTGTTGGCGTGTATCTTTCTTGGTGTCATTACATTGGGGCAATGGCTACGTCGGTTGGTGTCTCGCCCCATATCGAGATAAGGGTTTTTTGTCGAGCGAGTTCGTAGAACCCGGACCGTGAGCCTAGACGTGCTTGTGATAGCTCTTGTGCACGTTCATTCTTGGAGTTGTGGAGGGCTATCTGCTTGAAGTTGGTCCTCTAGACGTTCGATTTTGCGATGTTGCTGCTGGAGAGATTCGCGCAACCCTTTCAATTCCTTATGTATGGATGGGGACTGAGGAGAAATGGAGGGGGCATTATTCTTTATCGTTTGAGTCAATGTAGGAAGATGGATCGCAAAGTGAAAGGGAAAGGATGTCTGGGAAGTCAGATCCACATGATTGCTGGCTAAGGCCCTTGTTGGCTGAAAGGACATTTTCCACATTTTGGGCCGAGCAAATGAAGAGGACGGTCTGGAAAGTAATGGAGGTCTTTTAGAGGGCTCATGATATCCGTGAATAATGACATGGGCCGTGGAATCCGAATAATACAGGGAACCGGTTGTATAGTGGGTATTGGAGGATTGGCTTGACTGCAGTTGAAAGATAATCTCTTCTTCTGGTGTGGCTTTTGCCAGTCCAGCAATCACGTGTGGAGTTAAAAAAAGAATTTCTTCTCGCGTAAAGGCCTGGATCGGAGGATGATCGTCGGTTAGCGCTGAGGCAAGGATGGTTTGGGTATCTTGAACATACAGCCCCTTGAGAACTCTCTGTATGATGCGCGGTTCGAGGGTGACTGGGTGTTGAGCTCTTTGCGTCGGCTCGGCAAAAACTCGTAAAGAAATGGACCCTTGACGTCCTTCAAAGAGATGAGTTTGAACCCTGGGAACTGTCACACAACTCGTCAAAGCACAGCCAATACTGACTAGAATCAAAAAGATCGTCTGTCGAAAAATTTGGCTCATGAGCAGATCCGCTTTCTGAAGAATTTCAAATAATGCGAGATTTTGAATCGGATTGAAACCATGAACAATATGGTATCCTGCCGCCAATAGTAAATGGGGTTTCAATGCCCATCAGCAACTAGAGCCAATTGCCCACCACCAAGTTGTTTTATACAGGGTCTCGGTTCGGACAAAAAAGCTGATCTAATAAGATCATCCATAGTTGGCTATATATTTCAAAAGAAACAGACCATCATTTTAAGGAGTCGTTCTCGAACAAACGAGGAGTTCACCTTACAGATACCATCTCTTTGGAGGCTTCCCGGATGATAGAAATAGCAGACCGAACGAACAGCATGGCGATCAAGAGGCCGATCACAATATCTGGCCATGGGGAATTGAGGAGGTAAACCATAAGAGCCGCAATAAGAACTCCCGCATTGCCAATGACATCATTCCGAGAACACATCCACGCGGATCGCATATTGATATCATCGCTGCGGTGTTGCCGCAGGAGCATAAGACAAATGAGATTAGCAGCAAGCGCCATCATTCCTATCACACCCATCATCTCTGCCATTGGCACCAAACCATGGGTAGTTTTGAAGACGACGTGACCCAGGATACCGATACCAAATGCGCCCATCATGACACCTTTGAACAAGGCTGCACGCCCTAGCCACAACGAACCTCGGCCAATCACATACAGACTAAACCCATAGACAATAGCATCGCCTAACATATCTACTGAATCTGCTAGAAGCGCGGTCGAATGGCTCAGAAGGCCAGCAAATGCCTCTATAAGAAACATACTGATATTAATCCAGAGTACGGCTTGAACCACTCGACGTTGCTGTCCTGAAACGGTAGTGACCCTGCAACATTCATCCATTGTTTAACTCTAGGAATCAACGTTCCTGAAAATCTTGAGATTCAGCGAATCTCCTGCTCACAAGCCACTGGGCTAGTATCAAACAAAACACAAGCATCTTGAATTTCCAAGGCAACGTGACCCATCAGATTTTATTTATCGAGAATCAAGCAGGCTGAAAGGGAAAGAAGAAGAGGTGTACTCGTGAACATGGGAAAGCCAGGTATAGAGCCATGACCGTTGCGCGAAGTGCGGATGATCCCAAGCCAAGGAAGTACTTGTGTGCTGTTGTACCCATTGGCACAAATCGGAATCGGAATGTTGGTGTCCATCATGATCGATGGCTGAAAAGATATGATGAATTTCGAGGGCATGCCCAAATGGCACGGAAGCCACAAGGAGCATGGCCAGAGACAGCGTCAGACCCACAAACCATGAAGATGGCATGGAATATTTCAATCGACTCATAATCATCACCTAGGCGGCGAAACTAGCAAAGCACTTTTCAACTGTCAACAGCAATTGCAAATAACTTGCAATAATGAATCATGACACAGATGGCGAATAGTGCCGTAAACGCTGTTCTTCTGAAGAAGGCCCACGAATGAGTCGAATAACCTGATTTATGAAACTGACAAAATTTCTTCACTTCAAGAGTTTGCCTCTCCTCACCGAAAAGAAAGAGCAGGGCATTCCCACTTGCATGGACATATGTACGTGACAGAACCACCGAGGATCTTCCATTTTGGGGTCAAGTCGTTCTTTTATTGTGTTTGCACTTTTGATCATCGGAATTGCCGCTGGAGGCCAAGCCCTGCTTAGCAAGGTTCCCTTAGACCAAGCCCTGCTCAAATTAAAGCCAAAGACTCCAACTTCTCATGCCATGACAGCTGGCTCAACTGATTCAACGATTCAATTAGAGCGTTTTGGAGGAGTGTGGGTTGCCAATGTTGAACTCAACGATCTTCACCAAGCCAAACTCGTGGTTGATACTGGTGCATCGCTGACGCTCATTTCTGAAGATTTGGCTTTTGATGCGGGCATTCAACCTGACTTAAACAGTTCCACTGTCAAGATGCAGGGGGTATCTGGAAAAGCTGAAGCCAAAATGGGCATTGTTCCAAGAATGCAAGTCGGTGATGCAGGACGTAAAAATGTGCGTGTCTTTATCTACACCATGCCTGGTTTTTCTGGCGTCGATGGTCTTCTCGGGTTAAGTTTTTTTGATGGCTTTATAGTCCAGCTTGATCATGCTCAGGGCTTACTCCATCTTACGCCAAAGAGCTAGCAATCCTCCTTTTTCCCCTGCCGAAAAGCTCAAACGCATCATTTTCCCTTAGGATTGCTAGAACGCCCTCCCAACGAGTAGCACAAACAGCGGTAATCTCCAGACGTTCCTTGACAGTCTGAGAAGGCAGTATGGTAATACTACGTGTTGCTTAAACGAACAGGATATTACTATGCGATTCTTCATGTATGCCGACAATCTCAACCCAACCCAATTAAAACAGCGTGCGCCGGAGCATCAGCTTCTCTTCAAGGCCTACATTCCTGACCACACCATCACCTTCGGGCGCTGGTCCAATCAATGGCGATGCGGGCTGGCCACCATCACACCTTCTGCTGGTGAGCGAGTCTGGGGCGCTGTATTTGAACTCACGCAGGAAGATGTAAAAGAGCTGGACAAATTTGATGGTGACATACCAGAAGAAGCGTTTCGGCATGTTGAGATCAATGTCTTTACAGAAGACGACCAAAAGGAGTTTGTCACCACACATGTTGGACAGGCCATTGGAAAATTTAAAGCTAAAGAGCATTATATTGATTGGGTCAAGGCCGGCGTGCGACATTGGAAATTACCAGAAGAATGCAATGATATGTGGGATCTCTTCCGCGCCAAATAACCTCACAACACCCAAACAGGTTCCATCGTATCCCAACATTATTTCACACACTTTTGCAGTAAGGAACATCTATGCCTAAGCCAAAACATCATATTCTTGTGTGTACCAATTCTCGCCCACCTGGACATCCTAAACCTTCTTGTGGTTCAGCGGGTTCCCAGAATTTACTCATGGCTTTGAATATGGGTCTCATTGAACGTGGGGTTCAACCAGGGGAAGTGCTTGTGACAGGTACCACCTGCCTTGGGCCTTGTGAACAAGGACCGAATGTCGTGGTCTACCCAAGCGCCACCTGGTACTCGCAAGTCAAAGATGATGATGTGGCTGTCATATTAGACGAACATATCAAAAAAGGTGAGCCTGCCGCACAACTCAAGCCAGACTCTGTGTGGTCGTAAGCCGCTTTCTTAGGACCGCTGACTATCATGGGGGAACATAGTCATCATGAGTCGCATGGCCAACCATCGCATGTCTCTCATAAGACTCATGCCGTATCACTAGGGTGCGTTGTTGTCACATGTAGTGACACACGTACAAAGGATACCGATACAAGCGGAAAATTGATCTGCCATCTCCTCAAAGAGCAGGGACATTCAATTAACAAATACCATCTGATCAAAGATGAACCAGCAGACATTACCCAGCTCCTAGAAGAAACCTCCCAGCAACCGGAAAATGCCATTATCATCATTAATGGTGGAACCGGGATTTCCCGCCGCGATTCGACATTTGAAGCCGTAGATAGATTGATACAAAAACGGTTGGATGGGTTTGGGGAATTGTTTCGCTACCTGAGTTATAAGGATATCGGTTCAGCCGCCATGCTCAGCCGCGCAACGGCTGGCATCTACGAGCATATGGTGATTTTTTCTATTCCAGGTTCACAAGGCGCCGTTCAACTCGCAATGGAACAGTTGATTCTCCCTGAAATCGGGCATATTGCTGGCGAATTAGCGAAATAGTTTTTACGGTATGCTCGCACCCAATGCTTCCGATGGACGGGAATGATCAAAAATTCCATCCAGCCAGGCCACATGAATGTAGGCACGCGGCGCCTACGACCAATACGTGAACACGGGAAAATGACGAAACGCCGGTGGTGGATTTTTTCAACATTCCATTAATACACCATTTTTCCTTCTGCCACCATCACGACTTGCCCACCAACCTTGATGTCCTGAATGATATCGTCATCGGAAAAGACCTGGACGAGAATCCGAGAGGGGCGATGCATTTCATAACCTTGCTCGATCACTACTTCGGTGGTTGGCCCCACTTCCACGACTCCGTTTTTCACCAAGTACGCTCCTAACGCACCACTCGCACTTCCAGTCGCTGGATCCTCTGGAATCCCAATGGGAGCGGCAAACATACGGGTATGTACAGTGGAATTTTCTTCGAGAGTCATACTCGTATAGACCATGATGCCATTTGTGCCTAAGCGGGCGCAGACATCTTGTATCGCGGTATGATTCACTTGCATGGACTTGACCGCAGTAAGCGTTCGAATCGGCACGATTAAAACAGGGAGTCCGGTTGAGACCACCTCAACAGGAAATGGAGAATCAGTGATCTGCGATTTGTGCACGCCTAAGGCTTTCGCTAATTCATACATCATCTCAACCTGGCTCACCACTTCGGGAAATTCTGGAGCGGGCTGAGACATCACCACTTGCTCAATTTGTCCTTGTAAGATAATGAGCTCAAGCGGAAACACCCCTAAATGACATTCATAGAATACACGCGTCACTGGCTCCTGCAGGGGAAGGCGCTTGAGTATTCCCAGTACATAGAATGTCCCCAACACCGGATGTCCAGCAAATGGAATTTCCTGGGATGGTGTAAAGATACGAATTTTCGCAACGGCACGAGGATCCGTCGGTGGCAAAACAAACACAGTCTCGGAAAGATTCATCTCGCGCGCGATTTGCTGAAACTCGCGATCAGTCAAATTTTCAGCATCAGGAAACACGGCAAGCGGATTCCCGCCAAACGGTTCATTCGTAAAGACATCGGCTTGATAAAACTGGAGCCACTTTCGAGAAGTATCCATTACGATTGCAGGCAAGGCATGAAAAGAAAGTTACTCTTACTCACAAGTCACCTCCTCTTACGCGGTCAAAGGAAAGGCTTCGTATGAGCGGGCAAGTGGATTTCGCACATAATCTTCAACATAATTCTGTAAAGAGCCGTTACGAAATAAGCGATTATTGGCAAATTTTGTATTAATTTTTCGTAACATGCGCACTTTGACACCAGTCATTTTCACGAACTCATCCACATGCACACCAGCAATGTCTCGACCCGGCCCTCGTCCCGACTCCACAATACATTGAGGGATATAGACGTATTTCTGAGTGGTCAGTCGTTTGGCAATATCATTGAGGGTCAGCAACACAGTGCAGTCTGAATCTCCTCCTAACGTGGCATTAGGCACATGCAAAAATTTGGCGCGATTTTTTCGAAACATCGTCAAAACACGATAGACACTTCCTGCCATCACAACAGGATCACGTTTTTCTAACTCTAACGAATCAAATAAACTGACGATTCGTCCTCGATTGAGAAAAGCCGTGACATAGGCTTCAGTATGAATGGTGGTCGAATTCGGCAGACCCGCATCATAGATTTTTTCCGCTTCAACAGGTAGATGTTGTCGGCCTTGCCGCATCATGGTCTTTGTGGATTCATTAATGCCACCCACTGGCGTCAGGCAACCCATCCATAACACACACTTCGAATTGATTTTGGAAATAGTTTTCGCATCTTCAGACATCGTATTCTGACCAAAGGCATAAAAATTCGCAGAAGAAACCGCTGGACCATCCAACACTTTCATGAGATGCTTCACTGAGGGAGCATGTGGCATCATTTTTTGTCGATATTCACCCAGTGTAATGACGGACAATTCAAAATTGATGCGTCCAGGATATTGATCAACTAAACGATGAATCTTTGGCACATGCACAAACCCAACCGTAAAGAATTGAACATTCTTATCCGTATGGATTAAGAAATCTTCCAGCCATTCCATCGCTTTGGGGTGCAGAAAAAGGTCCGTCCACTCCATAAACTCATTTCCACCTAAACACCAAAACTGCTGCGGGTCAGTCGGTCGGGAATTAATATAGTTCAACATGAACTCCCAGTCTTCTTGAGTCGTCTTGGGAGGGTCGAGAGTTTCCCGATAGGAGTGATCCAATTCATAACAAAATTCGCATTTGACGGGGCAGGCCTTCCCGAGGCTCAGCGGAATCTTCCCTGCGTCCATCTCCCGCTTCAACACATCACGGTAGTTTTGCTGAGCGAATAACTGAGGAGCTGCTAAAAGGGGGAGTTCGCGTGACATAGTATTTCCAATCCAAATAGCCGCGTAATTCGAGTGATCAAGAAAAAATGATTGACAGGAAGAAGGATCCTCTGAAAAAATTCAAGCCATTCGATTCAAGATCCTGGAGACGCCCTTCATCATGCCTTCTCAACACAACGCATTGCCTTCGTCAGATATTGCAGAGGCCGTTGATTTATTCAAGCTCAGCACACCATTTACCCAAGAAGCGTTGACTCAACGCTATGAGGAAGCCAGGCGGACATGGTATCCCTCACGTTATGCAGGTCTCACAAATAATCCTGGGAAATACATGGAAATGTACAAAAAAGGAGAGGCAAAAACAAAAGAAATACACGCAGCCTATCAATTACTCCTGACCTACCTGAACACCCAGCATAAAACCTAACCATCGTCTCATTGAGACAGTGATTCCGACCCAGACTTCACAACTCAAGCTTGCCCCCAGCAGGCCGTACTAATCGGATTGCGGCGCAGCATGGCTCACAACACGAGACATACCTGACTCCCCAGTCGTATCATTGTCAGCAGGCGAATGTGCCACCGGCCAGGTAACCAGTCCTTGCACTCCATCAGTTCGTGGTTCTTCTTGCCCAGCTTCCGTGGCATAAATTTGAGGGAGATAATTGGTGCCATATTTCGAAATATAGAGAAAGACATGCTCCCGAGCGTTCACGCGAACCGCCCAAGGTTCAAAGTCT
>JAJDBS010000155.1 GCA_029261235.1 Nitrospirales bacterium
GGATGACGGAAAAGTGTTTGAAATTGATGAAAAAGGCATTCTTCACGAATTGTTTGTCAGTTCATTTTTTTCTGGAGGATTTCATAACCTCGACGGTATTGATTTTGACCAATATGGCATCATGTATATATCGGACCTCACAGCGGGAAAAGTCTGGCGAATTCATGCCAATCTGAAGAAACAAGCCATTGCAGAATTCTTGCTTTCGCCATCCGGAATAGGTGTGGACCGGGTGAACCATCTTATTCTCGTCCCGTATCTCTATGCGAATGGCGCCGAGATCAACGGATTGGAACGCCCCTCCAACGATACCTCGAACGATACCCCCAACAAGAAAAAACGAACCTTTTCCGATTATGGATTAGGTTTTCCCAAGAAAGATGTACCAAATGAGTAAATGCGTCCATTGTCAGCAGCGTAAGGGCAAGCGATCATGCCCCGCACTGAACGGAATGATTTGCAGTCAATGTTGCGGGGAACATCGCATCACCAAAATTTCCTGTCCGGCGTCTTGTGTGTTCTTAGAGGTAAACGACAATTACCAGCAAAAACGTGTAGGGGGGCGATTTGAATTAGAGCGGCGCACCTTCTATCGAGAACTCTTGGATTTTGGTGGCGAGCGGGCAACGGAAATCTTCTATGTATTTGAAGCCTTGGCTTTCCGGTATTTCCAAGAACGCCGAGACGCCCAAGATATTGAAGCCTTGGAAGGCCTTCAAAGTCTCAGGCGAAGCTTCAGCTTGATTGAAATCCCCGAAACGGGGATGCCTGCGTTTGGAGAAGAGTTACGGAAGGAATTTAAAGTGTTTGGTGAGCGCCAAAACTTAGAGCCAACAATGGTCACCGAGGTATTGGACCGAGCTCAAGCATTTATCCAAGAGTTTTCTGGATCAGGGCTACAGTCCAATCGATTCTTACAGGGTTTATTAGGGTATGTCCGTGAACGCCATCCCGATGTCGCCGAACAACTGGCTCGTCAAACTGGAGCTGGTGGACGTATTGTCATCCCGAGTGGATTTGATTACCAACCTGAATCCACATCTCCAAGCCCATCCTCAACGTAAGCTCAGAGATCATCCTTGCCATATTTGGATTGACCTTATTTCACAACTTCAATGGTCATCTCAATCCGTTCTGTTGGATTGTCACGCAAATCCCGTGGCTGACCCACAATCGTATCGGCGACCTCAACCCCTTTGAGAATTTCTCCAAACACGGTGTATTGGCCATCCAAATGCGGGGCCTTATCAACCATAATGAAAAATTGAGAACCAGCACTATTTGGATCTGCCGTTCTGGCAGCAGAGAGAATGCCTTTTTCATGAACGACTTTGCTAAATTCTGCAGGAACCGTATAGCCTGGACCACCTGTCCCATATTTAGTGTGATTCGCAGGATCTTTCGTCAACGGATCTCCACCTTGAATCATGAATCCTGGGATAATTCGATGAAAGATCGTGCCATTATAAAATCCAGACTCGGCGAGTTTGAGAAAACTTTCCACATGCTTCGGGGCTAAATCTTGGAATAAGACAATTTCCATCTCGCCAAATTTTGTTTTCAAGATCACATGAGGTGCGTTCTTATCGGTTATAGGCTCTTCAGCCAACGTCTCTCCAACCACCAATAAATTCAACAGGCCCAGCAAACTGAACAACAGAATACCTTGTCGAAACATATTCACCCCTATCGCTGATAAATTTTTCATCATGACTCCTCCATTACTCTTCACGTGAATTTCCCTCTCCCTCAGCTCTAGCTTGACTCACTTGGACGAAGGCTTGCTCCGCCGCACCTTGTTCCGCTTCTTTTTTAGTGCCTCCCTGGCCTCGGCCCATGACGCGCCCACGTATTTCTACGGTCATAGAAAATAGTTTTTGATGATCCGGGCCTGCCTCCCCCACTAAACAATATCGTGGACTGGTTCCATCATGTTTGTGCACCCATTCTTGCAAACGGCTTTTCCAATCTCCTCCGATCGATAACTCTGGTCGATCCCGTAAATCAGAAAATTCTATTGCCAACGCTCGGTGAATAAATGCCCGAGCCGACTCCAAGCCACTATCAAGATAGACCGCCCCGATAAGGGCCTCCAGTGCATTCGCCAGTAACGAATGTTTTTCTCGACCTAATGATGCTTCTTCTCCTCGACCCAGTCTCAACCATTGCCCTAGCGTCAACCGCCCCGCGGCTTTTGCTAGTGTCACGCGACTAATTAAACCGGCTTTTAACTTGGAGAGTTCACCCTCCGTATAGGTTAGAAACGTTGCGGCTAAGCTTTCACTCACTACCAATCCTAAAACCGCATCCCCTAAAAATTCCAATCGCTCATTGTGTTGGGCTGTTGCATGTTCTTGTGATTGGGAAAACGATCGATGCGTGAGAGCCTCAAGCAGAAGAGCTTCTTGTCTAAAGACATAACCGAGCGCACACTGGATATCGTAGATTTGCAACACTTCCCATCACCGCCATCATCTAGCTATACAAGACGAACAAGGATCATCACTATGCCTTTTCCAAAACCTGTCCATTATATCATATCGCAAAGATGCGAAAATTCGGAAAGGGATACGATCGCACTTGGGAAATGAGCCCGATGGGAGCAGCCACTCTTTTTATGAATTTCATGCCTCGTGCCAGCGTCGAAAAACCAAGCAGGCATTGACACCGCCGAATCCGAATGCATTGGAAACAGCAACATCGAAAGAACAAATACGAGACGTATTGGGAACATAATCCAAATCACATTCAGGATCAGGATCATCTAAGTTGATGGTCGGGGGAATGATCCCCTGCTGCAGTGCTAAAATAGAAAAGACGGCTTCAATTCCGCCAGCTGCTCCGAGTAAATGCCCAGTCATCGACTTGGTGGAACTCACCGGAATGGAATACGCTTGCTCCCCAAAGACATCTTTGATCACTTTGGTCTCTACTCGATCCGCAAAGGTCGACGTTCCATGAGCATTAATATAGCCAACAGATGACTTTGCAATTCCACCATCTTTCAGCGCATTCTCCATACATTTCACCGCGCCCGCTCCATCCTCAGGTGGAGCGGTAATATGAAAGGCATCACTGTTCATCGCATACCCACTAATTTCAGCATAAATCTTTGCGCCACGAGCACGAGCATGCTCCAGTTCTTCAATG
>JAJDBS010000156.1 GCA_029261235.1 Nitrospirales bacterium
GTTCGGCGCCACGCAGGGACAACACCAGAAATCTCGTAAAGTTATTCGTGTTATCTTCAATACGAGAACGCAAAATCGTTAACCCATAGAGTTGAGCTGCTAATTCTGACGCAATAGCGGCTGCCGTTGGATCGTTGGCGCATCGCTCTGCCGCTTTCGCGGTACTAGGCTCTTCGGCAATGGCCACCGATGGCACATGCGCTTCTAACCAATTCCGACATTGCGCAATCGCATGAGGATGGGAATAGATGGTTTTGATATCTTCAATTTTCTCCGCTTTGGACAAAAAGTGATGAGAAATTTCCATCAGCACTTCGCCATAAATAAGCAACGGGGAATCCACAAACAAATCTAATGTATGATTGACCACACCTTCCGTGGAATTCTCAATCGGCACCACCCCAAAGCGCATCCGCCCGCGCTCCACATCATCAAACACATCTTTAATACTATTCACTGGTATGTAGTCAGCTGATTCTCCAAACTTCCGCATTGCGGCTAAATGCGTAAACGTCGCAGGCGGACCGAGATAGGCAATGGTTTGAGTACCTTCGAGGGACAAGGACGCAGACATGATTTCGCGATAGACCGGACGGAGGGCTTCACTAGGGAACGGCCCAGGATTGTTCGCCATCAACCGCTTGACAAGGGCGACCTCCCGTCCTTGTGTATGCAGATGGGCAGAGGCATCGTTTTTCTTTTTCAGATGACCGACTTGAATGACATATTGTGAACGCTCATTCAACAGCTTGAGAATTTCATCATCAAGCCGATCAATGCCCTCCCGGCATCCTTGAATATTGTCAGGAATGTCCATGAAACCCTTTTCCTTCTACCAACCAAGATTATTTAGCCACGAGCATACTAAGAATCCCCTGCTGAGGCAAGCCAAACAGCCTATGAGCAAGAGTCATGATTTTGACGTTCATCCCAAGCAATGGCTCTACCATTTTAATTAAACGAAAAGGAAACCTATCGCCCCGAAAGCACATTGTTTCCCCTTAAATGTATCTTGTGCCTCCTCCAATACATTTTCAATGAAATTTCCAATTATTTCATTGACATAAATAGCAACCTCCCTCATATTTTCTATAATAGCTCTACGGCAACCCCTCAAGCCTTCAGGACCTCAATTTTTCATGAATCGGCTTAGACAAACCAAAACCAAGGGTATTCTTCTCTCGTTCTGTTTCGTTCTGGTCAGTCAACTCTTCACCACACCTGATACGCATGCGATTCCGGCCTTCGCGAGAAAATATGACGTGAACTGCACGGTCTGCCATACCCGTGTCCCACGACTCAACCGCACGGGCGAACGATTTTTAGAGAATGGCTACCAACTGCCGGGGACTGAAGATGGCGCCACCATAAAAAAATCACTTTGGGGTGACCTGACTTTAGATAATGTCTCCAATTACCTCGGCTTTCGTCTCCGTGGCAATATCCTTCGAAGCGTCGAGTATGCCCGCCGTGCCCAAGGGTCAAACATCGATGGGAATCCGCAAGACCGAACCGAGTTCGGTTTTCCCGAAGTGTTTAGTCTCTTTGCCGCGGGAACCGTGACGAATAACGTAGGCTTCTTCGTCGAGCTCGAATCAAATCTTGAAGAAGATGCAACCGGGATCGAACGAGCATTCCTGACATTTAACAACATCGGACCACACGATTGGGCCCATATCCGAGCCGGAAAGATTGATCCTTCCGCGTATTCTTCCTATGCCACGCTTCGGCAACAGTTCGAGCTTGTAGGCGACAATTCAGTGGATAATGGATCGTTTATGCTTCCCACCGTCAATCGTATCGCCCTTTCCCCATCAGCATTTGCCAGTAAATTTTACGGATTATTTGATAGAGGAGGAACCACCATCTTGCCAACGGCTCCATCCCTCTTCCATGCCGTGGCGGAGATGGGCATCGACATTCATGGCCGCCCGTTTGGCGAATGGTTCTTATACCAAGTCGGGATCTTGAACGGCGCGAATGAACCCTTTGGAGACTCGAACAATCCCAAAGACTGGTATATCATGACACGCTTTGACCTGGCGCAGAGTACGTACTTTTCGGCCAATCTTTCGGGTTTTTCCTACTTCGGCAGCAATAACGCCAAAGTCTCGACGACGGACGATGTCAGTTGGAGTCGGTATGGCGTCGCAGCCAATATTCGATATTACATGGTGGATTTCTATGCAGCATATGTCGTGGACCGAGTCACCGATCTTCCG
The DNA here is from genome assembly GCA_029261235.1 of Nitrospirales bacterium. GTDB lineage: Bacteria > Nitrospirota > Nitrospiria > Nitrospirales > UBA8639 > Nitrospira_E. The sequence goes on from JAJDBS010000156.1 coordinate 2,223, forward strand.
AACTCCCTGGAAAGCACCTTTGATACCACCGCAACGGGTCTCACGTTAGAGGCGAATGTGCTTGCCACAGATCGAATATTGCTTGGCATACGGTTTGACCATTTGGATGCTGGAGGTCTTCGGAACCAACGAACCAGCAACTCCCTCTTAGCTTTGATGGCCAAATATTATCTTCGATCCAACATTGCCCTCTTCCTACGAGACGACATCAATCTACGACCAGCTCATCATGGACGCTCACCCGCAAGGAACTTTCGCAATGCCTTTTTTGTCGGCGCCGATGTGGCATTCTAACCGGACTCACCGGTTCAGGCTGTTCGTCCTATTAATGGGATTAATAGTTGGTTTCTTTGCTTGCCCGTCTCCTTCCTCGGCCACTGAGCCACAAGCCGATCTTTCTGCCTCCATCTCACGTGGCCAGCAACTCTATCAGCGAGCCTGTATCCTCTGTCATGGAAAGGCTGGTGACGGTGACGGTCCAGACGCCTTTTATCTTGGCGCCTATTCGGCGCCACGTCCTCGAGCATTCACCGAAGGTGAATACAAATTTCGTTCGACCCCTTCGGGCGAGCTACCCACCGATTCCGATCTTCTTGAGACTATTACCAATGGTATCCCAGGGTTCATGCCATTTTTTAGCAGTTTGGCTGAATCCGATCGGTGGGATATTGTGGCCTATATCAAACAATTTTCTCCTATTTTTCAGGAGACTGACAAAAGAACCCCTATTGTCTTACCGCCAGGGCCTCTTCCACCAAACAGAGAGAGTATTAACCGTGGGCACGAATTATATACGCTCCTGGACTGTGAGAAATGCCATAGCCCACTAGCAATCGCACCCAACGGATTGTATGAACAAGGAGAGTTACGAGATCGGCGGGAATTAGATATTCTCCCACCTGACTTGAGCAAACCTGCTTCATTCAAGAATGGGCATCGGCCACAAGATATCGCCCAAAGCATTATGACTGGCCTGGATGGAACCCCCATGGCGTCCTTCCGCGAAACGTTACCGCGGCCTGAAGACATTTGGCACTTAGTGAATTATGTTCTTTCTTTTTCGCGCCCCCAATAAGCGATCGGGAAAGATCATCCTCCACCATTCGGACTGGGCAACCAACGCGAGACATCAAACAAATTCTTCCACGTTATTTTTCCGACCCATCTCATACGACAAACGACTCCCTTAGCTTTGCTTCAAAATGACCGATAGCAGATAGAGACCAGCTTCAAGCCATATTGTTCAACGGATTGGGCAACTGTAGGGAAAGAATGATCATGAACAACAGCAGGACACCGCTCAAACTTTTCAAAAGAGGTTTCTTGCCTGTAGGAATAGTATTTCTTGTCAGTTTGCTCAGCCCAGTTCACGCCGAAAACCTAGAGACGAATACTCTTCGTGGAAAAATCCTCTACCATGGGGCAATTCCCCCACCAGAAGAACACATAATTAAGCAAGATGCCGAGGTCTGTGGGAAAACCCGTCAGATAATACCAGTCACCATCAGTCAAGATGGAGGACTACAGCGAGCGGTCGTTAGCGTAGAAGGGATGAATAGTGGCAGTCCCCAGAAAAGACCTCCCTTGATCCTCAGAAATGATAAATGCCAGTTTTTCCCAGATCTCGGCATTGCCTTGGTGAAGCAACCGCTGGAAGTCCAAAATCTTGATTCCATTTTGCATAACACACATATTCGCACAAAAAAACGAGCATTTATTAATGTGGTGTTGTTACCTCAATCGAAAGGAATTAAGAAAGTCATAAAGAAACCTGGTCCCATGACTATCGCCTGCAACAAGCATCCATTTATGGAGGGGTTTATCCACGTCTTTGATCACCCCTACCACGCCATCACCAATACGCAAGGAGCCTTTACCATTCCCAACCTTCCGCCTGGCACACACACACTTTCACTTTGGCACAAAACCTTAGGCACGATTCAACGAACCGTTACTCTTCCCCAAAAAGACGGCACCCTTCTAAACATTGAATTTCCCGCTCCCTAAAGATAATTCGCGTGAGGCGTGAGGCGTGAGGCGTGAGGCGTGAGGCGTGAGGCGTGAGGCGTGAGGCGTGAAAAAGGATATATTAAATACAGTAAATAACAAACAAGAAGTTTAGAAATCCGGCCTTTGCTCTTGAACAAATTCTCTGACTTTTCTCTCCTTACTCATCGTTATTCATTTCTAACGCTTCACGTCTCACCGTTCGAGAATACGGAAAGCCCCACCAATAGACCTTACCTATATCACATAGATGAGCAAGTGGAGCTATCGAAGAAGAGTCTGCTCTTGATTCAACTGTTGTTGCAAAGCGGTTTGCACCTGAATAAATTCTTCCTGCATTGAATGAAACAAGAGAACGCTCTCTTGAAGATTTTGTTCACGTCCAAGGACTTCCATTTGATGTGCCAACTTAGTTAAGGAGCTCAGGCCCATGTTGGCGGCCATTCCCTTCAATCCATGAGCCGCATCACGCACATCGCTCGTGCATTGCGAATCTAACGCAAACTGAATGGTATCAACACATATGATGGCATCATTAACGAATTGAGTCACCAATTTCACCACAAAGGCACTCCCCCCCGTAGCGCGCCAATCGGCAACTAAATGCTCTGGAATCATAAGTTCCGCTATCGACACTTGGTTATCGGAAGGTGGCAGAACATCTGGCTCCGATGGACTCGTCAGACTAGCCTCTTCTAGCGAAGTGGAAACCGGATCATTGTCATCAATCGCGGCATCAGCCTGTTCTTTGACAGGCAACCATTTGGTCACAATCAGGGCAAGTTCCTCATGTTTGATGGGCTTACTTATATAATCATCCATACCGGCTTCCAAACATTTCTCTCGGTCCCCCTTCATCGCATTCGCCGTCATCGCGACAATTGGAAGATGGGAACTGACGTGAGGCGTAAGGGGTAAGGCGTAAGGCGTATCTGAAAATATAGATTCCTGCGCCTCACTTTTTACGCCTAGCGCCTTACGATTCTTCTGCTCTGTTTCACGTATCCTTTTCGTCGCTTCGTAGCCATCCATCTCCGGCATTTGGCAATCCATCAGTATCAAATCATATGAAATGCGCCCTATAGCTTCGATTGCCTCTATCCCATTGCCAACAAGATCGACCCGGTGCCCTAACCGTTGCAACATCATTTCTGCAAGCTGTTGATTGACGACATGATCATCAACCACAAGGATACGGCCAGTTTGAATTGCGCTCTCAGTAGCAGTTTCATTTCCAAACGACACAGCAGAAGACGCAGCGAGACCTAGCGGCATTTCATGCCGATCCATGACCATGGCCAAACAGGCTTGGAGATCTTTTTTGCGAACTGGTTTAGCGAGATACGCATCAAAACCCACATCCTGAGCTTTCTTGCCGTCTCCACGAAGACCACCAGACGTCAGTAACACTAATTTCACTCGCGCCAACTCTGAGTCGGCCTTGATTGCTGCAGCCAGTTCCATCCCGTTCATTTCCGGCATATTCATATCCAAAACCGCGACATCAAATGGAGTATTGGATTCCAGATTCTCTCGAAGAATCGTTAACGCTTGTTTGCCGTCTTCTGCGAGAGCCACTTCTGCTCCCCAAGAATGAGCATAGTGATAAACCACCATCCGATTAGTCTCATTATCATCCACACAGCATAGCTTGATGCCAGTCAGGGTTTGCTGTGTGGGGCGCACCTCCTGTTCGCTATGTGCTTTATCAAGACGCACACGAAACCAAAAACAGCTGCCTTCCCCATCCTCACTAATCACCCCAATGGTCCCATCCATGTGCTCAACCAACTGTTTGCAGATCGCCAAACCCAGCCCTGTCCCTCCAAATTTTCGAGTCGTGGAACTATCCGCTTGAGTAAACGCCTGAAATAGTTTGGCTTGCTGCTCGGGTGACACTCCCACGCCTGTATCAATGACTTGGACTTGCAAAACCACATCAACGTCGGTTTCATCTTCTAATAAGACTTGAACGGACACTTCTCCTGTTGTAGTGAATTTAATGGCGTTCCCCACTAAATTCATCATCACCTGACGAAACCGCCCAGGATCCCCCAACACATCCGTCGTGACATTAGGGAAAACCCAACTGGTTAATTCAAGATTCTTGGCGTTGGCGCGCTCGGCCAATAGATCCAAGACGTCCTCCACACAAGACTGAGCATCAAAAGGAATATGCTCTAATTCCAATTTGCCGGACTCTATTTTTGAAAAGTCTAGAATGTCATTAACAATCGTCAGCAACGATTCACCAGAAATCTGCACGGTTTCAGTCATCTTCCGCTGCTCTGGAGTTAACGACGTATCTAAAAGTAGACCTGTCATGCCTATGACGCCATTCATGGGCGTTCTGATTTCATGACTCATCGTCGCTAAAAATTCGGTTTTGGCTTTCGCCGCACTCAAAGCCACATCACGAGATTGCGCCAACTCCTGATTGCTGAATTCTAACTCACGTGCTGCCTGCCGAACTTGATCCTCTGCTAACTTTCGCTGCGTCACTTCATGCAAATACAGCCGCAATACCTGACTCGATTCCACCAAGGTCATCCGCATTTCGAAAACGCGATCAGATTCAGTCACTTCTTGAACGACCGTCTTCTCCTTCCTCGAAATAATACATTCTAACGAATCCGCGATTTGTACAAAGAGAGGGTGACGAAGGCCCAATTGAGCTAACTCAGGGAATATTCGGTTTGCCGAGGGATTGATATACGAAATGCGCTCCTGAAGATCCATTTCGATGACCGGATTAGGATTCATTTCTGGAAATGTCGCCAAACGAGCAAGCTCTCGATTTTT
>JAJDBS010000157.1 GCA_029261235.1 Nitrospirales bacterium
GGCGATGAAATCATCCAATCGTTCGGGAAACAACGTCGCTTGGTGGCGATCGTCGCCTTGAATAAATCCGCTCATCACAGACACCTCCGTTCGAAAGGTGCAGTATACTCGCTTCGCGAGTTTTCACACAGCCTGGGCCATTAGCGGCAAGACACACCTCATATCCCAATGCCAGTAATTGATCGGCTAACACCATGCGGATATCGTCATCATCATCCACCACCAGAATGCATGTGGACCAAACTTGATTCTTTAGCATGATAGTTCTCCTCCACAGCCCCTTTTCCTGGGAAGATACTCTCCCTGGCAAGGGACCTTGCGTTTTGCCAGATTCCTTATTCCAAAGTGAAAAAATCTGCTTTGATAAAACAAGGAAGTTGGTCCGGAAGGGACTTCCCCTGGTTAGGTTTTCTCGCCTTCCCTTCGCTTTTCAATATCCTCAAATGGCAGCATCGCGTTAAACCGGTCGGCCTCTCCATGGTGCCAAGCCATTTGCTCACGAAGCTCCGTAATTTCCATACGGTATACTCCCAGAAGCCTTGCCCACCCTTGTCGCTTGAACCCTTTCGGATCCAGGTAGGGTTTCTTGGTGAACCGCTCTACCCGTTGCTCCAAGTGGGCCACCTTTGCTTCCAACCGTATGGCCTCTTCTTCAAACAAGTCGGCAGCCATCCGATGCTCTTCTGCGGACCACTCATTTGCAGCCTGAGAGGAAAAGTGAGGGGGGCAGCACCTTTGTCTGCACACCCGCTACAAGACTTGCTAGAAAAACACTTATCCAAAGAACCGTGACCCTGTTCATCCTCCACCTCCTTTTTGGCAGACTGTTTGTCACCAATCGATATCTGGATTACCTCAATCATTGCCTTCCTGCAAAGTCATTTCTGAAGTATTCAGAGCAATCCTTCGTTGATAGTTATATAGGTAACGTACTTTAGATTCATAAACAAATAGATAATTTTTTATAATTTCATCCAATTAATGAATGACTGAATTATCAATTCCCTTAAGACCTTGGTTATTCCTTTTTCAATGTTCTCTGAAACCTGAAGCAAAACCTTCTGGAGAAGAATCCAGTAAACGAGAACCCCTTAAAGGAGGCAATTTGTATTCATGAAGAAAGCGAGAGGTGTTGGGAATCCCAAGGTGTCTTGGCCGGAAGCAGGATGATGATAGGATTGACTGAATTCCATCAGCATGAGATGAGCCAACTATTGCAGGCCTGTGATGTCGACACGGATCTTTCGAATACTCCACTATGCGCTCTGGATAGCCCTGTTGCGATGGGCGACGGAACCGTATTCTCAGAAGTTCGGCATCCGACCTTGAGTGTTCGCTTGCGCAATTGGCCTGCACCCACATGATGAATGGAAATGGCAACTGGCGCTTGCCTTAGACACCAAGATTTTGAGGCTTGTGAAGATGAAACCTTGCGCCAGTATCTGTGATCCAGAACTGCCCTTTCCTTTGTGAGCTGTAGGACAATCGTGACCGCACCTGGTCGGTCTTTAAAAGGCTTGAGTCGGAACAGGGAAACACATCTGTCCGGTTTTGAGAATGGTGGATGACAGCAATGTCACTCGATCACTGGGTGTTGCTCAACTCCTTCGGTGGGGATTACTGATCAGGACGTACCACTGCTTCCCCGCTTTCCATACAAATCCAAACGTCGGTCTGTCTTCTGTTTTTTGACTTCACATTGTTGAACAAGCGCTGGTGGCGACAGATCGAGTTGCTATTATGTCTGGCATTCCATTTTTCCTGCAGACTAATTGCATGGTCCAACGTTATTACTGCCCTCTTGAATGATGAAAGAAGCCTAAAAGGGGTTCAGAGAAATTAGGCCTGATGATAGATAAATATAGTTATGGGAAGGTATATGCTTCATTCGTCCCTTTGCCGTCTTTTTGTCACGTTTTCACCTACAATGGTGCAATTAAGTCGCTGGCTTCGATAATTCTTTGTCACAAGGATTCCCATTCTGCCAGCGAAAGCATGGCGGCTTGCTTTATGCTTGAATCAGATGACATGGATATGATTCGTCAGTCATTCTTGCAGTTCTTAGCAGGCACCTAGGACTCGTTCAATGAGTCTTGGTATACATAGCGTTGTTCATCACTAACTCTCACTCCTATGATCGTACTCGTCATTATTGTGGCAAAGGATGTCAGCCGCTATGTATAAATCGTCTTGCTCCTCTCACTGGGGCATCAGTTCTTTGGTTTTTTCCTTCCGATTCCGTGTGATTGGAGAGAGGTGTATGGTCCTCTAATCCTGCAATCACGAGAGTAGATTGCCTTTCTTTAAATTCCTTCTCCATCTCATGAAGTTTGGTCATCGTCGTATGATCTACCAGAAAAGTCTCAGACAAATCGAGGACGACATGGGGCTCTCCTGCGTACCGCTCCAACGTCTTCTTTAAGCGATCCACGTAGTGAAAATGGCCGAATCTATTCAGATGGTTTATGGGAGTTTCTTCCATGGTCTGGCTCGGGCATACCTGAACATTTCAATTAATTCCTCCCTGTGCACTTATTCCACGCTTTAACGTATTGCTTCATTGAATTTTGTGCTTTCATAAAGTCCAAATATAAGTTTCCCCAGTCACACCGTCCCCTCTCCTAATCTTTGCCACTTTCTTGTCAACGCGTTTGATAAACCCAAAGTGTGGGGACCAAAGATTTACAAGTCTGAATGTCATTAGTTTGGCATAACTTCAGTTACAGCCATCACACAGGTGAACAGAATAATTCGTTGTTGATACTTGGGGTCTTTGTTCAAAATTTTGTCGACCGCAAAATGCCTCCACACCTCTCACCGAACTCTTTGCAGTCTTATCCAAATATTTTCCCCCGCCATTATCCTTCTAATAATTCAAGCCTGATTTCCCCGCTTTGATAGGGAGAAGTTTCCGCACGCCTGATAGGCGGTCGCAAATCTGGCACTTATAAAACTTTCGCCAGGATTGGTCCTGATTTCATTGAAATTGCTTGATCCCTACTATTTAGAATTTCTATGCATAAGAAACATATTATCTATTAGTCTTATGTTCAGGAATGCTTATATAGTAAACCATAAGAGGTTAATGAGATCACACATTTAAACCATGGAGGTCTATCATGAAAATCATCACAACGACATTGATCAGTTTGTGTTTGCTTGGAAGTTCGGCCGCGTTTGCGGACCGTAACCACTATGATGTGGCCCAAGATGAGTTTTGGCATGGTGCGGAGACGGCTCCCATGCCTATAGCCAGTCCATCTGAAAAGGCATCCGCAAGCGATGATTTCGTGGACCACTATGATGTGGCACAAGATGAGTTTTGGCATGGTGGGTGAATGAATAACCCTGAATGATAATCACTCCGTGGGGACCTCCAGTGGTCCCCACGGCATTCTAACCCGACGAAAGGCAAGACAATGGGATCCGTCAATAATCAGTCCTCTCTCTCAAATTCACTGTGGTCCATCATATTATCTGGCGGAGAAGGGCAACGAATGCGGCCTCATATCGAGCAGTGGTTAGGCCGCCACATCCCTAAACAATATTGCACCTTTGTGGGAACTCGTTCAATGCTGCAACATACATGGGATAGAGCCGATCTCCCCACGCATCCGTTTCAAAAGATCACGGTTCTCGCCCCCACCCATCAGGCCTTTGTTTGGCCTGAGACGCAGCCAGTGACGGCGGGACGATTCGTATTTCAACCGAAGAATCGAAATACTGCAGCAGGCGTGTTTTTGCCATTGACGTATGTCCGTTCGTGGAACCCAGAGGCCACGGTAATCATTTATCCCTCGGATCACTTTGTCTACCCTGAAGAATTGTTTATGAAACACGTTGAGGCTGCGGTACGCGCCTCCGAGGACTGGACCGAGCGTATCATCCTGTTAGGGGCGGCACCAACAGAGACGGAATTGGATTATGGGTGGATGGAAAAACGAAGCAGACTTGGATCGGCGAATGGTAGTTCTCTCTGGTCGGTGAGGTCCTTTCAGGAAAAACCTTCTTCCGCTCCGATATGGGAATCATCGGAAAGCCCGTGGTTATGGAATACCATGGTTGTCGTCACCAAATTGAAAACCCTATGGGATGTGGGATGGAAAAGCTTTCCTCACCTCATGGAGCGGTTCACAACTTTGGGGGATGCGATTGGCACCCAACGAGAAAGCGCGATGCTGGATGTGCTGTATGAAAACATGCCGTCTCACAACTTTTCGTCTGATTTATTAGAGCAAGCCATCGACCATTTGGGAATCATGGAAATGCGCGACGTCTTATGGAGTGATTGGGGAAGACCCGAGCGAATTGCGGATACACTGAGGGACATCGGAAGAGCATCATGCTTTCCAATGGATACCCTCGCCTCCGATTATCCCAATCACCAAATCCACAGGTATGCGGTGAAGACTGGTCAGGAAATTGGCGGCATGAAGTGAGTACCTGTAATGAGGAGTAAGAAGAATGAGCCATCAAAATGGGTCGCGATGCGGAATCCATATGAAACATTTGCGGGAATGGAATAAATGAACATGTCTCCTAAGAACACGTATCAGTACGATTTGGTGTGTATTGGGAGCGGCCCAGCCGGACAACGGGCTGCGATCCAAGCTGCAAAACTCGACAAAAAAGTTGCGATCATCGAAAAAAGCCGGGTAGTTGGTGGAGCTTGTCTTGACACTGGCACGATCCCGAGTAAGACATTTCGGGAGGCGGTCTTGGCCTTTTCTTTAGGCCAAGATGGGTTGCAGCATAATAGGCCGGTCCTATCTGAGCGCCCGACGGCCAGCCTTCTCCTTTCCCGAGTGAAAGAGGTTATGCGGCATGAGGGCGAGGTACAAGAGGATCAGCTGTTGAGAAACGATGTCGCCACGATCCGAGGGGACGCATCCTTTCTTGGTCCGCACACCCTTGCCATCATGGATGAGTACGCAGGTCAACAGATCACATCCGACAAGTTTCTTCTTGCAGTAGGCACTATTCCGACTCCTCCACCTGGTGTCCCGACGGATGGCACATTGGTGATCAATAGTGACGGAGTGTTAAGTCTGAAGCAGTTACCACAATCGATGACCGTGGTTGGGGCAGGAGTGATTGGGATGGAATATGCTTCGATGTTTGCAGGTTTAGGTATTGAGGTGACGGTCGTGGATAAGCGTGATCGACCCCTGGAGTTTATCGATTCGGAAATTGTGGATGAACTGATTCATCAGATGCGCAACAAAGATGTGTTGTTTCGCTTGAATGAACGCGTCGAACGACTTGAAATTTCTTCCGGCCCTCAAACGCGCGCGATTGTGCATCTTGAATCAGGCAAACGGTTGCTCTCGGACTTAGTGCTCTATTCTATAGGGCGCTTAGGAGCAACGGAAACACTCAATTTAAAAGCGGTGGGGCTGGAGGTGGATGAGAGAGGCCGGCTTACAGTCGATGAGCAATTCCAAACGACGGTGCCTCATATCTATGCCGCCGGCGATGTGATTGGATATCCCAGCCTAGCAGCTACGTCGTCCGAGCAAGGACGACTGGCGGCCTGCTTTGCTTTCGATTCTCCCGCTCATCCTATGGTCGAGCATTTTCCTATTGGTATCTATTCTATTCCGGAGCTCTCCATGGTCGGAAAAACCGAACAAGAGTTAACTCAGAATAAAGTGCCTTATGAGACTGGACTGGCACGCTACAGGGAAATTGCACGTGGTGCCATCATGGGTGACCATACTGGATTGCTTAAAATGTTATTCCATCGCGACGATCATCGTCTATTGGGTGTCCATGCGATTGGTACAGGATCCACCGAATTGATCCATGTGGGGCAAGCCGTCATGGGTTTAGGGGGAGGATTGGATTATTTCATGAAAACGGTCTTCAACTATCCCACCTTAGCTGAGTGTTATAAAGTCGCGGCGCTCGATGCCTATAACAAACTTCATGGCTAAAAATATTAGGAGAATGAAACGACTGCCAAGGAATGAACGACTAAGAAAGAGAGAATGTAGCATGCAGATAGCACGTTGACAGAAAGAGCATCTCATACCCTTTTTCATTATTGGAGGTATTATGCTAATTGATAAAGAGACTCAAGTAGCCCTTCGAATAAACAAACTTCGTTTCCTCCCTGTCAGTTGCGTGATGGAGACGACGGTTCGATCCGAAGAACCAGAGGCGAGTGCCGACCTGATCGCCTCACTTCTGATGGAGGGTTTTGGATCAGTCCCCATCGTTGATCCAGCAATGCGCCTTCTAGGCATTGTCTCCGAATTTGATCTCTTAAACGCTATTCGTAAAGGAAAAGCACTTGCGGACATTACCGCCAAAGATATTATGACGCACAATCCTGTCTCCATCACAGAAGATGTGGAAGTGAGTACGACGATTGAGATCTTACAAAATAACCATCTGATACGAGTGCCCGTAATCGATACCGCTGGAAAGTTGGTTGGCATCATCGCCAGGCGCGATATACTTCGAGTCTATCTTCATTCAAATGCCTAACCCAACACGAAACCATTTCATGCAGAACACTTCACAATAAAGGTTGTTGGGAGCAAGAGATCACTTTTCCTGACAGAGAGAATTGGCCTGGGTATTTAAAGGGCAGAATGAAGAACTGGTAAGTAAAAACATGTGTATCGCCTGAGGGCAATGGGAAAGGGTTTCAATCTGTATGCTCGAGTCACGCGACGATAAGGGCAATCTTTAGCTTTTCCAAGTAGATTGCCTCTTAGGTAAAAACGCTATCTTTAGCAGACGTAGAAATAGCCAAAACGGCAGGATGTTTGATCCGCCGATCCACAGTAATGCCATAAAAGCGTTCTGTGAGGCCTGGAATCTGGCCAACGGTACGCACTTGGTACTGGCGAGAAATTTCCTTCGCAACCACGGCTGAACCAGGGAATACTCCATGCCCTTCTTGTCCAAACGCTTTCATCGTCGCCCCATCTTCAAACTCGCCGACTATTAACGGATTGATCTCGTTTTTTCGGAACCATTCATCCAACCCCCGTCTAAGCACTGAGTTGTTTGTTGGCAAAAGAAACCGTGCGCCATCCAGTGATTGGGGAAACCTTCGTCGATATTGGCTCGTCAACGGTTCCGTCCCAAAAATTGTCACACCGGTTTCTCCGAGTAAATGACTATGGGCTTTGATACTGACGGTGGCTGGCACCGGGGCGTCCGTTAAGACGATGTCCAGGGTATGAAGTGCGAGTTCCCCCAAAAGCCGCTCCAAACGACCTTCCCAGCATACGATCTTGATGTGCTCAAATTCTTTGAACGCGGCCTTCAGAAGTTTGTAGACCACCATCTTGGGGACTACTTCCGCAATCCCCACAACTAAGCGAATGGGCTGAGAGTATTGTCCCCTCTTCAAGGAATTGGTCAATTCCTGTCCGAGGGTAAAAATTTCCTCCGCATATCGGTACGCCTCTTGTCCGACATCAGTCAGCACAAGTTTCCGTCCAATCCGGGAAAATAATTTCTCCCCAATGGCATTTTCAAGAGTGGCAAGCTGAGCACTCAGCGCTGGTTGCGAGAGAGAGAGCACCTCGCATGCCTGCTTAATGGAACCTTCTCGGGCAATCACCCAAAAATAGTGCAAGTGATGGTAGTTCAGCCAGTCCATTGGGGATTACCTTTGCATTTAAATAATAAATGTATTGGCACAATATTTTCTATTTGTCTTATACAAGATTATGTCGATATTGTAAAGGAATGGCGGAGAGCTGAGAAGCTCAATCCATAACGGCCAGGACTTTTCCAGTAAGTGGAGGCTAGCGATGAAGATAATTGCTTTTACCACGGCCAGTTACCTTTTAAGCTTTGGACTCGCATGACAAGTTGCACATGGAAGAAGAGCTTGCCTGAAAGAAATAACGGTGGCGTGCAGACTCTTTATTCAGTGGATTCTCACCTCAAATTCATTAAGGATCAGGAAACAAAGGCTACAATGTTGGAAGAAAAAATCCAAAGGGTAGATGCGCGAATTATCTCGTACAACCGAAAGCCGTCTCGAGATCGACTAGGGAATAAGCGTAAAGGGTGGAAGCGACTTATTGGCGAATCGCAGGAAGAAATCCATCAATTGAAAGATCAAAATTCATGGCATCGCAACGAGGTAAAATATTACAACCATTGATGCAAGAGTGCGGCTCATCGCATGAAACCAAAGACGACATTCAAGAAGAAAAATTTAATCCTATAGGGTTTTTGTAAACGGTTAAGGGAAGTGCGAGGTCACTCCCGCTGCTTTAGAGTCGATGGCCGGATCGTTCTGTTCGCTCATGCAAAAGATTGGGTGTGCCATCTTTTAGATGATTATTAGGAAATACGCTGGTCGATGATAAATGCTCACCCAATGACGAAAGCACATGGACAAATGGAGTCAGAAGAAGTCACAGGCCCATTGTCGCTCCCATTACCCTCTGATACCAAGCGCTTGCAATCTCGTACATTAGTCAGAATACCTCGGCGATTGCGGTTTTGGGCACGTTTGGCTCTCATGATGTTTATCATCTTTGCTGCAATCGTGAGTTTTGTGCCATGGACGCAGACCGTCACCGTTCAAGGGCAACTGTCAGCCTATTCTCCCACAGAACGACCCCAAGAAATCCATGCACAGATTAATGGAAGCATTCGAAGCTGGCATGTGAATGAAGGGGTGACCGTAAAAAAGGGGGAGTTGATTCTCGAACTAGAAGATGTAAATCCCAAATTTTTGGCGCAGGATCTCTTAGTGCGCTTGAATCAATCTCGACAAGCTTTAGAGGAGCGACGGCAGGCGGCAATGGAGGGGGCTAACATTCTGGATGAGCAACTCAAGGAAATGTCGACGTTGACACAAGCTGCCACGTCATCGGCCGAGGCTAGAGTGTCGGAAGCCGAGCATAAGGTGCAAAGTGCAGAGCAACGCGTGGCTGCCGCTAAAGGGGCTGAAGAGATGGCTGTTTTAAACTTAGAACGATCACGTGTCCTGGAAGCCGATGGGCTACTTTCTCGACGAGAATTAGAACTGGCCACTCAATCGGAGATTGCCGCTGACGCGCAGGTCAAAGCGGCTGAAGCCGCTTTGCGAGAAGTGCAACAGGCACAACAAGCGTTGATGCACAATCGTGAACATATTGATGCGGAATTAGTTCAGCGTCTCTTGGAGACACGGTCTCAACGAGCGGCTGCGCTCGGTGAGGCTGCCAAAGCTTCGAAAGCGATTGCTGATGTGGAGTTGACTCGATCCAATGCTCTTCAGCGGCGCGTGGCTAGTCGTGTCGTCGCACCACTTGATGGCACTGTGGTTCGTCTTAATCGAATTGGTCCGGGGGAAATTGTCCATCCCGGAGACCTGTTGTTCACCATTGTCCCTGGCCAAGCGAGGCCAGCCGTTGAAATGTGGGCGAATTCAATCGATGCTCCTCTCTTAAGACCAGGGCGTTCGGTTCGTTTGCTCTTTCATGGCGTTCCTGCCATTCCCCTGCCTGCCTGGCCAGAATTAATGGCCGGGACCTATGATGGCTGGATACAAGTCGTGGATCAATCGGCTTCGGCCAATGGGAGATTTCGGTTCTGGGTGATCCCTGACTCTGAACGACGAAGCTGGCCGCCTCAAGAACATGTGCGACAAGGGACGCAAGTGATGGGATGGGTCATCTTAAATCGTGTCCCATTGTGGTATGAAATATGGCGACGGGTTAACTTGTTTCCCGCAGACTATGAGTCTGGTGAAATACGCCTGACTGATGTGTTCTTACCCAAAGCGGGAAGACCAGGGAAATAACCATGAGCCTCTATCAAGTCGTGCATTCGATTCATTGGAACATTCTAGGAGAGGAGACATCATGAAGGTTCTAACATTTGTCTGTGTTGTGAGCCTTGTCACCTCTATTGTCACTCCGCTGTGGGGGAGTGACGTGGTTAGGCCATCGGCCTTAACTCCCCAGACATCTGTGCTCACACTTCAAGCCGTATTGGAGCGAGTAGAAGGAAGCCATCCCCTCCTTCGGGGAAGTCAAACGCAAAAGATGGTCGCTCGTGGGAAATTGCTGTCAGCCCTGGGAAAATTCGAACCAAAACTGGTCAATGATTGGGAATTAGAGCGTCTTGTGAAAAATGGTAACACGACCAGCGTAGGATTCAACGATACGTTTGTGGAGATGCGTCATCCTTGGGGAGTCCAAGGGTTTGTAGGATTTCGCGCTGGGTTAGGGGACGTTGAAGTGGCAGATTTAGGCATTAACACTTCAAATCAGCCTCTGTTAGGCATTGCGTTACCGCTCCTTCGTGGATTCATGACGAACCCTGATCATGCTGAATTACAAAAGTCTTCTTTAGCTGATAGACAGGCCGAGTTGGAGATTCAACAAACACGACAAGATTTGTATCTTGGAGCCGCTTCTCAATATTGGAACTGGGTCGCAGCATGGAAATTTATGACTATCAAAAAAATGGCCGTCGTGGTTGCCAAGGCACGTGTTGGCCAATTGACCAAACAAGCCAAAGAGGGAGCTAGAGCACAGTTTGATGTCATTGAGGCTAGCCAAGAAGTGCAACGACGACGGGATGGGCTGATTAAAGCCGAACGACTGGTTGAACAAGAGCAATATAAACTCGCCTTATTTTTATGGAAAGACACTGATTTAGTTGTTCCTGAACAAGTCATGGCGCCCGCATTTCCATCTGTCGACTCAGTCGTCAAATTTAACCCGGACGAGCGGGAGAAACGGCGTGCGTTAACTATTCGTCCTGAAGTACAACTCGTGAAGTTGGAAGCTGAGTTTAATCATATCGACTTGGAGGTTGCAGAAAATAATTTTCTACCCAATTTGACCGCAGACGCTCAGCCCACCAGGAAGCCTGGGGAATTTGTGTTGGGTCTTGGGTATCGATTTGGCGTACAGTTGAGCTTCCCTTTTCTGCAGCGTGAGGCACGTGGAGATCAACTGCAGATTGAAGGGAAGGCTCAACGTCTCAAGCTTCTGCAGCATTATCGTCTTCAGCAAGTTTCCATGGATGTTCTTAATGCTGAATCAGCGATCACACGATCTCATGAACGGATTCAGGTTTCCAGGGAAGCCTTTCAATTGGCGAAAGAATTAGAAAAGGGCGAACGGACCCGATTTAAAATGGGTGCCACGAGTTTACTCTTTGTCAATCTTCGTGAACGGAATGTCCTTCAGGCAGCAGAGGGATGGCTGACGGCTATGACCGACTATCAGAAAGCTCTGGGACTCTATCAATGGGCCATTGGCGGGTGGGTTGATGGCTCAGAACTCCCAGAGGAACCAGGCCAGGCCGCAGGAACTTCATGAGTCAACGCCTTCCACTTTTGAGAGAGACACTTGATCGACTGGGACTCTTCTTCCGGCAAGAGCGATCTCTTCTCCTGATCATACTCACCTACGCCGTTGCGGTAGGGATCTTTTCCCTCATTATTCCCCTGACCGTACAAGAATTGGTGAACACGTTTGCGTTTGCCGTTTCTCCGGTAATGGTGGTCACTATTGTGGGGATCATGGCCGTCATTTTATTGGTTGTAGGGATCTTTCGAGTCTTACAATTTTATGCGACGGATATGCTTGAACGACGGATCTTCGTTCGTGTCACGCTTGCCATCGCACGAGTGTTGCCGCGTTTTAACGAAACCACGTTTCAGTCTGATTCAATCAGTCGGTTTTTTGAAACGGTCTTTCTGCAACGAGCCTTATCGAGCCTTTTTGTGGATCTCACGAATGTGTTAATCGGTGGTCTGATCGGCATGACTCTTTTAGCGTTCTATCATCCCTATTTTGTGATTTTTGATGTGGTC
>JAJDBS010000158.1 GCA_029261235.1 Nitrospirales bacterium
AATGTTCGGGCCTTTCATGATGACAATCTGATTCTTGGTATCCCGCAAGGCCTCTTTATGGGCGGTCTGGTGGTGATGGTCATGGCGTACCTCATCTTTGGGTTGTTCTGGCTCCCGCCGGTCGTGGCGGCGCTCTATTACGTGCCCCTGTACGCCATGCACAAAGATGATCCAAAAGGGTTGACGATTTGGGTGGCCGCGTTGTCCTCGCGAACCTTGGTCTGGGAGTCGGGAAGGCGCAAGCCCTTCCCACTTATTATCCTGTCGTAAATAAAGGAGCGGTGGTATGCAACGATCTTTTCTCTGGGGTGTGGTCTTTCTGATCTGTGGCGTGTTGATCATTGGGAGTGTGGTGGGTCCTGCCTTTGCCGGAACGGACATCGGGGCTCCGGGCTCAGGATTGTTTTCAAAAATCGGAAAAGTGTTACAGGAATTTGTGGATTTTTTTGAAGGGCCGGTCGGGTTGGCCGTGGCGATTCTGGGCATGGTAGCGGCGGTGGCCTATTGGACCTTGTCCACCCGTGGAGATGGCGAGATTGGGTGGGTGGGCCGTGTGGTCATTGGGGCCGTTCTCATTATCAACATCCCAGGCTTTATTGTGGCCATGCGGGCCATTTAGCGAGGAGCCTGATGCCGATCACGGTCCCACCAAATGCCATTGGGTCGATCACGGATTTGCATGCCGAGTGTGTGGTCTATGACTCGTTTTTGTTGACCAAGCGAGGGTCATTGATTGGGGGCATGGTGTTAGAGGGGAAGGATGGGGATGGGCTCACGCCTGATGATTTTCAGGCGCTCTCTCTGTTGGCTCGCCATGTCTATCAAGATTTTCCGGCCACGCTGATTACGACCCAATATTATGCACATTTTACGGGACTGCCGATCGCGTTTCGGTCTCGTACGCATCCCATGGCCCAGCTGCTCTCGCAACGGCGCGCGGACTTTCTCAATCAGCGCACGCTGTCATCGAGTGTGCTGTTTTTCTTTTTCGAGTTAATGCCCTCTGAGACCCTGAGCACCCTCTCACCGCTCGATTTCTTGGGGCATTGTGCCAAGAGCGTGTATAGCGACACGTCACGGGCGGCGCTCAAAGTGGCCTTGTCTGGGCGGGAGAGTCTGGTCTGTCATGTGGACGAGTTAGAGCGGCAACGGGCGCTGTTACAGACGACGCTCGATGATGTGGTGGCCAAGTGGGCGACTCTATTCCTCCCGTCCCTCATGTCATTGAATGAGCTGTGGCGGTACACCAAGTTTGTGTCGAATTTCGACCCCTACTATCTGGGGCCAGAGTTTCAGGGTGAGGCTCCGATGAGTCATTGGGATCTGTCCTTGGCTGACGGGGACCGGCAATTGGTCGAGGTTCAGCATACCGATCTGGTGAAGTGTTGTGGTCCGACACCGCGCTATGTCCGCATTGGCGCGGTGAACCAATTTGGCGAAGACCGTCCGAAGTGGGGGATGTGGGCCGAAGGCAAAAAGGCCCCCGTCTGTCAGACGGGCGATTATCTCTTGATGATGCGCTTTCAGCCACTCACGGTGATGCAACGGAGCTTGCTGTTTCGAGGCAAAGAGCGGGAATTGAATCGTAAGAACTTTAGTCTGATCGACTCGATCAAGAACAAGCCGCTGTCTGAGGCCGAGCGTCGGGATGCCATGAAGCCTGCGATTCGGGATGCGTTGCGGGAAATTGAAGAAGCCGAAATGATCCCGGACCATTGGGGACGGGGGCATGGGTATATGGCCGTGTGGTCGACGGACCCGCGCACCATTGGCCAACAATCCTTGGCCCTTCGCCGGTCCATGGATGGGGCAGGGTTTCAGTCCTGCTGGGAAACGGTCGGATTAGCGAGGGCGCTGAAAACCATCATGGTCGCTGGTCGACCATTTGCCTTACGGGATGTTCCACTCACGACCACGCAATTTGCCGCCGCCAGCTTGCTCTATCGCTCGGGGCAGGGGCAACCGGTCGTCAAGGACTTAGGGCGCGAGGAATGCCAGTACATTTTTGTGGGGAATGACCGGACGGCGTTTCATTACTCCCCCTTTGTGGAGGGGTCGGGGCTGGTGATTGGGATCGGGCCGATTCGGACGGGCAAGTCCTTCACCAAGAATACCCTCGCCTGTCACTTTCTCAAATACGGGGGCATGCTTCAAGGGATTGATGTGGACGCGGGCATGGAACCGGTGGCGCAATTATTTGGCGACGATGGAGCCGTCTTTTCGATGGAGCCTGGGGCTGAGG
Source organism: Nitrospirales bacterium (assembly GCA_029261235.1). GTDB lineage: Bacteria > Nitrospirota > Nitrospiria > Nitrospirales > UBA8639 > Nitrospira_E. The sequence continues at coordinate 2,243 of JAJDBS010000158.1, forward strand.
CCGGATTTAATCCTTTTGCCGTCTGTTTGGGACCAACCGATACCGATTTTATCCATCATCTCAAAACACAAATCATGCTCATGGTCGGGGCGAATGATAACCCGGAGATGCGTGTGGTCACCACGGAAGAGCAAACGCGGTTAGATGACGCGATCATGGCGACGATTGTCCTGGACAATCCCGACCTTCGGCGCTTGCGCACCGTGGCGCTTCATTGTCCTGATTCGCTGCAAGCCAAGTTGCAGCGGTGGGTGCATGGGCATGAGCACATGGGGATGTATGCCAAGTATTTTGATGCGGAACGGGATGCTATCGGACGGATCGACCGACCGTTGACGGCCTTTAATCTTCGGGCGCTCAAGGATAATGCCGTGGTCTTACCGTTGGTGATGGCGGAGATCTTTTTTCGCGTCACCCGTCTTTTTGAAAATCCTGCCTATCGGCATGTGCCGAAATATCTCGATATCGATGAGGCGCATATGCTCTTGGGTATTCCCGCCGTGTCGGCGCGGGTGGTGCAATCCATTCGGCGCTGGGGAAAATATTTAGCGGGAATGGGGTTGTGGTCTCAGAGTCCCTTAGAGTTTGCGGCCTTGCCACACTGGGGAGCCTTGCGCAGTGCGGCGAGTACCTTCTTTTTTATGGCCGATCACGCGATGGATGTGGGGTTGTATCAATCCACCTTCCATCTGTCTCATGGAGAATGTGAAGCCATTAAAGCGCTCCGACCCAAGCGTGAAGCGTTCATTGTGCAGCGCCAATTAGGTATTGCCAAAACCGTGGATCTGACGGTCGAGCCCACGCAGTACGTGGTCTCCACGTCCACGCCGCATGAAACGAGTTTGCGAGACAAAAACGTGCAGGCTTTGGGGATCGAGGAGGGCTTTGCCCGGACGATTGAGGAATTAGGATTACTCACAGAGATTGCCCCATCTGTCGGGGCGCGAGAGGAGGCTTCACCATGGCGTCAATGAGACGGATCTGGTGTGTGGTGTTGATAGGCGTGGTGCTTGGCGTGGGCATGGTGTCTGAGCGGGCGCAGGCGACGGGGATTCCGACGGTGGATGTGCTCTCCGTTGGCCAGCAGCTCATTAGTTATGTCACGGATCTTTCGCAATTTGCTGAAGTCCTTGCGCAAACCGGCCTTGAAACCGAAAACCTGGCCACGACCCTCGCGGACTACGCGCAGACGTTGAAAGAATACCAAAGTTATCTTAACCAGCTCCGCAGTTTAAAAGACTTCATTTCGGACAAGGATTGGGCGGGGTTGATGACGATTATTGTGGGAAGTGAGTATG
>JAJDBS010000159.1 GCA_029261235.1 Nitrospirales bacterium
CCACCAAAAAGGATAAGCAGAAAAATCAGACTTCTTTTTTTCTTGTTCATAGCGTCCATCTTTCTAATCATTCCAGAACCACCTTAAGTGATGTGCATTGGGATGACATATGAAACAAAAAGGAATGAATACATTTCATCAAAAACCCACTCGATGTGTTTGACCCAATCCAAGCGGAATAATCACTTCGGTTTTCCATTTGTCTGTTTCAGGGCTCTTGCTGGGGCAATGGTTGTTTGATGCTGACAGCTCCTCGAAGATCCCCGGCCTTGTATCCCGTTGCGGCATCGAAAGGGTAGTGTTTCGTCAAGACATTCTTGATGGAATCAGGAATGGTTTCGTTTGGTCCATGGCACAGCAGGCATTTGGGTTGAACAGCAATTGGTTTCATGAATCGAAAGTATTGCCCTTCAGGTTCCGATACGACTTCGCTATGGTTCATTTGTGAAAAGGCTTCGCCTTTTGCGGCACGTGCGGCAAACTTACCAAGGACTTCCTGCTCCCAGGCATCCGGCATTCCAAGTAAGGGATTTCGAATTCGTGTCCCCACACGTGTGACTCGCCATCCGTTTTCCCGCGATAAACGGTTGGCAATTTCTGGAGCCAATTCTCCACAGACCTTAATGGCCTCTAATGGTCCTCCATTGCTCATTTCCTGTTTCATCGCTCCCTTCAATTCCTCGAGGAATGTTCGGGTGACTTTTGCGGCAGATTTTTCATTTTGTGTGGTATCTGCCAAGGCCATACTTCCAGCTAGGACGGCAGCGATTCCCAATGTGCCTACGAAGATTTTGAAAGTCGTTGAAGTGGATATGAGTTTCATGTCAGGACCTCCTTCGCACAGAGTTTTTAAGGAAGGAAGTTCTCATCGTCGACAGACTCAGGGTTTGAGGGAGCGGAGGTACTCTAAGAGATCATTCAGTTGTAGTTCTTCAAAGGCTCCTTCGAACCCGGCCATGGCCGTTCCTTCCTTCCCCTTCAGAATAAGGTCTTTTAATTCTCCATCAGTCTTCGCTTGGGTGGTCTGGTTTGTCAGGTTGGCGGGAGGTGGTTCCAGATATTCCGCCATTTGGCCATCTCCCTTTCCAATGAATCCGTGACAATGCTGACAACTTTCCTGATAGAGGGCCTTACCATTCTTGCTATTACCATTCGCTACAGCAATAGAAGTACCTAACAGGATTAAACTCGGTATGAGCATTGGGACGATCCATCCTGTCATTGCTTTAGCCCTCACGTGTCTCGTCAACATTTTCAATCGATCCTTTCGTGAGACATGTCTGTTCTAAATAGGTTCCTCTATTACCCAAAAGTCATCATATACACTGTGATCGCATGAATATCAGAATCCGGCAGTGGGGGTTTAGGGATATACGCTCCGCTTTCCGGGACAAAATCATTGGGGTTCAGGTTGAATCGGTACACCCAATCGGCTTTGAGGCGAGTTCCCATTTCTAAAAACGATGTACTAGATTTTCCTCCCGTATACCCACGACGTGTGTTCGCCGGAGTCCAATGGCAATTGGTGCAAGCATGTTCCTGATATAATTTCTTTCCCTTTTGAATTTGCTCCGACGTTCCAGGTTTCATGATGCCTTCTTGAATCCTTGGATCTTTCATCAATGCTAAATATTTGACTACGGCTGTGGCGGTGTCAGCCGGAAGCGCCAAGTGAGGCAGTTTTCGTTTCGGATGGAAATCATAACCCACCGGATACAATCGTTGTTTCGGATTTTGCAACCATTCTTCCAGCCATTGGGGTTGGTATTTGTTCCCTGCCCAGATGAGATCAGGTGCTTTTTTGTTTTTCCGAGAGATAGGGTTCCCTTCAATTCGATGACAGGTTGTACAGACGGACTTAACCGTACGCTCTCCAAGGTTGTCCGCTCTCACCAAATTTTTTAAAGGACCAATTGATAAAGTCCAGACAACTATTCCTAGGATCAACAGTTTAAATTTCAGCATTAATTCCACATAACCTGTTCAAATGTTTCGTTTATTACTCCACCATACTCTCTTGTAGTGCATGGTCTGATTGCGAATCCTCTGGCTGCTTGGGTGTTTGGAGCCCATTCATAGGCAGGATAATATGGAATGAGGTTCCTACCCCTTCCTCACTTTCTACGGTTATGCTCCCCTGATGCTGATCAATGGCATCTTTGATGATCTTGGAACCCAGTCCTGTTCCTCCGGCTTTGGTGCTGATGGCATTGTCCGTGAACAAACGCTCGCGTACTTCTGGAGGCATTCCCATTCCGGTATCCTTGATGGTTAATTCAAGGGTATCCTTTTTGATATTCACAGACCCAGAAATAGTTATCGTTCCGCCCTGAGGCACTACGGGAATCGCATTGCCAACGAGATTATACAGCGCCGTAAAGAGGCGCTTTTCATCAACGTGAATGAGAGGGAGATTTTTCATTCCGCGCACATGTAGCGCAACACCTTTTTCTTGGGCCGACACTTGGAGCGCCTTCAGCACACCTTCTACAATTTTTCCGATATCAGAAGCTGCAAAGTAGGGACGGCTCGTCACTCCCTTGACGGCATCGGCAATTTCTCTGACTCGATCTTGAATGCGTCGGGCATTGTTCTCTATCATTTCGATTACTTCTTTACACATCGCTTCACTCTTGTGCGGACCTTTGGTTGCTGAATTAGCGAGTGTAGGAAATAATTCTTTCAATTCGTCCCCCAAAATATTGGCTCCCGTTAAGACCGGCATGAGCATATTTTTGATATCATGTCCCGCATTACCCATCACTCTGGTAATCTCAGCCATTTTGGCCGCTTCTAATAATTGTGCAGCTTGTCGTTTGCGTTCTGTGATGTCTTGAAATGTCACCACGGCACCGAGCAATTGTCCCTGTTCATTGCGCATGGGTGTGCTGGAATATTGGGCAGAAAAACTTGTTCCATCTTTTCGCCAAAATAATTCATCCTGCCCCATATGAACCAAGCCATCTTTGTAGGCGCCGTATATCGGGCAGTCTTCCTGTGGATAGGGGCTGCCATTTTCTTTCGTGTGGTGCCATAGCGTGTGACTGGGCTGCCCTAACAACTCCTGGACGTCATAGCCCAACATAGACGCGGCGGCGGGATTAACAAACGTATGGCACCCTTCGAGATCTAACCCAAAAATTCCTTCTCCTGCAGAATGAAGAATAAATTCATTTTGACGACGGAGATCGGCAATAGTCTGTTCAGCTTTACGGCGAGCGGAAATATCTCGGAAGGTGACGACGGCTCCAGCAAGTTTCTTGGCTTCATTAAAGATGGGAGTGCTGGAATATTCAGCTGGGAAGGAGGTGCCATCCTTTCGCCAAAACACCTCGTCATCTCCATGGTGTACGCGCCCGTCTTTGTACGCACCATAAATTGGACATTCGTTGGCGGGATACGTATGCCCATTACTTTTTGTGTGATGCCAAAGAGCGTGGCTCGGTTTCCCCAACAGATCCGCGATCTCAAACCCTAACAAACGAGCCGCAGCTGGATTCACAAATGTGTGCTTTCCGTCTAGATCAAGGCCAAAGATTCCTTCGTCTGCGGCATTCAAAATCAATTCATTTAATTTCTGTTGGTTCAACACTCCAAGTCTCCTTCTAGCTAATAGACGTGAATCAATCATTCATCTCCCGGCAGCTCTTGGTGTCCGTTCCCAGAAGATGGCATAAAAAGGTCCTTCGCTCAGTTGAGTCGGATTGAGCGAAGGACCTTAATGACTCATTGCCCTGTTAGTTTGTAAAGCTACTGAGTTCCCGTTGACTCATGGCTTTTTCCACTGCTGCAATTAATTTCTCTTTATCTACGGGTTTCACCAAATAATCCACTAATCCACGCTTCAGCAGTTCTTTTGCTGTTTCAAGGTTGGGGTAACCCGTCATGACCATCAGGGGCACACGGGGCCATTCTTGTTGGAAAAATTGGATCGCTTCTAATCCATTGACTTTAGGCATGTTAATATCGGTGATAATCACATCGAGCACGAGAGGGTTATCGCCTTCCTTAATCTTTTTGATGGCTTGCTCTCCATCTTCCGCCTCAATCACTTGATAGCCGGCCTGTTCCAAACACATTCTTGCGACTGTCCGAACATCAGCTTCATCATCAACGACCATAACTCGACCATTCGTCTGTGTCATACCTTATCCTCCTTCAATTTAAAAATGTTGAATGGTTAAAATTTCTGTTCTACGAGTATCACTAAGCAATGGCTATGCCAAAATGAATTTGTTTCAAAATCTCTTGTCATGGCAAGACTTTGAATGATTCCTATACATATGTGTGAAAGTTTCCAAAGAAATTGTTAATGCAAAGTGTTAATGATTAACTTAACAAGTTAACGTGAACAAGAACGACATAGTCGGAGGCTTGTTCTTTCGACTTCGCCTGACAATGATGGATAGGTGGAATCAAAAACTTACTCAGCCAAAAAAAGAAATTGTGAACAAGTCAGGTTACCGACCTGATCGCGTGATTGGCTCAATAATGTTGCAGGCATCGCGTGATTCAGCGGCGCAAACGCCCGTGAGTTCATCCTCTTGATCGCAGTAGATATCTTCATTGGTGTGAATGATGAAGGCGCTGCCAGGATTTTCGCTGTTCGCATCAAAGATGCTGAGTCGGGCATCTGAGAACGTCACGCCGTTGGTGGTGGTGCGCATCACCCCCTTTACCGTTGCGTACTTCGATGTTATTCAGGTCGCCCGTGTGAAACGGATGGTTGAAATGAGGTTAGTCTGGTGCGTTGGGGGTGCTGTCGTTCCAAAGTGCAATGGTTTCAGCTTTGAGTATGTTTTGATGTTTTCTCCCCTTAGCCTCTCCATGAGTCACAACCAATCACATAAGTACCACAGCACTGAGAATTCCACTGAAAACGGATGAAAACTTCATGACGACCTCCTAGTGGGAGAACGATCAGAAAAAAAAGAAGTCCTGATATCTCTCAGAGTTTCTGGGAATGGCACATGATATGAGCCTTTCTTTTAGGGAGAAACAAGAAAGGCAAAGATGAGTAAGAATCGTTCGTTGTACGAGATGATCTCCTAGAGCTCAAATGCCTGATGACATGCCACACAGGCAAGCAATGTTCGCTCCAAGTGGGGAAGAATTTCTTTCAGATCGTGCGAAGGCATGGCGTGAGCGAGTTCTTCGGCTGCTTCATGATGAGCCATCGCAAGGTCATGATAAATAGGTGAAAACGCTTCTGGCTGCTGTCGACGCATCGCTTCCCGGTGTTTGGCGAACCCTAATTGTGTCATCGTGATGTGTTCTGCCTTGGAGAAATTTCCCTCGGCTAACGCGCTGACAATTTCATGGATGGCTTCTAAATGTTCACGCATGACGGAACGATGTATTTTTTCAGCTGACGGGCTAAGCTTGAAAGCTCGGCGATCATTGTGCACGGATTCCATCGCCCCGGCATTGTCTTGATTCAAGTGGGTGCCATCATGTGACCCGGGCTGATGAGAGCAACCAAAGGTAATCACACACGAGACGAGGAATAACCCAGGCAGTCGAGTGAAAATCATAGGCTTGTTTAATTTTCGTTTGAACGGCGATGACTCATTGTTTCTTGACATCATCAATCTTCAATCACATGTCGTGGCACAATAAAAGAAACGGGATGCCGGCCTGTTTCGCCGGTCATATATTCAGGTCTGTAAGATTTTCGAATTAATAGCCTCCCACAATTCAGACAACGGAGCACGTACGCCCATACTCCTGGTTCCGGACACTCCACGGTCAGACAAGCATCCAGCACCATCAACCCACGACATTGTTCGCAACACATCTTTCATCCTCTTCTTTTTTGTGAAACTACAACTGGCATCACACAGCATTTCTGAATTCGAAAGAGCCTCCATCTCGTCTTTATACATTCGAATATCAAAACGCATGCCATCTCATAAACAACAGAGTCTTATGGGGATCTGAAAGCGAATACGCCAGAATTCCCTTCATCAAGTGTTTCCCCATAGGGCGTGTTCCTCGTGAATTCGCCACAGGATAGTGTCCTTGCTTGGAGGATTTCGTGTATCACATGTCTTTGAATACGGATCTTGCTACGAACACAGTCTGTTGACTTTTACCCCTATCCTGGATGGCGGGTTTGTCCTGAAATGCCACAGTTAACGTGTGAATATTCAATTAGGAGTGAGTCTCGTTCTGAATCCTAGTAATGACTGTGAGATCTAGAAGGAAGATTATGAGGGGATTTAAAAATGAATAGTACCTGGTGTCGATCTTGCTGAGTTCATTGTACAAAATGTACGGGTGGTAGGGTCGCGAGTTCCGACGCAGGCTGGAAACTTTCCCCTCTGACATAGAACAAATTGTGAGAGAGGATTCATATCCCTGGAAAAGGGAGGATCACCTGGCAGAATGGATCTTTACGAAGGGAACGCCAATGTCTTAGGCAGGAAGGTTGTCGTCGTCCTGTTTTTTTACTTTCGTGCATATAAGCCGATTCATCGGTCAGAAGCAATATTGCTTCTGTTTTCTACAAAAGGAGGAATGTCATGATACATTCAAAGGCTTTTTTCAGTGTTCTCGCAGTCAGTGTGGGTTTGTCTTTTGCCGTAGTCGATATGGGATGGTCCCAAGGCCAAGCGAAAGATCGGGACCGCCTTCAGCGCCAAGAACAGCTCCAGGAGAAGGACCAGACAAAAGAAATGCTGAGAGAAAAGGAGAAGCTTCGCGAGCAACTTCGAGAAAAGGAAATGAAGCAGGATCGTTTGGGGAAGGGAATTCGCTCTCAGGATCGTTCTAACACTCCAAGCTTTCCTTCGGGCGGGGGTGGTGGAAAGAGCGGAGGAATAGGAGGGCGTGGTCGGTAGTTGTCATCTACGGCACTTTCCCGTTCTCGTGCTGATTGTAAACCCTACAGTTGTTCTTAGAAACCAATCGGAGAAATTTTGAGAAACGAATTGGTAGGGTCAGATAGTCATCTGTTTCGATCCTTCCGGTGATAGCTGGAAGGATCGCAGTAGAGCACATCGAGAGCGAGAAAGATTTTCTCGAAGAAGGCATTTCTGAGAAACCCTATTTTTTTTTAAGAATACCTGTTCCTGGAAATATCATGCCACCTCAACTTTTACCATCAAAAACTTTTTGCTGGCTCAGCTTACTTCTTTGGGTTGTTGGTGCAAGTATGTTGGGTTGGTTTTTCATCACAGGAAGTACTGCCCCCGGTGATGACGGTAGAACCGCGATTCAACTGGCACCGGCTGAACGTGCGTTTATCCTCAAAGAAATGCGGCAGCTGCTACAGACCGTACATGGCGTCGTAACAGGTTTAAGTGATCCAGATGCGTCTCCAGGACGAACGCAGGCCGCGGCTGCGGCCCGCTCTGGGGGAATGGAGATGGCGGCAGATACCAATCCTGCTCTGATGCTCAAGCTTCCTCTGCCCTTCAAGCAAATGGGCATCTCTGTTCATAAGGATTTCGATAGACTTGCCGATACCATCACCAAAGGAACTACCTCGCAGGAAGTGCTCCGTCAGCTTTCAAGCATTACGAGTCGCTGTACAGCCTGTCACGAAATGTTCCAACTGACGGACTCTTGACTAGGCATGCTTCAAAGTGTCTTTGGTCGACGGGTCACGCAGTAGATTCCTCAACGCGCATACTGTGTATATCGCGTTTATCCTCCACGACCGAGATGCGATAAGGGATGGTGTCACCAGTTCCCTTTCCCTAACGAAATTGATGCCTTGTCGAGAGATCTCGATCCTTTCTTTGAAAGCTCCACTTCCGCTCTCCTCGAGTGATTGAACTCGCAGAGGCCAAACTCTGCTACGCCGTGGTCGAGAAAAACACCTTCAATCTCCTAATCTCGCACGAACTTTTTTGAAGTGGAGCAATATTACCCTCTCGTCGTTCGGATTCCTGTGGCCTTATGCCTCATGAGGACGAGGATCTTTAATGGAGCACGAATCTAAAGTCTTCATTAAAAAGGAATTTTCATAATGGTACCGAACTTGAAAGAGTCATCGAAAAGAATAAAAAAAAAGATGGAAACAAAAAGAACAGACGATGTGTACTTAATTTAGAATCTTAAAACTAAAATTCATGTGACGGCATTCATTTTTACCAAGGAGATTGTGGTGTTTCGATTGATTCGACGTGTTGGGCTGATCAAGGGCAAAGACTTCCTGGATGGAACCGTGACCTTTCCGCAATCGATTGGTCATGTCTTTGATCAACCGAAGTAGGAGTGGTGTGAGTGAATGGGCAGGATTAAGCATGACGTTTCTATAGCCAATAGTGAATTCATTTTTTAATTAACGAGAGCTCCCTGTCCGGTAGGGCAGGGAATTCAAGAAGGAGTTAATCATGACAGTCCAAGGTAATCCAGCAGACGGATTGAAAACTGTGGGACAAATTCTGCCAACAAACGAAGTGAAATTTCGAGAAAATCTCAGCGGGATGGAAGTAGCCGTTGAATTGTTATCTCAGCATACCCCTGGGGGGGCAGTCGTCGACGAAAGCAACCGCTTTGTTGGATTTATCAGTGAAATTGATGTGTTGCGCGCCTTAGAAGACGGAAAGGATTTAAACGCAGTCAAGGCCGAAGACATCATGGTGAAAGAACGGATCAGTATCACTGATACTACTTCTATCAAGGAGGCGGTCAAAATTATGGAAGATAATCGATTCCTGAACTTACCAGTCGAACGCAATGGCCAGGTTGTTTATACCGTGACCCGACATGATCTTTTACGAGCCTGGATAGGGTTGGGTTTAGGTGGAGAGTTTAAGGGAGAAGATTAGGTGAAGGGTTCTTTGTTCTGAATCCTTGTGTTTCGTTTATCTAGAAAGCGGAAGGGCTAAGCCATGGATACAGTAATGGTTCTGAGTGTGCTGAATGGAGGGTTGCCGATCACTCCCGTCGTTGAAAACGGTACGGATATGAAACGGACTTGTGTGCCGAACGACAAACGTGAACTCGCACTGGGGCTTACCAATTCCCTAACTGATTCTCCGAATATTTTCGAGAAAGGGAAAGCCCTTTATAAACGGAAAGAGACGTGATTCAACGGTTATAGGAAAGGAACCGCACGGGATGCATGGATGTGGTCGGAAAATATTCAGTGAAGTCTTGATGAGCCTTATCCTGTTCATCGTTACCAGTACACTTGCCTGGGCGGGAAGTCCGGGTGATCTCAAACCTCGGGTTCCACCGGAACACTTGGCTGAAGCCCAATCTTTCAAAAATCCGTTTTTGCCGTCTGCGAACAGCGTGGGAAAAGGGAAAAAGCTCTATCAGGGGAAGGCGTTCTGTTCAGCGTGTCACGGGCTGGAAGGGGCTGGGGGAACCAGCGGTGGACGGATCACGCCACATGGAGGACAATCCCCAACCAATTTCGCCGATGCTGCCTGGCAGGCGGCTCGGACGGATGGAGAAATGTTTTGGATTCTCAAGCATGGTAGTCATGGTACGGACATGGCGCCTTATATGCCACTGTATTTATCTGAGGAAGAGGTATGGGAAATCGTGACGTATATCCGGACATTTGGGGATATGTAATGGATCCATTAGCCTTAAGAAGACGCGAATGTGATTGAAGTCTATTTTTATTCAACAAGGAGGTCGACGATGAAGCGAGCAGTATTTTTTCAACACCACAAGATGTGGCTATTGGGTTTGGCAGTCGTGGTTCTTTCGGGATGCAGTCACTATGGGCATGGGCATGGACCATACGCCAAGATGGCCAAGGCGACCATAGAGGGCTGCACAGACTCGAACATTACTGGAACAGCTACTCTTAAAGAACGGGAATCTTCTGAGGGGGTTAAGCTGGTGGATATCCGCATGGAGGTCAAAGGCCTCAAAGATGGGAAGCATGCCGTTCATATTCATGAAGTGGCTTCCTGTCAGCCATGCGGTTCGGCCAAAGGCCATCATGATCCTGGTCCGTTTGGCAAATCCACACCCGATGCCCCGGATTTTAATCATCCCTATCACATGGGGGATTTAGTGAATATCGATGTCGTGAACGGGGTAGGCAAAGTGCATATGGCTACTAGCCGTGTGACACTTTCGAGTGGTCTCTTGAGTGTCTTTGATGAAAATGGCAGCTCGTTTATCATTCACACCAATGAAGATCTGTATTGTGATCAGGATGATGAACTCAATAAGGGATGTGCGGGAGGTTCCCGCGATGCCTGTGGGATTATTGAGCCGGTCAGTTAAAGGTTAGGCAAGTTTTTGGAACATTCTCACGTAGGCCTGAATCAATGTTTGGGTCCGCACAATGCGGACCCATCCCAAGAAGTGAAGGAGAGAAAAATCGCATGAAGAATGTTATTCGATGGTCGGCTGGACTCATGCTGTCATTGGTCATTGGTGTGCCGATGGTGTCCGCTCAACAACAACAGGGGCATCAACGAATGATGATGCCAAGGGTCCCTGCGGATAAATTAGAAGAAGCTCGAGCTCTGACGAGTCCTTTGCCGCAATCATCGGAAGTGGTGGCACAAGGAAAAGCGATTTATGAAGGCAAAGGCACCTGCTTTAACTGTCATGGAAAAACGGGAGGTGGAGATGGGCCAGGAGGGGTTAATTTAACGCCCTCGCCTCGCAATTTTCGACATCATGGGATGTGGCGTCATCGCACCGAGGGTGAAATCTTTTGGGTGATTAAGCATGGGTCACCAGGGACCGCGATGATTCCATTTGGTGGGTTACTATCTGATGAAGAGATATGGACCGTCATGCAATACGAGCGCAGCTTTTCGGGTGGTCATGGCGGCCGAGGCATGAGAAGGCATGAAGGAATGGGATCAATGGACCAAGGCGGGAAGAGAAGAGGGCGAGGGCAACATGGTGGAATGGGGGAGATGGAGCATCATCAGAAAATGGGCGAAGGGGAGTGCTGTTAATTTTTTCATCGTACGTTCCCTCAATAAGGAATGATTGGCATGTATGATGAATTAACCTACGAAGCATTACAACAACGCGTTGCTGACTTAACGATTGGGCTTGAGAAAGCTGAGTCATTTTGTCGAAATTTCTTTGAAAATAACCATGCCATGATGCTCATCATTCACCCATTGAATGGAAATATTCTCGACGCCAATAGGGCAGCCTGCGATTACTATGGCTATACCAAACTGGACCTCATGAATATGACAATCATGGACATCAATATGCTTCCTGAGAAACACGTGTTTGAGAAAATGCATGAAACCAAACGGGGGGCACAGACGCATTTCACCTTTCGTCATAGATTGGCGAGCGGAGAAATAAAAGATGTTGAAGTCTCTAGCGGACCGATCATCAAAGATGGTGAGGAAGTTTTGTATTCCATTATCCATGATGTTTCTGAGCGCAAAACCCACGAACGAGAGAGAGAGCACCTCATTACGAAACTGGAACAGGCCCTTGCAGAAATCAAGACGTTACGGGGAACTCTACCTATCTGTGCTTCTTGCAAAAAGATTCGGGACGGTGCAGGGAATTGGACGACATTTGAAACCTATATTCGTCAGTATTCAGGGGTCGATTTTACGCATGGGATTTGCTCGGATTGCATCGGACAATTATATCCAAGCCTCCATGTCGCAGATCATGAATGAAGGAGTAACCGACACGTTCTCAATGTGATCATGTTTTCAGCAGATGGTATTGGTAAAGATAAGATGAAAAATTACTGGGTAGCAATTTTCTTTATCGGGGATTGCTTCTTAGGAATTTCCATATTAAGTGGTTTCCTCGTATTGCCCTCCTCAGCCCTGGCCGATGAACTGTCGCCAGCATTAACCGAAACCCTCAAAAGCATTCCGGTCCCGCATCCTCCGACATTTCTCACCTATCATGGCGAGCTACTTGAGCATCATCTGGAGTTAGCACCCAAATGCTTTGCCTGTCACATCGAGAAACGAATCTTTTGCGTCAGTTGCCATGCCGTCGTTTATGAGGGTGAAGAAGCGGGTGAAAGCGATGAAGCTGAAAGTGAGGATTGGGAACGATTGGGGTTGGATCACGAAGACATCGAGGAAGACCGGGAGATTTTTCAGCAACTGGGGATTCCCTTGAATGTGAAACCTAGCGAGTAATTTTGGAGGTATTCCATGGTTAAAGACTATATGGCACCAGTCATCTCTGGCCTCGTGCTGGCTTTCCTGGCGATTGTGTTTGGGACGGTGGCGGGATGGCGTTTGGCATCATTGAGGACGACATCAAGGGCCATTTTCTTTCCGAAGTAAAAGCCCATCCGGCTATCCATGAACAAACGCCGGCGAACATCAAGAAACAAGTCCATGACAGTTGGCGGTATACCCAGCGAGCGCATTTCCACGCGCAAGGGCTTGGCGCATTGGGGGTCGGTATTATCCTCGCGCTCGCCTTGAGCCCGGCCTCGCGTTCTGTGCGTAAATGGGTGAGCCTCGCTGTCGGAGGCGGAGCGTTGTTGTATCCCTTTTGTTGGCTGATTGCCGGGCTTCGCATTGCGTCCATGGGAAAGCCTGCCGCCAAAGCCTCAGTGGACTGGCTGGCTTATATCAGTATCCCCATGTTTTTTGGTGGCATGATGCTGACGTTGCTGGTTCTTGTTTTTGTCTGGCTGTTTCCTCAGGGGTGGCCCGGATTTTTGAAGAATTTCCAACAAGAAGAATAAGAAGTGCCGTTTATTATCTCGTGGTTGAGTGTTTTACGGTTTGAGGTTGATTGACATTTCGTGCCACTAAAACAGAACATGGCGCGTGCCGAACGACTTTGTGCGAAACGCCTCCTAACATCATCATTCGTCTGAATCCCGTCACGCCCTTTGATCCTACGACGATGAGATCTGCTCGGACATCTTGAGCGGCTTTGAGGATTTCATCTGCCGCGTGGCCCTCGGTCAGCTTGGTGTCGACTTCAAACGCTTCGCCTCTCAGATCCCGTTGAGTTTCCTCAAGTAGCTGCGTCCCCGCTTGCCGTCCCGTCCGTCTGCAATCCTCAGAAAATATTGTCGCGTCCATACGACCCGAGACCCACTCCAAGGTTTTTAGCCCCGCAGGTTTTTCTACGACATGAAGGATGGTCAGGCGTGACGTTCCTGGAAGCTTGAGCGTCTTGAGCAAGGCTACCGCCTTCCAGGAATCTGTTGACCCATCCATAGCCAGCAGAACGTGTAATCCTCGGGCGTTCGATGCCATTGACCACTGAGGTCGGCCGCGTACCACTAATACGGAGCAAGGGGCATCATAGAGCATCCACTCACTCACACTGCCCAGGAGAAAACGTTTCATTCCTGTCAGACCTTTGGTTCCCAATGCCACAAGATCAATCTGATACTGGTCAATAGCTGTCAGAATCTCTCCTCCGGGAATCCCTTCAACAACCATGGGATGGATCTCCATGTCCTGCTGGGAAAACAGTGCTGCCAGGCGATTGACTAACTGACGGGCTTTTTCCATTGTCTTCTGACGAATGTTGGAAAGTTCTTCTCGTAATGGTTCAAACATAGGGGAGGAATCATCTGGTCCTGGTCGCAATTTTTGCGGTTCGACCACATAAAGAACATACAATTTAGAACTAGCTGGGATTCGAAGTGCCTCGACAAATGTGGTTGCCGCCGAAGAATTCTTTGACTGATCTACCGCCAATAACACATTCATAGATAGACTCCTTCCTTTTGTTCCATGCAGAAGCAATAATAGGACCATTCCTTGGCTAAATCGAACTCTTAGCTCCCCTTAGTTGCCAATACACCTTAGGCCTTCTCTGGCTTAAGTAGGGTAATTCTGCGACAGCTCTATTAATGTTCGATGTAGCAAGAAGCCACAGTTGATAGATGCAGCAGACTATTTACTCAGATATTTGCTTGGTCAATCTTTTGCACCAGGTTTTTCCTGGGTGGTCTGCCAAGAAGCAGTCGTGTCTTTTAAGAAGGACTCCAAGAACAAGAGTGAGTCATGTTCTGTTTTTTTTGTCTGTGAGGATATGTCGATGAATTGCTTCCCGGGTTCAAACCGAAAATTCTTGCTTGTCCCCCTCTATGTTCTGGTTGCAGTGTGTGCGTTTGCCGAACCGGGAGTATCTGCGGAGACTCCTCGAAAGCTCACACTGGCCCAAGCGCTGGAATTGGCCATTCAGCATAACCCTACCATGGAGTCATCTCGAGCAGATGTTGAGGCCTCCGAGGCTCAAAGTGACATTGCTCTGGCGGCATTCCTTCCCAGAATTGATGCGATTGGGACTTATACAAATACTAATAAACCATCACAGGCTTTTGGGATTCAGTTAGACCAAGGACGCTTTACCCAGGCCGATTTCGACGTGACAAATCTCAACAACCCAGGTTTAACCGAAAACTTCAGGTCAGCCTTGAGTCTTACTCAGCCCATTTATAATGGGGGCCGAGAAAACTTGGGGATGAGGATGGCGGAAGTTGGCCAAACTATTTCAATTGAGGGGCTTGAAGATACCCGACAGCGCATGCTGTTTCATGTGACGAAAACTTACCACGATTTAGCCCTGGCGAAATCGACCTTCACTATTGCAGCCGAAACCCTAACGATCGCTGTATCGAATGCCAAGCAAATTGCTCGGCGGTATCGTGAAGGTGTGGTGGTGAAGTCTGATCTCCTCCAAGCCCAAGTTCGCCTGGCGGGTCACCAGGAAGAGAGCATTCGTGCGAGGCAGAGGGTTGGCGTCGCCACGTTAGCGCTCCGTCATCGGATTGGAGTTGACTATCCTGTGGATTCCACTGAGCCTTTGGCCGCGAGTGACATGTCAGAGGTCAATCTCGAAGGCCTGATTTCTGATGCATTAGAATCTCGGCCTGATTACCGACAACTGTCTTCTGAATGGCATCAGACTTCGCTTTCAACCAAAGTTGCCGAGTCAGCGTATTTCCCTAATTTGAATCTCCAAGCTAATTATGAGCTGAATAATACTGCGCCTTTTAGCTCAAACGGGTCGAACAACTATTCGGTTCTGGGGATGTTTAATCTCAATCTCTTTAAGGGTTTGGGCGATTCAGCGCAGGTCCGAAAAGCCAAAGCGCAAGAATCCAAAACCAGGCATCTCCTGGAAGCGAAACGACGAAGCATCGAGGTGGAAGTCGTCGATTCAGCATCACAGCTCACTTCGGCACACGAACGTCTTAAGGTCACAGCCCGTGCGGTGGAACAGGCTGAAGAAAATCTGCGTATTGTGCGCAATCGCTACCAGGCTGGATTGGCTCCTGTGTTGGACTTGTTCACCGCTGAGCTGGTCTTGGCACAGGCGAAACGTCATCGCCTCAATGCTCTGTATGATTTTCAAATCAGCCAGTCTCGCTTACACCTGATGACTGGCCAGCTCGGGAAAAAGGATTTCGGATGAAGAGGGTTCTCTTTGGCATTGCTTCCGTGTGTGTCATGTGGTCCGCAGGGTGCGGTTCAAGTGACGAGCGCTCTCCCGAGCCATCACCTCCGTCGGTTCAAGCAGAAGTCGTTACGGCGCAACGTGTGGACATTCCAATCCAGATAGAAGTCACAGGTTTGGTTGTGGCCAAAACGGAAGCCACGCTCTCCAGCAAAATTCGAGGTATCGTCCAAGAGGTCAACGTTCGTGAAGGTGATGTGGTTCGTCAAGGGCAGAGGCTTGTGGTGTTAGAAAGTCGTGATCTGCAAGCCGCACTCGCGCATGCGGAGGCTGAATTAGAAAATGCACAGATCACCCTCGCAAGGATGGAGCGTCTCTTTAAAGAAGATTCCGTGGCGAAACAAGAATTGGACAATGCCCGTCGAGTGTTCAAAGGGACTCAAGCTACCAAGCAAGGGGCGCAAGCACAGCTGAGCTATGCTGTGATCAAGGCACCCTTTCCTGGTCAGATTACCGATCGAATGATCGAACCTGGTGAGTTTGCTTCCCCTGGTCACTTCCTTCTGAAACTTGAAGATCCCCATCATCTCCGATTGGAAGTGATGGTTCCAGAGAAAGATCTTCAGGCCTTCACGCAGGGGAAATCGCTGCCAATTATCATTGACGCCCTTCAACACGACGGTGTGCCATCACCAGTAACTGGAACGATTGCCCAGGTCGTTCCCACTGGAGATTCTTCAACCCATACTTTTTTAGGCAAGATTGATCTTCCAACTGTGCCAGAACTTAAATCCGGCATGTTCGGTCGAGCGGTGTATACCAAATCGAGAATGCAGACGACGATTGTGCCGGTGTCCAGTCTCTTGACTCGTAATGGACTCACGGGAGTCTTTGTCGTTCAGCCGGACCAGGTCATCCGTCTCCGTTGGGTCAAAGCGGGGCGAAACGTGGATGGTGGACTTCCCTTTTCGGCAATGGAGATCCTTTCAGGCCTTAACCCTGATGAGTCAATCCTCGCTAACGCCGAACAAGGCGTGGATGGGGCGCGACTCATCAACGAGAGCTCAATAGGGAATACGCGGTGACCCCAACGAGCACACGGCATGGGATCAGTGGAGCCCTCGCCTCGCTTTTTATTGACAGTCGCCTGACCCCTCTTATTATCCTTGCGACTCTGTTACTTGGTCTTTTGGCCATCTTGGTGACGCCGCGCGAAGAAGAGCCACAGATTGTTGTGCCGATGGCTGATGTCTTCATTCCATTTCCTGGGGCTTCTCCAAAAATTGTTGAAGAACAACTCACCAAACCACTTGAGCGAAAGCTCTCAGAGATTGCGCGGGTGGAATATGTGTATTCCATCTCCCAGCCAGGGGGCGTGCTACTTATTGTTCGGTTCTATGTCGGGGAAAACATGGAGGATAGTCTCGTCAATCTGTATGACAAACTGATGTCCAACCAGGATCTTTTCCCACCTGGTGCTGGCCCTTTTATGGTAAAGCCGCGTGACATCAACGATGTTCCCATCGTCACGCTGACCCTCTCCAGCGAACGGTACACTGATTTCCAATTGCGTCGCATGGGAGAACGGGTCCTGGAAGAAATTAAGAAGATTCCTCATACCTCAGGTGGTTTTATTGTTGGAGGCCGTGATCGGGAATTGCGCGTGATTCTTGATCCCGCTCGATTGAAGACCTATGGGATGACACCTATTGGCCTTGCCCAGGTGATCCAAAGCGAAAATCTAGAACTCTTATCTGGTCAGTTTGAAAATCAGAATCGGGTGTCTTTGGTCCAGGCTGGTCAATTCATACGGTCAGTGGATGATCTGGCCTCCCTTGTTGTGGGTGTTCACAACGATCGACCTATCTATCTGAACCAGGTGGCGTCTATTACTGATGGACCCACCGAACCACGTTCGTATACCTGGTTTGGTCTCGGCCCTTCTTCTCCACTCCCCGAAAAAGACACACTCAAGGGCGAGTGGCCGGCTGTAACAATTGCCATCGCCAAGCAGACCGGAACCAATGCCGTCACAGTGGCGCGCGACATCCTTCGGAAGGTTGAAGCCCTAAAAGGCAAGCTGCTTCCATTTGATGTGCAGTTGACAGTGACACGGAATTACGGAGAGACCGCCAATGAAAAAGCTAACGAGCTACTCTGGCAACTCCTTAGCGCCATTATTGCGGTCGTCCTTCTTTTGGGATTTGTCCTTGGTTGGCGACCGGCGTTGGTGGTTTCTATTTCCATTCCACTGACTCTCGCCCTTACCCTGTTCACTTCGATGTTGATTGGGTACAGTATTAATCGCGTCACGTTGTTTGCCTTAATTTTCTCACTTGGCATTTTGGTTGATGATGCCATCGTGGTCGTAGAAAATATTTTACGACATTTACGCATTCGAAACCTGCCCCATCGAGAGGTCGCCATCTCAGCAGTGGATGAAGTTGGGAATCCTACGATTTTAGCCAACCTGACGTTTTTTGCCGCCATCCTGCCAATGGCTTTCGTGTCTGGTCTCATGGGCCCCTACCTGAGACCAATCCCTGTTAATGCTTCTCTCGCCATGTTGTATTCCCTTTTGTTTGCCTTTGTGGTGATTCCCTGGTTTTGTCAGACGTGTCATCATCAGGGAGTGGCCTTGCCACCCGGTGAAGGGCCTGGCATGGAAGGGCAGGAAGGACGATCGTATCGATTCTACAAACGATTACTCACTCCTCTGATTTCGCACCGTCTGATTGCCTGGGGAGTTCTCTGCTTCGTCGTATTCTTGCTCATTGCCGCCAGTATGCTTTTTTACACGCGTGATGTGTTGGTGAAGATGCTGCCGTTTGATAATAAAAGTGAGTTACAAATAGTCATTGATATGGCAGAAGGGACGACTCTTGAAGAAACAGCCCGCGTCGCCAAAGCCTTGACCGGGTATCTTCAAAAAGTTCCAGAAGTGCGTGATTATCAGGCGTATGTTGGTACGGCCTCTCCTTTCAATTTTAATGGTTTGATTCGACACTATTTTCTCCGGCAAAAGGCACACGAGGCCGACATTCAAATCAATTTAGCTCCAAAGGGCGAACGGACGGATCAAAGTCATGATATTGCCCTGAGAATTCGTCCTGACATTCAGCAAATTGCTCAGGAATATGGAGCCAATGTGAAAGTTGTTGAAGTGCCCCCAGGCCCTCCGGTTCAGGCGGTGTTAGTGGGGGAAGTTTACGGACCTGACTACCATCGGCAACGCACAGCCGCTAAAGAGATTCGCCACCTCTTTCACACAACTGAGGGCGTGGTTGATGTTGATGATTACATTGAGAATGATCAGGTGAAATATGTGTTTCTTGTTGATCGGACAAAAGCCGCACAGGCGGGCATCGCTTCCGAAGAAATCGTCAAGACGTTGCAGATGGCCCTTGGAGGAATGGGCGTGGGACTCGTTCACATTGAGGATGAAAAAAGCCCTGTACAGATCGTCCTTCGGCTTCCCGTCGAGGAGCGAAGCAGTCTTGAACACTTCGGAGAGCTTGCGCTCAAGAGTCAATCAGGACACATGATTCCTCTTTCAGAACTTTTACGAGTTGAGCAAACAATTCAAGAGAAGGCGATTTATCATAAAAATCAAAAACCTGTTGTCTATGTGATCGGCAATGTGGCAGGACAAGAGATTGGGGAAAGTCCGGTGTACGGGGTCCTTAATATCGGAGATCGAATTGAGAACATGGAGCTCTCACACGGAGGAACGATTGAACAGCATTACACCGCTCAACCCTGGGCTGAAGATCGCCTCTCGATGAAGTGGGATGGTGAGTGGCAGATTACCTACGAAACGTTTCGAGACATGGGCCTCGCGTTTGGCGTAGCCCTCTTACTCATGTATCTGTTGATCGTGGGGCAATTCCAATCGTTTCTGACCCCACTGATTATTATGGTGCCGATTCCGTTGACGCTTATTGGCATTCTCCCAGGACACTGGGTGACAGGATCGTACTTTACAGCCACGTCCATGATCGGGTTTATTGCTCTGGCGGGAATCGTCGTCCGCAATTCCATCTTGTTAGTGGATTTTATCCAGCTCCAGCAAGCTCAAGGCATGGCGGTTCAGGAAGCGATAATTCGCGCCGGAGCCATTCGAACGCGTCCAATCCTCCTCACAGCCGGCACATTGATCGTAGGGGCTTTTGCGATCGTGTTTGATCCGATTTTCGAGGGCTTAGCGATTTCGTTACTCTTTGGTGTGGGTGCGGCCACGCTTCTCACACTTGTCGTGATCCCCGTGCTGTATTTCCTCCTGATTGGAGATCGCATGAATCCATCCGGTCCCGTTGCTTCATTGCCATCTGGCCAGGTCCAGCGATCGGCTGTTTCACAAAACTGAGGACCAATCCAGGACGGGAAACTTTCACCCAAAACGTGATTCCGGGCATGCTTCCCAAAGTTGGCCCGACTTCAAAACCTAGGGCATCTTTTGTCGACGAACCAATCGACTCAATAGTGCAACTATTTTTACCAACAAGATGGAAAATTCAATGACAAGTCCAATCGAATCGGCTAACGACCGACACATGAGCAGTGTCTTTGAGCGATATCTCACCGTTTGGGTTGGGGTATGCATTATCGGTGGCATCTGGCTAGGAAAACTTGCTCCCAATTTAGCCAAAACACTCGACAGCATGTCGATCACCGTCAACGATGCGCCAGTGGTTTCCATCCCTATTGCGGTGTGCCTGTTTTTCATGATGTATCCGATTATGGTGAAAATTGATTTCAGCAAAGCCATCAAGTCCGCCAAAAGTGGCAAGCCTGTTTTTCTGACACTCTTTATAAATTGGATGGTCAAGCCGTTTACCATGTATGGCATCGCGCTGTTATTTCTGGGAGTGGTGTTCAATAATCTTATTGGCCCCGATGCCACTGATTTAGTGAAGATGCCGTTCGGATTAGATCTGCCTGTTGGTGCGGTGTACGGAGCAGGGACCGTGGTGCTATCAGAAGGGGTGAAGCTGTTGGAAATACCGTTATGGCGAAGTTACCTGGCGGGTTGTATTCTTTTGGGAATTGCTCCCTGCACGGCGATGGTGCTGGTATGGGGATATCTCTCACGCGGAAACGATGGCCTGACCCTTGTCATGGTGGCCATTAACTCCTTGACCATGCTGCTGCTCTATGGCATTTTGGGAGGCTTTCTGCTTGGGGTGGGCAGGCTTCCGGTACCCTGGCAAGCCCTTCTGCTCTCTATTTCCATCTATGTCGGGTTGCCTCTTGTCGCCGGGCATCTCTCACGAAGATGGATCATTGGATCAAAAGGGGAAGCATGGTTTAACGAACGATTCCTGCGCGTTCTCACTCCGGTGACCATTTTGGCTCTTTTAACCACACTTGTGCTGCTCTTCAGTTTCAAGGGTGAGGTGATTTTGAATAACCCGTTGACCATTCTTTGGCTTGCCATCCCCCTCTTCTTACAAACAGTTCTTATTTTTGGACTGGGATATGCCGCGGCCAAAATAATGAAGTTGCCTTATGAAGACGCTGCTCCAGTGGCCATGATTGGTGCGTCGAATCATTTTGAAGTGGCGATCGCGACCTCGACCATGCTGTTTGGACTGTCTTCGGGTGCGGCCTTAGCCACGGTTGTCGGCGTGCTGATTGAAGTGCCGGTGATGTTGATGCTGGTAAAGTTTTGTCTCAGAACACAAAGATATTTTCCGAGATAAGACCGGACCAACTTATGACGCCGAGAATTGCAGTTCAGTTTCCTGCGCGTTCGGCGGCTGCTCAAATTCTCATGTAAGCGAGGTTTCTTCATGTCCATTTGTGATGGGGGATGTTGGTATGGAAGTCATCAAACTGAAATTGCGCCCTGTTTTAATCGTCCTCTTCTTCAACGTCTAACTGCCCACCCACATGACACTTCAAGCAAGTGGCAAACTTTCCTAGTTGGTGTGCGCCCTCTCCTTCCTCAATAAGATGACGGACCATGGCATTCTGTAAAAGACCTTGTTGTGTCTTGTTCTTCCCTGCTTTCATTGTGTGACAATCCGAGCATGAAGAGGCGCCCGTGGCCCGAAAGATAAACTCACCATGCGGATTATGCATTGTGCCCCTAGTAATGTTTGCCAGGACTCCACGGTGCTCAGTGTGGCAGGCAAGGCAGGATTGCTGGTCATCAATGACTTTTTGATGAAACTGACTGGTGGCAACGTCCGATCGTGTCTGAAACACTTTGGCCGAATGACAGGCGAGACATTTGTCATTCGTCGCGCCTTTAAAGGCCTCATGACAGAGGTCACATTTTTTAAGATCGGCATGATGGCGGCTCAGATGGCCAGGGGCCCACAACGCTTCAGGCGAATGCACCGTTCCCCAGGCGATGTATCCAATCAACAGAACGGTCAGAATGCGAATGACCGTAGAAACCCATGGCCGTAGGCACCACACTAGCTACCATCCTCCATAGTAGAGGGCTCCTCCGATATGAATCAGAGTGAGCACCACGAATGTGAGGGTGAAGGGGCCATGCACACATAGCCATCCTCGGAGGGTTTCTTCCTGCATAGCCAGATCATGAAGACGGGATTCAACAGCTTCTTCAGATAAGCCCTCCGTTGCCAGTTCATGGCGCTGTTTATTGAGTGTTTGAAAAGCCAGGTGGTGTAAGGCCTGTCCTGTAATGCCACTTAAGACCACAAGGATCATGGCCGTGAGGGCAAGGACGGGGACGATGGCGTGAAAGTGTAGCCCTGAATGAACCAAAATAAGTAAAGGGCCTGCAATGCCCAGAGATTGGTGAATTTCAAACCATGTTTTTGGCCAAACCTGATTGGGATGCAACCGTCGTTTAATTGGATACACAAAAGTCAGGGCAATCATGACGAACCCAACCCATCCGACGATGTGGGCCACCTGAGTATGACCAAACGGGCGTTCGGGCGTTGCGCTCAGAAAAACTTCAAGCGCCCATGCGGCGATCATGGAGGTGGCGATCAGCCAAACCACAACATGAGTGCGACGGGAAAGGGTAGTCATTCTGATGAAACCAGTAGAGTGGAAATTCTACATGTGGGGATGAGCAGCATGGCATCGATCGGTATTGTCAATTTAACTTGTGTTGGGCAGACTGGGCCGCATGAATACCACCACACCCAGTTATCAACGCCATCGTTACCCTGCCGAAATTATCAGCCACGTCGTGTGGCTCTATCACCGCTTCTGCGTGAGCTTCCGTGAAGTCGAAGAACTCCTCGCCGAACGCGGCATCACCGTCACCTATGAAACCGTCCGGCAATGGTGTCAGAAGTTTGGCCCTGCCTATGCGCGACGACTGAAAAAGCGACAAGGCCAGTTGGGCGACGCCTGGCATCTCGATGAAGCGGTCATCACCATTCAAGGAGAACATCAGTATCTCTGGCGGGCGATCGACCAAGATGGTGATACGATTGATATATTGGTGCAGCGACGACGTAATAAGAAGGCCGCCATACGCTTCTTTCGCCGTTTGATCAAAGGTCAAGGTGGTGAACCGCGCTGGCTCATCACCGACAAACTCAAAAGTTATGACGCGGCTCATCAAGAGGTAATGCCGTCCGTCGAGCATATTAATATGGTCCACGCGAACAACCGTGCTGAAGTGTCGCATCAACCGACGCGTCAACAAGAATATCATATGCGCGGATTTGCTTCGTTATTACAGGCTCAACGATTTCTCACACTGCATGGCCTCACACAAAATCTCTTTCGCCTTGGCCGCCACCTCATGCAGGCGGTCAATTATCGTCTTCTGCGCACCCAGTCGTTTCAGATCTGGAAGGAAACGGTGTGCGCATGAAAGACTTGGAATAGCGAGTTCAATTTGCCCTTCTGGAGTTAAGTTGACAATACCATTTCTCCTTCTCTTGCGCGATCGCCACCAATTAGAAGCTGGCGATTTCCGACAAGTCCTTTGGATACAGAACGATCTCTATGCGGCGGTTTTGCTCACGTCCGTCCGGCGTCTGGTTGCTTGCGACAGGTCTATTATAAGCATATCCAGCTGCTGCTAAGTGTGGTTCCTCCAATCCGCCCTTGTCGATCAAGTAGCGCACGACGCTGGTTGCGCGAGCAGTAGAGAGTTCCCAATTTGTTGGGAAACGACCAACAATCTTAGGCCCAATCGGTACGGTGTCGGTGTGCCCCTCTATACGGATTTGTTTGTCAGTGACGCTCTTGAGTACCTCGCTGACCCGATGCAGTACTTCGAGCCCAGCCGTTGTGATTTCAGCCTTCCCCGAATCAAAAATGATCTGGTCTATCATGTTGATCCGTAGCCGGTTTTGCACCTGCTTGATCCGGATATCGCCTTTCTCAATTTCAGACTCCAAGGACTGTTTCAGTTTCTCGTGTGTTTCAGTTAGACGCCGAACCTCTGCCTCCTTAGCCGTACGCTCTGCCTCTTGCTCTTTTAGAGATCTGGAAAGATCTTCCTTGGACTGGGTGAGTAACTGAATGTTTCCTTCTCTTGCGACTTTCTCTTTGACCAAGTCGGCCCTTGCAAGTTGTTCGGCCTTGAGCTGCTTTCCTAACTCTTGGACTTGGGCATACAGAAGACCCATTTCCTCCTTGCTCTGCTCGAGTGCTGTTGTGATGGAGAGAGTGTTTGCAGTGAGTTGATCGCGTTCCTGTATGATTTGTGTCGCCTCTTGGCCCAGGGCGTCGAGTTCCTGGTCGCGCTCCATAAGTTGTTGATCAAGCACGGAAACACGAGCGGAAATGGTCTCGAGTTCTCCCGCACGTTTTTGCAAACGTGCTATTTCTTCCTGTGCGGTGGTGGTATCAGACAACAGTTGCTGTTTCTCATCTTGCAAAGCATGAACCTTGGCTTGTTCGGCTGCCAAGGCCGCTAATGCATTATCTTTCTCCTGTTGGAAATTCGAGAGGCGGACGTTTGTGTCATCAGAGGCTTTTCTACTGCTAGCAAGTTCCTGCTGTGTTGTGTTGAGTTGACGTTGGAGATCATTGGAATGGTTCTCAAATTGATCCCGTTCTTGGCGTAAGGTGACTTCTCCCTCTTCTAACCCGGCAATGCGGGCCTCCGCATCACTGAGCGTCTCGTTAGCTTTATCGAGTCGTGCTTGAAGGCCATTGGCGTTGTTTGCAAGGGCATCTTTCTTGGTTCGAAGATGGCTCGCGGTCTGTTCTAATTGCTCATAATCCTTCAAAAGTTCGGTAAGCGCTTTCTCCGCTTGTTTTCGTTGTTCTTGTTCATTGCCAAGATGATACTTGGCAGAAGCGAGGTCTGTCTGGGCCTGCTGTTCCTTTTGTCTCGCGGCGAACATCTCGGTTGCAAGCCTTCTTTCCTCCTGGGTAAAGGCTTCCTTGTCAGCCGCTGCTTGCTGTTTCAACGCTTCAAGGTCCCCTCCAGTCTGCGTCGAGGTTCTTTGGGATTCCTCTAGCTGAGAAAGCACGGATTGATACTTTTCTTTACTCACGCATCCTGTCAGTAACGTTAAACCCACTGTAATGACGACGAATGCTTTCCACCTCATGGTATGATCCTCCCTATGTAGCGGTTCCTCTCGATTTAATTTGCCTACGGTAATCATGATTGCCACTTGCCTCCTTTGTCAGGACTCTAATTGCCACGGAATGCTGTTGCATGGTGACTTCTGGTGACCGCGGTCGATAACTAGGACAAAGATCTGGATCCGTTTGATTCCGCCCTCCTATGTCACCTTTCCCCTTTGCGTTTGGAGTTCTGAGACTGTGTATTTCTTCCCCATGTGGAATTTTGAATTGTGGCATTTCAGGACTTGATCAGGATTTCAATTGCTCGACCTTTTACTAGTCCGTTGAGTGCCCATCGCGGTTAGTAAATTGAGGAGTTTGCCCCCCACGGTGTTTCCGTCTCCGAACCGTTGGAGCATGCTTGGTGCTGAAAGAACCTATGCCATGATCTGTTGGGATGATATGCAAGAATTAGGCACAGCCAGAAGTTGGGGGAAGAAGGTTAGAACCCTGGTTACGTTCTAGTTTTTTACGGAGGGGAGTGTAGCTGTTATCGATACTACGATGTCATGGATACGTCCTTTAGAGTGTCTGGTGGCTTTTTCGCAGATACCGGTGCAAGGTTGGGAAGGCTCGCACGGTAGCTTAGGCTTCTAGCTTACGAAACTGAGTATGAAAAAAACATATCTGATGAAGTCTTTACTTTGAAAATCTTTCTACATCAGGCGATGTTTTGGGCCATTTGACCAACCCTCAAAGAGGGGGGTGAGTAGAAGTCTATGACATTTCAGAATGTATCTCTATTATTTTCAACTGACGTTCCACTGTTCTCCGGTCAATGGCTATGAAGAATGAAGTTAAAAACCTCTCGCAGGTATCTGAGAAACCCGTGCGGCCTTCAGCATCACAGGAGGACCAATCAAGATTCCGCACTTGGTGGAGCTTGTCCAAGAAAATCTGGCGTTTATCACGGCAGCACGATATTCTTGGCCGCGCAGCCCAATTAGGGTTTTATTTTCTTCTGGCTCTTTTCCCCGCCTTATTAGGTCTCACCGCCTTAGTGGGAATGTTGCCCATTCAATCGATCTTGCCTCGTTTGCTGGGATACTCCTACAAGGTTTTGCCACAAGAATCTCTTTTTTTGGTTGAGGACTATTTCCGGCAAATCAGCTAGGGAGCCGGCAGTGGAGTTTTTTCCTTCAGTCTCCTCGGTGCGTTAGTGGCGGCATCATGGGGAATGATGGCCATAATTGAGACTCTTAATACCGTCTACAATGTGAAGGAGTCCAGAGCTTTACGGAATGCTGCGTTCACGGCCGTCTTGCTCACAACCGGGGCAGCCGCATTTGTGATCGTGTCCATCACCCTGATTCTCATAGGGGAATCTCTGAGCCAATGGATCGCCGAGACGGTGGGGTTCAGTTGGCTGTTTACCTTTTGGTGGACCATTCTGCAATGGCCTATCACCTTCCTCTTTATGATCCTCGCCACCAGCCTCATCTATTATTGGGCCCCAAACATTGAACATCGATGGCAGTGGATCACACCGGGTTCGGTCCTGGCCGTGTCTCTGTGGATAGTGGTGTCCTGGCGTTCAAATTCTATGTTGAGAAGCTCATGAACTATAATGTTGTTTATGGATCAATCACCGGGGTAATAGTCCTGATGATTTGGTTCTACCTTAGTGGATTGGTTCTGTTGATAGGTGGAGAATTAAATGCTGTTCTTGAATCTGCAAAGCTGAACAAACATAAGTCACAGCTGTCCTAAAGATCTTAATGCTCGTTACACAATCGCGAACTACTTTCAGATGGTCAGCTTCTGTTGAAATATTGCCTGCACGACATCAGCGTGGTATTCACTCTTCAGTCGACTAGCCAGCACATCCATGGCCTTAGGTTCGCCATGGACCAACACGACAGGCGGCCGTTTCTCGAAGTGCTTGTACCAATCCATCAATCCTTGTTGATCGGCATGTGCAGATAAGCCCCCTATGGTGTGGACCTGGGCCTTGACCTGAATGGTCTCGCCCCACAATCGAATATACTTGGCGCCATCAACCAGAGCACGACCCAATGTCCCTCTGGCCTGAAAACCGACGATCATCACGTGGGCGTTCTCGCGCCAGATATTGTGTTTGAAATGATGTTTGATGCGACCGCCAGTACACATACCACTTCCGGCGATGACAATCGCGCCAGATGCGCGTCGGTTGATTTTCATTGAATCTTGGCTGTGCTGAGATAGATGCAGATTTGGCAACTCGAAGGGATTGCCGCTCTGTGCTAAGATGTTTTTGGCCTCGCTATCGTAGATCTTCGTGTGTTTGCCATAGACCTCGGTAGCCTCAATGCCCATGGGGCTATCCAGAAACACTTCCCAATCCCTGATCCTCCATTCATCAAAGTAGTGCCTGAACATGTACAAGAGTTCTTGGGTACGCCCGACCGTAAAAGCGGGGATCATAATATTGCCTTTGCCGCTGTGGGCACTGGAAATGATCTCACCCATCTCCTGCCAGGTTTGGTCCCA